>NZ_JBMPOR010000005.1:0-306585 GCF_049340265.1 Undibacterium sp. Di26W
TGAAGTACGTGTACACCGTACTTTTGGGAGGAAAGTCGCTCGGTATCATGTCCCACTGGCAGCCGCTTTTTAACACGTACAATACCGCGCAAAACACATCATATAAATCCACTTTGCGCGGCTTGGTCTTCTTGCGTGCGCTCAGCAAAAGATCTTCTATCTTCGCAAACTGTTCTCGACTGATATCGCTTGGGTAGGTTTTTCTCATTACCCAAGTTTACGCAATATTCTTTTTGTTTACAATAAGATCTCGAATAGCTTCTTAGAATGATGCTGGGCAAACCCTGAGTTTGCTTCACCCTTCCAGCAATTCGCTCAGATTCCCTAGTCGCAGCACATTACACCCGCCGCACTGGCAACCGGGTGCGCAAGATCAATGCGGTGCTACAACATCCTGATCCTGACAAGTCCTGGATGCTGGCGAATATCGACCGGGAAGTGACCGGTGCACCGGATGTGCAAATACTGGAATGCAAGACTGCCGGGGAATTTGGGGTCAGGTTGTGGCGTGAGGGTGTGCCGGAATACATTGTCTGTCAGGTACAGCATCAGCTTGCTGTCACGGGTAAGACGGCTGCAGATGTCTGTGTGCTGGTATGTGGGCAGGAAATCAGAATTTATCGTATTACTCGCGATGATGAGTTGATTGCCCGACTGATGGCACTGGAAAGACAGTTCTGGTATTACGTGGAAACGGATACACCACCACCTGCGGACGGATCAGAATCTGCTGAGTTGGCCTTGCGCTGTCTGTATCCGCAGGATTCGGGCAATCATCTCGATTTCACCACTGATACGGAAATGTCAGCCATCTTTGCCGATCTGGTCAATCTGCGGGCGGATATAGCGAACCGGGAAGAACTGGCCGCTTTGCTGGCGCAGCAAATCCAGCAGCGCATGGAGAATGCGAGTACGGCGAGTTTTGAAACTGGTCGTGTCAGTTGGAAACGTTCGAAAGACAGTGCACGTCTTGATGTTGAGAAGCTGCTGCTGGATCAACCGGATTTGCTTGAGCGTTATCCGCTGCTCAGGCCGGGTAGCCGACGATTCTTGCTGACACCTGAAACTGGTGACTGAACAATCCGGATGCTGGCGAATTTTCCCATTAGTACCAGTTTAATCAAGCTGCATTTTCCCCTTCTGCAAGTCCATACAGCCTGCCCCTGATTACCAGAGGGCAGGCTTTCTTTTTTTATTTCAAGGAATCATGATGATCAAAGGTCTCGCTATCACGCCTCCCATATTGGGCCGTATTTCCATAGGCAGCATAGTTGAAACGAACGGTAAACGTCTGCCAGTCAAGGAAGACTTTTTTACTATTACTTCACAGGTACAGGGGCGGAATGGATGGTTGAACCATCCAATGAATGAAGCATTGCGCAAGAAGTCAGGAGGAACAGACAAGCTGCGCTCGATCCCTGTACGGGTACTGTTCAGTGAACCCGGCCTGAACTTGCGGGCCGAGTACAGCCTGTTCGACCGGCAGACTGGCCGACCACTATGTGTGGGGAACGGGGAAACGTGCAGACGCTATACCAAGTCGGGACTCCAAAGCCTGCCCTGCCCTTCGCCAGATGGTTGTGAACTGGCAAAGGGCGGTGCCTGCAAACCCTATGGCCGTCTGAATGTACAGATCGGGGATGAGGATGAACTGGGGTCGTTCATCTTCAGGACAACCGGGTTTAACAGCATCCGCACCCTGGCAGCACGTCTTAGCTATTATCAGGCGGTGTCTGGCAATCTGCTGGCTTGTCTGCCGCTGGAACTGCGGCTCAGAGGTAAAAGCACGACGATGAGCCATCGTTCTCCTATTTATTACGTGGATTTAACGGTGCGGGAAGGCATGTCGCTGGAGGCAGCCATTGCCACAGCAAGGGAAACGGATCAAAGACGCAGGGATAGCGGGTATGACCAGGTGGCACTGGATACTGCCGCAGCGCTCGGGTTGCGCCTCCAAAAATTCAGGATGCGACGAGAGTGCTGTACTTTTCAAATTGAATCCATCTGAAAGGATGGTTTTGATGTAAATTAAAACTAAGGAATCATCATAAACATGATCCTTAAGAGAGGTTTCGTTTAGTGCAATACCTAGGTGCGTCATTGATTCCTTTCTTAGTGATTAAGCAAAAAAAAGCCCGCAGGGATTAAGTGCGGGCTAGATTTAATAGGTTAGTTTGTTTTTCAACCTATGCATAAATAATATCATCACAATGTCAATTTGTCAAATTATGCCTTCTTGGGGACTGAGAAAACTATTGGGAGCTTTAGCTTAATCCTAAGGATTCTTAACTTAGAAAGCTGAAGATCAATAAATGAATAGCTCTATCAAAACGAATAGGGCAATGCATCTTGAATAAAAGTAGTGAAAGTATTGCGATGGTACAATCGCAGGAGACATTCAACATCAGTTAAGCCTAATTTAAGCCTAAATGACCTTGAATTCTTTGACGATAAGCACGCTTATCAGTTGATATAAACCCTTAGGCAGCAAGTTAATTACTGTGCTAAAGCTTTTTAAGTCTTTGATTTATATAGGTAAATGGCGGAAGCTGTGAGATTCGAACTCACGAAGGCTATAACACCTCGCCAGTTTTCAAGACTGGTGCATTCAACCGCTCTGCCAAGCTTCCGAGCCGATGATTATACCCGGATTATGCTTCTTCAACAAGGCTCAAATTTCAGTATGAAAATTCTTGTCCAGCAGGCTGATGATCTGCTCCGGGCTGACGGGTTTGGAATACAGGTAGCCTTGCACCTCGTCACAGCCAGCCTTGATCAAAAAATCAAGTTGTTCGCGGGTTTCCACGCCTTCGGCGATGACTTTGTGGTGTAGCTGCTTGGCCATGAGGATGATGGCGCTGGCGATGGCGCAATCGTTGGGGTCGGTGGGGATACTTTGTATGAAGGACCGGTCGATTTTAAGCGTATCAATAGGGAAACGTTTCAGGTACGACAAGCTGGAATAGCCGGTGCCAAAGTCGTCCAGTGCCAGCACTACGTCTTGTGCTGTGATTTGCTCCATGATGGCGATCACGCTTTCCGAGCTGTGCATGAGCATGCCTTCGGTAATTTCCAGTTCCAGCCACTGGGGTGATATCTGATACCGCTGCAAGGCTTCTTTGACGCGCACTGGCAGGTTATTGGTAAATTCCCTGGCTGATACGTTGACGGCAACGCGGAAAGGCGCAATGCCGCTGTCTTGCCAGGCTTTGGCCTGGGCGCAGGCGGTTTCCAGTACCCATTCATCAATTTGCAGGATCAAGCCGGTTTCTTCGGCAACGGGGATGAACTCTACTGGCGAGATGAAGCCTTTGTCTGGATGTTGCCAGCGCAATAGCGCTTCGGCACCGATGATTTTGCCGCTGGCCAGGTCTACCTTGGGTTGATACACCAGATAAAATTCCTGGTTTTCCAGCGCCTTGCGCATGGCGGATTCCAGGTACAGCCTGCCGGCGATGCTCTGGTTCATGCTGTCGCTGTAAAACAAGAAACTGCCGGATACGTTGCCGGCACTGCGCTTGGCTTTCACCATGGCGATATCGGCTTTTTGCAGCAGGGTGTCAGCACCGCTACCATCTTGCGGGTAGACGCTGATGCCTATGCTGGCCCCTACCCGCAGTTCATGCCCATCCACTACGAATGCATTCTCTAGCGCGTGCAACAGCTTTTGCACCACCAGGCTGGCATGAAAATGCTGGCTAATATCCAGCAAGGCAATCGCAAACTCATCACCACCCAGACGGGCGACGATGTCGTTTTCGCGCAAGGTGGTCAAAAACCGGGACGAGACCTGGCGCAGCAGTTCATTGCCAATATCATGGCCCAGGGTGTCATTGATGAGCTTGAAACGGTTCAGGTCAATAAAGATGATGGCGGCACTGGTGTTGTTGCGTTGTGACTGCAACAGGGCTTTGTCCACCAATTGTTTGAACAGGCTGCGGTTTGGCAGGCTCGTCAGCGCATCGTAATAGGCCAGGTAATTGATTTTGTCTTCGGCTTCTTTGCGCGCAGTAATGTCGCTTAAATAGCCGATGATGCCGATGGGCATGCCATGGGTATCACACAAAGGTGACAGGCTGAGGCTGGCCCAGAACACTGCACCGGATTTCTTTTTGCGGCGCACTTCCATCTCGCGCCCGCCCTGCTCCAGAAAGCTGTCATACAGCTTGAGGCCATCGATGTCTTCGTCGTCATACAGGAAAAGAATATTCTTGCCGATGACTTCCTGGGCGTCATAACCAAACAGTTTTTCTGCGCCACGGTTCCAACTGATGATGAAGCCTGCCAGATCCATGGTAATGACGGATTCATGAATCTGATCAAGTATCTGCGTCTGTTGCAGTTGCGCCTGGGCGGATGCCTGGTATTGCTTGTCCAGCAAAGCACGGCGTGAAAACAGGCTGGCTGTCAGCGCAGCCAATATGTTCAGTTTTTGTATGTCCGCCTGGTTGATGCGTCCCATTTTGCCGGACAGCACATAGTAACTTTCGGCAGTAGCGGCGCAATGTATTGCATCCTGCATCTGTCCTGGGTCGGGCAAACCGCGTTTGAAAGCGGCATTGGCATCGTTAAAAATGGCACTGACGATACGGTTCAATTCTGCATCAAGCGCTTCGCCTTGCAGGCACAATACGGCCTCGCTCAGGCTGACGCCGATTTCCAGTTCGTTGATCGCGGGCGGCATGCTCATGCTCACATGTCCTGACAAACCTGGTTGACCCATGCATAGGCAGAGATCACGCAGTCATAATACTCATCCGGCTTAAGGCCGATTTCGCCCATCAATGCCATGTCAAAGTGCGCATGCGCACGGTCGGCCCGCTCTACCAGGTCCAGGCATTTGCCCAGTTGCCCGGATTTGTGCAGCAAGGCGTCCAGCACGTCGGTATGCAAATTCAGCGACTGCAATACTTCTGCCAGCGAGTTGCCAAACAATTTGTCCAGCAATGAAAACATGCCGACCATGAAGGCGCAATCCAGTTGGTCTTTATTGCCGCCCTGCTTGTGGCAGATAGCCTCCATCAGGCTGGCACGAAAAGCGGCGCGGGGCATCAAGGGGTTCAAACCACCACCGTTGTCATGCTGGCGCGCGTATAGCAATAATTGCAGCCATCTTTGCAACTGTCGTCGGCCCAGCAGGTTGATGGCCTGGCCAAAACTGGATACCCCAACGGTCTGGGCAAAGGCAGCCGAGCTCACCAGCTTAAACAACATGAAAGACAGGGTGGTGTCTTGCTTGAAAAGTTCTTCCAGTTCACGCGATTCGGCATCCCGGGCGACAAGGCCCAGCAGCTTCAGCAAACGCGTCCTGACGCTGGCATCGGCGGTTTTATTATTGGCAGGTGGATTAAATGCATAATCGCCAGAAAACCATTTGAAACCGGCCTCACCAGCATGCTCTTGTAGTACGGCACTGGACAGGTTTTTTGCCAGATGCATGCCACCATGCAAGCGCCCCAGCCATGGTTTGACCTGGGCAGGTATGGCGATGTGGCAATCAACCGCAAGAATTTTGGTGCCTTCCCAGGCGGGTTCACAACGGGCGGTAAAATCATCCAATACTACCGCCACGCCCAGCGAAGAAAAATGCTTTAACCTGAGTTGTATCTCTTTGTCGCTGGCATGCACTTCGGGTACGCACAGCTTCAACCTTGCGACAGGCAGGCGGGTATCCAGATCAACGGGGACCTGGGCAACATCATTGATTTTTACCAGCAGCGAAATGGGGCTTAGCCTGGTAAAGAATTCGCTCTCATTCAAAAACTGAAGAATCGAAAACACTTCTGCCACAGGCACGTTACCAAAATCAGCCTGCAATGCCTGCAGTTGCTGTTTGCCGTTCATGACTGGCAAAAATGTGCCAATTCCTCGGTGTTGTGTCATAAGTGGAAGAGCAATTTGGATCAGAAATTGTTAAAGATATTAATTTGAGAATTTAGCAATTGCAACATAATTTAAAGCAATACATGAGGTATTTTGGATATTATCGGCAGGACTGTCTGTTTCCTTTAAAAACAAGGCCAGAACTTGCAATATCGTTGCTGTATCGTTGCTATATAGTTGAGCAAGTGTCGCGAAAATGCTTCACTGCAAGACAGCGCGCGAATGGCTGCCTGCAGAAAAATGCGTAAGGATTTTACAAAGTGATGGGTGACGCACCTGCCAGGATCAGGTGGTTTTCAAGAAAATCTGCTGCAAATCGTTCAGGAAAAGTTTGCCCAAAGCCGTGGGTGAGATCGTCTGGTGATCGCGGTATAGCAAGCCCTTCTTTTCTGCCTCAAGCAACTCGCTCTCGATGGTATTGAGCAGCATGCCGGTACGTTCCTGGAACAGGTTGACATTGAACCCGCCTTGCAGGCGTAAGGCATTCAGCATAAATTCAAAACCCATTTCATCCGGGTGGATTTCTGCAGATTCCTGCACGGCATTGCCGCTTGCCACGGCATCCATATACGCTTTGGGTTGCTTGTAGCGCGCCTGCCTGACCACACGGTGGGGGAAAGACAGTTTGGAATGCGCACCGGCACCTATGCCCAGGTAATCACCAAAGTTCCAGTAATTCAGGTTATGTCGCGATTCGCGTTTTGTCCTGGCGTAGGCAGACACTTCATAATTACCGTAACCGGCAGCCGCCATGTTGGCATGGATAAGATCCTGCATTTCGGCACTGAGGTCATCATCCGGTATCGCGGGTGGGTATTTGGCGAAATAGGTATTCGGTTCCAGCGTCAGGTGATACAGGGATAAATGCGGTGGTGCAAAAGCGATGGCGGTTTCCACATCCAGCCTGACTTCTTCCAGGGTCTGGCCGGGCAAGGCAAACATCAGGTCTAGATTGAAGTTGTCAAAATTGGCCCTGGCTATATCGATGGCGCGACGTGCCTCGTCGCCGTCATGGATGCGGCCCAGCGCTGCCAGGTGACGTGAGTTAAAGCTTTGTATGCCAACCGACAGGCGGTTGATACCGCTTTGGCGGTATGAGCGGAATTTTTCTGCTTCAAACGTGCCTGGATTGGCTTCCATGGTGATTTCAGCCGCACCGTCCAGTGGCAGCAAGGTGCGCACATCAGACAACAGCCTGTCCAGCCCGGCTGCTGACATCAGGCTGGGTGTGCCACCACCGATAAAGACGGTGTATATCTTGCGCCCCCAAATCAGGGGCAAGGCCATTTCAAGATCAGCCCGCAGCGCATCCAGATAGGCTTGTTCATCAAAGTTGCTACGCACTTCATGCGAATTGAAATCGCAGTAAGGGCACTTTTTTACGCACCACGGAAAATGAATATACAGTGACAGCGGCGGCAATTGCGTCAGGTTAAGGCTGCCTGGCGACAGGTATTGGCTGGCCACGTTTTGTGGTACCGCCGATAAATCGCGCTTGCTTGTTTGAACTGCGGGTGTCGCCGGAATAGGCTTGATCGGTATCATCTGAGTTTTTCAACCAGGGCACGCAAGGCCTGCCCACGATGGGATAACTGATTTTTTTGTTCTGCTGACAGCTCAGCCACGGTCTTGTTAAGACTGGGCAAGAAAAAGTGCGGGTCATAGCCAAAACCGTTTTCACCGCGGGCATCGGCAATCAATTCACCAGCCCAGACACCGTCAGCAATCACTGGCTGCGGGTCAAATTCAGAACGCACATAGACCAGCACACAATAATAATAGGCTGACTTGTCGCCAATACCAGCCAAATCGGCAATCAGCTTTTGATTATTCCTGAGGTCAGACTTGGGTTCGCCTGCATAACGGGCAGAAATCACACCCGGTGCGCCGTTGAGGGCATTCACGCAGATACCGGAATCATCTGCCAGCGCCGGCAGGCCGGTCAGGCGCGACGCATGCCTGGCCTTGGTCAAAGCATTTTCTACAAAGCTGAGGTAAGGTTCCTCTGCTTCAGGTACCTGAAATTCAGATTGCGAGCATAGCGTAATACCCAGCGGGGCAAGTATCTGGTAGAACTCTTTCAGCTTGCCCTGATTATTCGATGCCAGGACGATTTTCTTGTTCATAGCCCCACCCTCTTCAGCTTGCCTGCAAGCCTAGCACCTGTTTTTGCAAGGCGATCAGGTCGTTGATGCCTTCTTGCGCCAGATCCAGCAAACGATTCATGGTGGCACGATCAAAAGTTTCACCTTCGGCAGTCCCCTGCACTTCGACAAAATGGCCGTTTTCTGTCATGACCACATTCATGTCGGTATCGCATTGTGAATCTTCCAGATAATCCAGATCCAGTACCGGGTGTGACTGGTACACACCGACAGAAATCGCAGCCACAAAATGCTTGACTGGCACCCGTGAAATCAGCCCGCGTTCCACCAGTTTGGAAAATGCATCATAAGTTGCCACCATGGCACCGGTGATCGAGGCAGTACGTGTACCACCGTCGGCCTGAATGACGTCGCAATCTATATGCAGCGTGCGTTCACCAAATGCGTCCAGATCAAAGGCAGCGCGCAAGGAGCGGCCTATCAGTCGCTGGATTTCCTGGGTGCGGCCTGACTGCTTGCCCTTGGCTGCTTCGCGGTCCATGCGGCTGTGGGTGGAACGTGGCAGCATGCCATATTCGGCGGTCAGCCAGCCCTGGCCTTTACCCTTTAAAAAGCCGGGCACCTTGTCTTCTATGCTGGCGGTACAGATAACGCGTGTGTCGCCAAACTCGATCAGGACCGAACCTTCTGCATGCTTGGTGAAATGGCGACTGATAACAACCGGACGCAAGGCGTCCGCTGTACGCCCACTAGGGCGAAATGGATTTGACATGTGGTTTAATTCTTAGTAGTAATGCGTGACGATTTATGTATCGCGTTGCGGATTTCGGCAATGGCCTTTTCTATTTCGGCGTCATTGAAGACATCGCCATCGGTGGCTTCCACTTCAGCATCCATGGGTGCCTGTATGGTCGTCGTGACAGACCCGATAGGCAGGGTATTGGTAGAAATGATGGTGGAATTATCCATCCTGTCATCGCCTTCCCACATCATGGCCAGGGCGGTGACATTATCACTCTGCTTGCCGGCAATATCGACGGCCGACCGTATCAGTTCAGGCACGGCCCGCACTATGGTATGGTCGTGCAGGCGCTGCGCCAGCATATGGTCAGGCAATACCGACCACAGGCCATCAGAACACAACAGCAGCAAATCACCCGGCTGCAACACCGCACGGCGCGACAATTCGACGATAGGTGCATTCGGCGCGCCCAGGCAATTGAAAAGTTTGTTGCGGTCCGGATGGGTATGCCGTTCTGCCGGATCAACCTTGCCTTGCGCAATCAGGGTTTCCAGTCGCGAATGGTCTTTGGTACGCAACAAAATCTGCCCCTGGCGTATCCAGTACAAACGTGAATCACCGCAATGCGCCCAGTAGGCATAACCATTCTGGATCAGGCAGGCGACGATGGTGGTACGCGGGGTTTCCGGCAAGTTGTTGATGGCGCGATAGCGATGTATCTCTTGATGCGCCGCCAGGAAACTGTCTTCCATAAACCGTTCCGGGCGCCCTATCATGGGATGCGCCTGCTGCTGGAAGAGATTGCCTATGGTCTGCATGGCAATTGCTGCTGCCATTTCGCCCATGATGTGGCCACCCATGCCATCCGCCAGCAAGAGCAAAATCGAATCCCGAGTGAAGCTATACCCCATTCGATCCTGGTTGACCTTACGGCCACCAATATGACTTTCTTGATAAACGGAAAAACGCATGTGATATAAAAGTTAATTCTGATTTAATTCTGTTAATGGGAACTTCTGTTCATTTGAACAACAGGTGGCGTCAAAGACACTGTTATTTGCAAAAATGCAAATCTAATGCAAGGTGCTCTCTTGTATTGTTGTATGGTCGCTTTCGACCTTTTTTCTTTTGCCATTGATGAAGGTGGTGATCTTCAAGCGCATTTTTTCAATGAAACTCAGTTCTCTCTGTGGCTGCGCCTGTATTGCCAGTGCTTTTTGCAGGGCAAACACACTTTGTGGACGTTCCAGCGCATCCAGTTGCAGGCACCAGCGCACCACTTCTATTAATTCACTAGAGTATAAACCTTCCAGCTTACGATAATGCCCATCCATCTTATCATTGGTCTTGCGCTGGTCAGACGGCTGTGGCGGCGCACCTACCATACAGGCAAAAATCGAAGCACCTATGCTGTAAATATCAGTCCAGGGGCCAAGATTACCATTTTTTTGATATAACTCTGGCGCCGCAAAACCTGGTGTGTACATGGGATAGAGCTTGGGTATGTCTGTTTTCAGGGTTTGTCTGGCGGCACCAAAGTCCAGCAAAATCGGCGTCCCATCCAGGCGCAGGTAAATATTCGCCGGTTTCAAATCCAGATGCAGCAGCTTATTGGTGTGCACTTCACGCAAGCCATTCATCACCTGGTTGAACATGCGCCGGATAAAGCGTTCTGACACCAGCGGTTTTTCACCCTTGTCGCGGCGACGCAAGATATGCTCCTGCAACGAACGCCCCGACTCATAGGCCATTACCATATAAACCGTTTCGTTAGCCCGGAAAAAATTGATAACGCTCACCACATTGGGATGAGAAATGCGGGCCAGCGCACGGCCTTCTTCAAAAAAACACTTCAAACCGATACGATAAATCGGTAAATTCTCGTTCGAGATAGCAGGTACCAGCTCCCCCTGCTGGCGCAAGGCGAGTGAACTTGGCAAATACTCTTTGATGGCAACGGCATTGCCATCTTCATCAGAAGCCAGGTATACAATACTAAAGCCACCGGACGCAATTTTCTTTACAATGCGGTATCCGGCAATTTCCAGTCCATCTGGTAGAGGTGCGTTATTTTGTGCGGCCATCAATCTTCCAATTCACTATACAAAACGGATTGTGTTGATTATTGCGGTATTTGTAAAGAATATCCTAGTGTCTAACGCGCAATTTTGGCAATCTGATACACAGTTCATCCCTTTTAGAGGAAATACTTTGAGCATTTTTAGCATGACTGGCTACGCCACCAGCACCAATGAAACCGATGCTGGCACTATTACCATTGAAATTAAAAGTGTCAATTCCCGCTTTTTGGACCTGCAATTCAGGATTAATGATGAATTTCGCGCGGTCGAATCGCAATTCAGGGAAGCGCTGACACGCAAGCTGGCCCGTGGCAAAGTCGAATGCCGTTTCAGCTTTGGTAAAAAAGTCGCAGAAACCAGTCATAAATCGCTCAATGCCAGCCTGCTGACACAATTGGTCGGCTTTCAGGCTACGCTGAAATCCCAGTTTCCTGACGCTGCCCCCTTCACCACGAATGAAATCCTGCGTTGGCCAGGTGTGATTGAAGAAGGTGAAATCAATGCCGAGTTTTTTCAGACCGCCATCAACGACACCATCAACAAAACGCTGGAAGCCTTTGTCACCAGCCGTGAACGTGAAGGTGCCGCGCTGGAACAGGTATTGATCAGCCGGATCACGGCCATGGAAGAAATTGTCACCCGTATCACACCGCTGATGCCACAAATCGTGCAACAGTTCCAGCAAAAAGCCACCACCAGACTGGAAGAAGCACTGGGCCTGGCCTTGCAGTCTGGCGGCGCCAATGCTGGCCAGACCATCACCCGCGAAGAAGCGCTCGACCGTATACGCCAGGAAGTCACCGTGTATGGTATCCGCGTCGATGTCGCAGAAGAACTGGCACGTTTATCTGCCCATCTGACCGAAACCCGGCATATCCTGAAAAAAGGTGGCCAGGTCGGCAAGCGACTCGATTTCATGATGCAGGAACTGAATCGCGAGGCGAATACCCTTGGCTCCAAGGCTGCTTCGAAAGAACTGTCGGATGCATCCATGGAATTGAAATTATTCATAGAACAGATGCGCGAGCAAGTGCAAAACCTTGAATAAGCAGGCGCATTTGCTTATACTCCCGCCACTATTTTCTCTGGGAAATGAATGAAAGCGGACAGCAAGCGAGACGGGCAGCGCTTTTCCGCCTGCTTCTTGAGCCTCAAGCGCTTTGTTATTGACCAGAATAACCACACCGGAGGACCGACCCATGCAAGCCAATACTTCGACTGCCGGCAGTCTTTTCGTGGTCGCCGCGCCTTCTGGTGCGGGTAAATCGACCCTGGTGAATGCCCTGCTTTCTCAGGAACCGGCGATCAAGCTGTCGATTTCCTACACGACACGACCACCGCGCCCCGGTGAGCAAGATGGCCGTGAATACCATTTCACGACACCAGAAGACTTTTTGGCGCGTAAGGCGCAAGGTGAATTTCTGGAATCTGCCGAAGTGCATGGCAATTACTATGGCACTTCACGCATCATTATCGAAGACCAAATGCGTTCAGGCACCGATGTGTTGCTGGAAATAGACTGGCAAGGTGCACAACAGGTCCGCAAGCAATTTCCTGGCGCTGTTGGCATTTTTATCTTGCCACCATCAATTCCAGCGCTGGAAGAGCGCCTGAAAAAACGCGGTCAGGATGAGCCGCATGTCATTACCAAGCGTATTTTGGCCGCGGGCGGTGAAATGGCGCACTCTCCTGAGTTTGAATATGTTATTATTAATCAAGACTTTGCGACAGCCTTGTCAGAATTAAATGCAATCGTGAAAGCAACACGCTGCCGATTTGCACAACAGGCAACTCGCCACTATGAGCTATTTGCCCAGCTTGGCATTCACGCCAATCCGAATTAATTCTCGAAACCCCAATTGGCAGCATTGGCAATTTTTAGTATTTTGTAAATAATTTAGTATTTAGGAAAAAAACATGGCACGTATCACCATTGAAGACGCTTTGAAACAAATCCCTAACCGCTTCCAGTTGACCCTGTGTGCTACTTATCGCGCCCGCCAATTGCTGCAAGGCCATACACCGAAAGTAGATTCCAAGGACAAGCCTACCGTGATCGCTCTGCGCGAAATCGCTGAAGGCAAAATCGGCATTGAAATGTTGAAGAAGGTACCTGTTTAAGCGTCGTTCTGCGATAGGTTTTTTTATATCGTTGTCCAACACGCTCACAACAAGCCCGTATTCATCGGCCGGGACCACTCAGAATGAACCTAAATGACAGTTATTCATCTCTGGAAATCAAACCGGCCGAATCAGCATCAGTCGCGCTTCCTCCTGCGCGCACCATTCCCGCAAGACATACTTCGCCGCTGGACGATCTGAACGGTATGCGTACGCCTGCCAATAGTACAGGTGTCGCATCCATCACGGCACTGACCAGTCGCATCGGCGAATACATGTCGGCCAGCGAATTGAAGCTGGTCAAGGAAGCCTATCGCTTTTCAGATGAAATGCACCTGGGACAGGTACGCAAGTCTGGCGAACCCTATATTTCCCACCCCATCGCTGTGGCAGAAATCTGCGCTGAATGGAAGCTCGACGTGCAAGCCATCATGGCGGCACTGCTGCATGACGTCATGGAAGACCAGGACGTCAAAAAAGACGAATTGATAGAGCGCTTTGGCGCGCCGGTGGCAACCCTGGTGGATGGTTTGTCCAAGCTGGAAAAAATTGAATTCCAAAGCCAGATCGAAGCCCAGGCAGAGAATTTCCGCAAGATGCTGCTGGCGATGGCACGCGATGTCCGCGTCATTCTGGTCAAGCTGGCTGATCGCCTGCACAATATGCGCACCCTGGGCGTCATGTCGTCTGAGAAAAAACGCCGCATCTCGCGTGAAACCATGGATGTGTATGTGCCCATCGCGCACCGTCTTGGTTTAAATAATATTTACCGTGAACTGCAGGACCTGGCGTTTTCGCATCTGTACCCCATGCGTTACCGCACACTGTCAAAGGCAGTCAAGGCAGCACGCGGCAATCGGCGTGAAGTGGTCAACAAGATCATGGAAGCGGTGAAGTCCTCCCTGGCCGATTCTGGCATCAAGGCAGAGGTCTATGGGCGCGAAAAAACCCTGTACGGCATCTACCGCAAGATGCATGACAAACACCTGAGCTTTTCCCAGGTACTGGATGTGTATGGCTTCCGCATCGTTGTTACCGACCTGCGTGACAGTTATTACGCCCTGGGCAGTCTGCACGCCCTGTACAAGCCCATGCCTGGCAAGTTCAAGGACTATATCGCCATTCCCAAGACGAATGGCTACCAGTCCCTGCACACCACCCTGATCGGCCCGTATGGCACGCCGGTCGAATTCCAGATCCGCACCCGCGACATGCACCACGTGGCGGAATCCGGTGTTGCCGCACACTGGCTGTACAAGAACGAAGAAGGCAGCCTGACCGACCTGCAGCAACGCACACATGCCTGGCTGCAATCACTGCTGGATATCCAGAAACAGACCGGCGATTCAGCCGAGTTTCTGGAACACGTCAAAATCGATCTGTTCCCTGACTCTGTGTATGTCTTTACGCCAAAATCCAAAATTATTGCGCTGCCACGCGGCGCAACAGCTTTGGACTTTGCCTACAACATCCATACCGATATCGGTGACCAGGCGATTGCTACCCGCATCAATCATGAACCCGTACCTCTGCGTTCAGAATTGAAGAATGGCGACATCGTTGAAATTATCACTTCCCCCAATTCGCGTCCTACACCGAACTGGCTGACGTATGTGCGCACAGGCAAGGCCAGGTCAGCGATCCGCCATTACCTGCGCACCATCAACCTGAATGAATCGACCGAGCTGGGCAAGCAATTGCTGGCACAGGCATTGTTGTCAGTCAACCTGAACCCGGATCTGCCCACACCCCTGATCGACAAGCTGCTGAATGAATCCAGTGCCAAGTCGCTGGATGAAATCCATACTGACATAGGCATAGGCAAGCGCATGGCTGCACTGGTCGCCCGACATATCCTGGATCTGGTCGAGGATGATTCGCCCTCCATCCCTTTTCAGCAATACGGCGACAAGATGGCCAACAAGCGCGACCCTGTCATTATTTATGGCAGTGAAGGTCTGTCGGTGCAACTGGCTGCGTGTTGTTTGCCGATTCCCGGGGATGGCATCGTTGGCCAGTTGAAACGCGATCAGGGCCTGGTCGTGCATACCGATGATTGCGAACACGCCAAGCGCCTGCACATCAAGGAACCGGATCGCTGGATAGACGTCAATTGGGGGGAAGACCTGAACCGCCGTTTTGATTGCCGCATTGCCGTCACCGTTACCAATGAGCGTGGCGCGCTGGCACGTATCGCTGCCGAAATTGGCGAATCCGATGCCAATATCAGCCATGTGAACATGGAAGATGGCGACGCCAACGACATGACCAATATCCATTTCACGATACAGATAGAAGGCCGCACCCACCTTGCCAGAATCATGCGCAACATCAAGCACCTGACTGGTGTCACACGCATTATCAGGGAACACGGTTAAACCGCAGTTCAACTAGTGTAGTGTTGCACGCAGATTGCCGCTTATAAAATTGCGAATTTTTCGTTGAGGCAAGGAAAAAACCGCAGCAATACCGAGGTATTGCGAGGATTTTTGACGCAGTATCGGCGGAAAAGGCGCATTTTATAAGTGGCAAGAAGAGTGCAGCACTACACTTACCTTCCATCAAGACCGCATCAGTGTATGCCTTGATGCAGCTTACGCAAACCCCACCAGACCAACCCGGCGATGACCGGCAACAGCAAACCAGTCATCAGATCCGGGTTCAGCGGCACCCCCATGGCTTTCAAGCCCTTGCCAGCATATTGAACCAGGCCTGCCATGTAATAACTGATCGCGGCCACTGACAAGCCCTCTACTGCCTGTTGCAGGCGCAATTGCTGGGCCGCGCGGGCATTCATGCTCTGCAGTATCTTGCGATTTTGCTGTTCCTGCACGATACCCACCCGGGTACGCAACAAGTCATTGGTATGGGCAATACGTTCTGCCAGGCTTGCTTGCCGCCACACGATGGCTTCGCAGGTATTCATCGCGGGTGCCAGCCGACGATCCATGAATTCCTGTATGGTGGGCACGCCTTCAATGCGCGCTTCCCGCATTTCGTCGGTACGTGACTGCACCAGCTTGAAATACGCCTTGGATGCAGCGAAACGATAACTGTTTTCCAGCGCAAGTTTTTCTATGCGGGCAGCCAGATCAATAATCTGACGCAACAGACTTTGCTCTGCATCGGCATTCGCCGTGCCGCCATGGCCGTTACCATTGCTGGCCATGGTCATGGCTTCGGTCAGCGTCACCAGCTCACTTTCTATGGTATTCAGGACGGGAGAAGCACGCTGCGCATGTGGCAAACCCAGCAAGGCCATCATCCTGTAGGTTTCAATTTCCAGCAAACGCTGGATGATGCGGCCTGCCTGCTGATCAAGAAAGCCCTTGTCCCTGACCACAAAGCGGCTGAAACCGTCGGCCTGTATCAGGAAATCGGTCCAGATCTCGCCACGCTGCAGCACTTCGCTGCCGACCAGGACGCCTCCTTCAAAAATCTGCCTGGATGGCAAGGCAGGCTGGCTGTCGTCCTGGAATGGCAGCAAGGCCACATGGGCAGCCACCATCACCTTGCCCTGCAATTCAAATAACCATTGTTGCGGCAAATGCTTTAGTGGCACATCAGCAAACATCTGCTCAGGCCCGGATTCAGGGGCATGTTGTTCTGCCGCTGCGAGCGCGTTTGCAACGAAGGTATAGGTGGCAAATTCGGTATGACATTCCCACTGCAGGCGAAAGCGGCCAAAATCATGGAAAAAGTACTTGCCCTGCCCCGCCGGACTGGCAACGCCAAAATGACGGCAAAAATCTTCCAGTATCACCTGCTGGGTCAGCAGGTTGTCACCACCGAGATGGGCATCACTGCGGGCATAAATGGCCAGATGAGTCAGTGTTTCGGGTGCCCGCAAACGTAATGATGGCCGTGAATGCATCTCAGCTGCCAGCGGCACCCTGAGTGGATGATACAGTTTCGTGTAGGCGATGGACATGGTTGGTCAGCAAAGGATGGAAAAGCTTCAGGCCGGATAGTCAACCTCAAGAATCGTCAGCTCATCGACGCCGCCAGGGGTGCGCAAGGTCACCGTATCGCCGACCCTGGCCTTGATCAGGGCGCGTGCCACCGGTGAAATCCAGCTGATCTTGCCTTGCAGGGGATCAAATTCATCCACCCCGACGATGCGGACAGTCACTTCATCGCCATGCTGGTTCTCATAGGTGACGGTCGCGCCAAAAAATACCTGGTCCGAGCCATGGTGCATGCTGGAATCAAATACTTCGGCAATGTCGAGACGCTTGGTCAGAAAACGTATGCGGCGATCAATTTCGCGCAGACGTCGTTTGCCATAGATATAGTCACCATTTTCTGAACGGTCTCCATTTGACGCCGCCCAGTGCACGATATTGACAACTTCGGGCCGGTCAACATCCATCAGATGCAAAAACTCTTCCTTCATGCGCTGGTGCCCTTCCGGCGTCATGTAGTTTTTTACGCCCGCAGGAATAGCCGGTGCGCCGAATTCTTCGTCGTCATCGGAGTCTGACTCTTTGGTAAATGCTTTGCTCATTGCATTATTGTAACGGACTTGATGGATTTAATTTTCTTTATAGCACCAAAATCTGTGCATCCCTTATAAAATAGCTGAGACGCTACATGCCGGACGATTTAAATTTAAAGCAACTATGCCGCCTGCACCACCACGATCTGGTTCAAACTGAGCCATCTACCGGTGCAGCATACGATGGTAAGCCATGCGAAGCTTTCGGTCCGTCGGTAATGACCAGATGCCTGAACAAGAAATGGATTTTGCATGACAGAAAAAGCAGCAATTAATGTACTCATCGTAGACGATCATGCAGTTGTCCGCGAGGGCATTAAAAGCATCATCGCTACCAGCACGGATATTGCCGTCGTTGCCGAAGCGGAAACCGGCCTGGAGGCGATACGGCTATGCCGTCAGCATGAACTGCAAGTGATTCTGCTGGATATTTCCCTGCCTGACAAAAATGGCATCGAAGTGCTGAAACAGATTAAATCAGAAAAACCCGGGGTTGCCGTCCTGATGTTTTCCATCCATAGAGAAGATCAATATGCAGTGCGTGCCCTGAAAGCCGGGGCAGCGGGTTTCTTGAACAAACAATGCAGCGGCAGCCAGATTCTTGAAGCCATACGCCAGATTTCACGCGGTCTGAAATACATCAGCCCGCAACTGGCCCAGGAACTGGCCAACAATCTCAATCAGGAACATGAAGATGCCCTGCACAAGACCCTGTCGGACCGCGAGTTTCAAACCATGACGCTGATCGCCTCTGGTAAATCGGTTAGCGACATAGCAAAAGAATTGTCACTTTCTGTAAAAACCATTAGTGAATACCGTTCGAGAATTCTTTTGAAGATGAAATTGCGGCACAATGCAGAGTTAACGCACTATGCCATCAAGAATCAACTTGTAGACTAGATAGCAATATTGATGTGTGATCCGACCAGAACTTCAACCAGTCTTTTCATTGCAGCACCTTTGTTGGTAACGCCATTGGCAGAGCACCATGTCAAAAATTCCAAATAATTCGCAATTCAAAACCCCGACTGACATCGCGCGCGAAACCTTCCGGCAATTGGCAATACAAAGAATTGCACCTACCCCTGATGCGTATCGCAAGTTATATAACGATATTTCAGGCGTCATTGAACCGTCACCAGAAGTAGTTGCCGAAGTTGCCGCACCGGTGTCGGAAGCTGAAAACCTGTTGAGCAGTTTTGCCACCAGCCTGCAAGCCTCACAAACCGATTTATCGACTTTTGGCCTGCGCTTCAATCGCGCGATTAAATCCGGTAACTGGCCTGATCTGAGCCGGGCACTGACACAACTGACAGAACGCATTACCGCTCCCCCGCCCCCTGCGTCCAGCAGTAGTAACATCAGCCTGGTCGACCCAGCCCCTGTGCCGCAGACGAAAAATATTTCGCTGGTGGATGATGGACCAGTTGAAGACCCGCGTGTGCGTTTGCTCAAGGATTTGCTGCACCGCACACTGGCACTGGCACTGACATCGCTGCTCAAACCCAGCCCGCCCCTGTCTGGCGAATCTGAAAGCCTGGCACAGGCCGTTAAAGTCGCCGGCAACGAAAGTGAACTGAACCATATTGCTGCACGCCTCAAGCAGTTATGCTTTCAAATAGAATTGCAAAGTGGCGACAGCGCCGAACAGCAGGAATTACTGCTGCGTCTGTTTGATTTGTTGTTGACGAATATTCATGATCTGCTCGACAACGACAACTGGCTGCGTGGCCAGATTGAAGTGGTACAGAACCTGATAGCCGGCCCTATAGATCATCGCGCCCTGCAGGAAGCCACCCGCAGCCTGAAAGATGTGATCTATAAACAAGGCGTACTGAAAACCAGCATCGCAGAGTCGAAAACCTCCGTCAAGAACATGATGGCGGCGTTTATCGACAGACTGAATGCCATGGCTGACAGTACCGGTGCCTACCAGCATAAAATGGGAGCGTATTCCCAGCAATTGAGTAGCGCCAAAGATGTCGCCGAAGTCACCGGTCTGATCGCCAGCATTCTCAGCGAAACCAAGGAAGTGCAGTTTGAAACCCTGCGTTCCAGGGATATGATCGTGGCAGCACAAAAAGAAGTCGCCGAAGCAGAAGCACGCATCAAGGAACTGGAAAGCAAACTGGCACAGATGAGTGAACTGGTAAGGGAAGATCAGCTTACCGGCAGTCTGAACCGACGCGGCATGGATGATGTGTTCGAGCGTGAAGCAGACCGTGCAGACCGGCGTAGTACGCCGCTGTGCGTCGCCTTGCTCGACCTCGACAATTTCAAGAAGCTGAATGACACCCATGGCCATGCTGCAGGTGACGAAGCACTGGTACATCTGGTGCGTATCGTCAAGCAAACCCTGCGTTCCATCGATATGGTCGCCCGCTATGGGGGTGAAGAATTTGTCATCATCATGCCGGAAACCGAGCTGGAAGAAGCAGCGCAAGCGATGATACGTGTACAGCGTGAGCTAACCAAGCACTTCTTCACGGCAAACGAACAAAGACTGTTTATCACCTTCAGCGCCGGTGTCGCCTTGCGCAACCCGAAAGAGCCGCAAGATGCCACCATCAAACGGGCGGACAAAGCCATGTACGAAGCCAAGCAGTCAGGCAAAAACCGGGTGATCAAGGCACCCTGATCTGTCAAACGTATGCCATCAATAAAAAAACGCAGGCATCAGGCCTGCGTTTTGTTTAGTAGCGAGTAGTACAAATTATTGTATGCGCTTCAGGAAGCCATCAGGCGCGACAGTAATCTGCAATTTGTTATGCATGCTCTTGTCGATGACAAATTCCGGGTGTGTCTTCAGGTATTCGTGTACCGCAGTCTTGGGGCTGTTGCCTGGCTGCCAGGGGCGGTTATCAAAGACATCTGCCGGTACATCCTCCACGAAGGTATCAAACACCACGCAGTAACTGTCTTTGCTGACCAGGGGTGCATAGGCCTGCAATTCTGCCAATACATGCTCATGCGTGTGGTTTGAATCAAGAAACACCACGATACGCTGCTTGCCGTGCGCGATTGCCTGCACCTGTTGCACGATGTCGGGCGAAACGCTGGACCCTTCCAGCATTTGTATGCGTCTGGCCATGGGGTGCTGCAAAATCGCATCCTTGTTGTGCTGGCGGATATCGATATCTATACCCACCACCAGAGCATCCGCACTACCGCCACAGGCGGCATTCAATTCCAGTAATGAAGCAGAATAAATAATCGACCCACCGTGGGCAATGCCAGTCTCGATGATCAGGTCGGGCTGCACGCTCCAGATGATTTCCTGCATGGCGACCATGTCGATGGGGTTTTGTATGATGGGCCGCCCCAGCCAGGAGAAGTTGTACACATACTGGCGTCGCATGCTTTGTTCCAGCCAGCTGCGCGACTGTTCCTGGAACTCGCTGTCCTGGCCCAGTTGTTCTATGCGTTGGTCGCGTTCAGCTTCGAATTGTTTGATCGGGTTCATGGCATCCTGGCGTAGTAGTTAAAAAGAACCGGCAGTTCAGTATTCAAATCACCCTGCATGGAACCACACAAGGCATTCAGTTTGGTCGTGGATATCTGGGGAAAGCGTAGTTCGGGTGCCTGGTCTTCAAATGCACACGCCACTCCCAGCGCTTGCAGTTGCGCAGCCAGGCTGGCATGAGAAGTATTATAGCCACTGGCCAGATTGTAAATACCTGTTTCACCCGCCGTTGCAATCAGCGGCAGGCAGCGGGCCACATCAGCCACGGCAATATAATCTTTTTCTGAGCTGGCGGCAGAGCGAAACAGCAGTTTTTTACTACCCGCTGCATCGCGCAATATGTCGGATAAAAAATTCTGCTCAGGCATGCCCTGCCCATATACATTCGACAATCGCACTACTCTGACGTTGCGCTGGCTGCTCAGGCATAAACTTTCTCCCATCAATTTGGAGATATTATATAAATCACCCGCTAGTTGCGGGTTCACCGTCAATGCTGCCTGTTCATCCGTCGATGTGGCCCCGGCATACACACGGGTGCTGGACAAATAAGTCAGACTGGCAAACCGGCTATGCTGCAATATGCCGGAAAGCAGATGGACATGCGCATCCACGGTTGCATATGGTCGCTGGCGAAAATCGGCTGTCAGGCCAGCGCAATAAAAGACGTGTCCCAGGTCTTCATCCATCAAGCGCGAATCTGCTTTTTCAGCGACATAGCTGTTCCAGCCCGTGTCTTGCAGGGCCTGATGCAAATGCTGCCCAATGAAACCCCGGCCCCCGATCAGGGTCGCACGTGGGGCCAAACTGATATCCCCTGTCACTGCCGTTCCCCTATCTGTCGCAAGGGAGTACCGACCTGTATCGAGTAAGCAGCGATTTCGCCACGGACGATGGACCCAGCACCGATAACACAGCCCTGGCGCAGGATAGCGCCGTCGAGGATGATGCAATTGGCACCAATCCAGACATCATCCTCAATCACTATGCCACCCTTGCTGGGCAAAAAGCCCTGCTGGTTGATGCGCCTGTTTTTATCTTGATAGGCATGATTGACAGGGGCAAACGTGCAATTGGCGGCGATAGCCACGTCATTCCCGATGTGAATACCATTCCCGGTGTACAGCACACAGCCGGAATTCACCACGCTGCGCTCACCAATGACGACATCGCCAGAACCGCCTGCGGGTTTGATTTTAACGAAGCTGTCTATACTGGCAAATGCAGCAATGACGATGCGCGTCCCCCTGACTGAATCTTCGATATCAGCCAGCCTGGATACACGTGCATCGGGATGTATGTCTATCACGCCTTCACCACTTTCTATGTGATCAAATAATGATTAAATTCTCATCAATTCGGGAACTGCCACGACAAAATGCCCGCCCCACTCTTTGACTGCTGCCAGGTCACGCATGATTTCCGTTTTCAAATTCCAGGGCAGGATCAGGATGTAATCCGGCTTGTCTGCCAACAGATAGGCGGCATTGACAATCGGTATGCGGCTGCCGGGCATGTATTTGCCTTGTTTGTGGGTGTTGATATCGACCACATAGGGCAGCAGGTCCGGACGTACACCTGAGAAATTGAGCAGGGTATTGCCCTTGGCTGCCGCACCATAGGCGGCGACGCGCTGGCCCTTGCGTTTGGCATCCAGCAAAAATTCCAGCAGGCCAAACTTGGCTTCTTCTGCCCTTTCCTGGGCGCGCCTGTAAAAATCCAGGGTCGTCATGCCGGCTTCGTGTTCCACCTGCAGCAATTGGCTGACACTGTCTTTTTCGGGATAATGGCGGATATCGGCTCTTTGGGCCAGCACACGCAAGCTGCCGCCATGGGTTGGCCATTCCTGCACATCAAATATATGCAGGCCATTACGTTCAAACACGGCCTTGACCGCGTGCAGGGACAGGTAAGAATAATGCTCATGGTAGGCAGTATCAAACTGGTTTTGCTGCACCATGTTCAGCAAATGCGGAAATTCAAAGCTGGCCACACCCTGATCGCTGAGGATGTCGGTAAAGCCACGGACAAAATCATTGATATCCGGCACATGTGCCAGTACATTATTTGCTACCGTTAAATCAACCCGGCCCTCAGCCGCAAGCAGCTCACGCGCCAGTTCGGTTCCAAAAAAGCGTTCTATGATGCGTATCCCTTTTTCCCGGGCGGCTGTGGCCGTGCTGGAAGTTGGTTCCACACCAAAACAGGAGATACCTGCTTCCATCACATATTGCAGCAGGTAACCGTCATTCGCTGCCACCTCCATGACCAGGCTTTGCTCGCCGAGCTTGAATTCCTTGCGCATGTCTTCCACAAATCGCTTGGCATGCAGCAGCCAGCTGGATGAGCATGAACTGAAATACGCATATTCGGCATCAAACAGGTTTTCACGACCGGTAAAGTCTATGGTTTGCACCAGCCAGCAGGCATCGCACACCATGAGCTTCATGGGCAGCCAGATTTCTGCGGTGTTCAAGGTATCCGTACGCAAGTAAGCGTTGGATGGCGGGGCAGAACCCAGGTCAAGAAAACTCTGGGTCAATTCATGGCCACAATGCCTGCACTTCATACATTTACTCCTTGAAAATCTGTATCCAGCGATATTCCACGATTGTCCCGGTCTGACATGTCGCTCACCGCCAGGGGCCAGGTGATGGCCAAACGGCTATCCATGGGGTGCACGCCCATTTCACTGGCTGGCATGTAAGGCTGGCTATGACAATACAACATTTCCACCTCATCCGTCATGGTCTGGAAGCCGTGGGCAAAGCCAGCCGGTATCAGGTAAGAGCGCTGATTTTCGGCAGACAGCAAGACGGCGTGCCATTGCAGGAAATGCGGCGAGCCTGCGCGCAAATCCACTGCGACATCCCACACCTCCCCTTTCATGCAACTGACCAGCTTCATCTCGGCAAATGGTGGCAATTGAAGATGCAGGCCCCGTAATGTTCCCTTGCGGGTGGTATAGGTGTGGTTGATTTGTGCTATTGGTGTTGTCCAGCCAAGCTCTTGCATATCGTCGGCACAAAATAGCCTTTGCAGATAACCGCGCTGATCGCCAAGCGGCTTCCTTTGCACTATTTGCAAACCCGCTATCGGTGTCGGCAAGAAATCAAATCGCCCGGACATGCTCATCGACCTTTTGTGATTAAAAGCTTCATACTGGCCGGCCGGGCTGTAATTGCGCAGTAGATTGTGCTGCTTGCAGATAAGCATCCATATCGCGTGCGCACAACACATCCGCTGACATACCGTTTTCAAAATCACGGTACCAGCGCATGCTGTGTTCTACGGCAGCATCCAGTTTCCAGCGTGGGGCTATCCCCAGCGCCTTTCTGAGCTTGCTTGCATCCAGCGCCAATAATCCGGCTTCATGCGGGCCGCTGATTTCGGTAGCGAATGCTATCTGCCCCTTGCCATAGGCAGCATGCGCCAGTTGCACCACTTCCCTGACGCTGGCAGCACCATCCGGGCCTATATTCCATGCCAGGCTGGTCGCCGGATTGCCCCAGGCATGTTGCGCCAGGCATAAATAGGCCGCCAGTGGCTCCAATACATGTTGCCAGGGACGTACTGAATCCGGCCGCCTGATTTGCAGGGTGTCACCATTACGCCAGGCCCGGACGGCGTCCGGCAACAGGCGGTCTTCCGACCAGTCGCCACCGCCAATGACATTGCCAGCCCGTGCGGCCAGTATGCTGGTGCCCTGCGCTTGCAGGAAAGAAGCGCGATAGCTGGCCAATACCAGTTCTGATGCCGCCTTGCTGGCGCTATACGGGTCATGCCCGCCCAATTCTGCGGTTTCGGGATACGGTGCCAATTGCTCGCGGTTGCGGTATACCTTGTCGGTAGTCACAATCAGGGCAACTTTCACGTCCGTGCGACCACGCAATGCTTCAAGCAGGTTGGCGGTGCCGATCACATTGGTTTCAAAAGTCGCCAGTGGTTGTTTATAACTGGCTCTGACCAGTGCCTGGGCCGCCAGATGAAACACAATGTCAGGCTGGGCCGCATCCACCGCCTGTTTGACAATGTCAAACTGACGTATGTCGCCAAAGTGGCTATGTATCTTTTTATCAATCTCCAGCGCATCAAACAGATTCGGGCGCGACTCTGGTGGCAGTGCCAATCCATGCACTATCGCCCCCATGCGTGCCAGCCAGTTGGCAAACCAGGCACCCTTGAAACCGGTATGCCCGGTCAGCAGCACCCGTTTACCGCGCCAAAACCCGGCATCGGGAACGGCATAACTATGTTGAACAATGTTTTGTATGCTTGCCGTCATGGTTTACCACACCCGCCACGGGGCATTTCCTGACTGCCACAAATCTTCCAGCAGATTTTTCTCACGCAGAGTATCCATGGGTTGCCAGAACCCGGAATGCTCAAAGGCCATCAATTCCTGCCGCGCCGCCAGCCCGTTTAAAGGCTCGGATTCCCAACTGATGGGGTCGCCATCGATCAAATCCAGTACTTTGGGAGACAGGACAAAATAGCCACCATTGATCCAACCACCGTCACCGCGCGGTTTTTCGGTAAAACCGGCAACCAGGTCACCTTCACGCTCCAGCGCACCATAGCGCCCCGGGGGCAAGACCGCGGTTACGGTAGCCAGTTTGCCATGCGCCTTGTGAAAGGCGATGGAAGCAGCAATATCCAGATCCGCCACCCCGTCGCCATAGGTAAAGCAAAAAGCCTCTTCATTTTGCAGATAACGGGCAACCCGTTTGAGCCTGCCGCCGGTCATGGTGTCTTCACCGGTATCCACCAGCGTCACCTTCCAGGGTTCGGCATGATGCTCATGCACTTCCATACTATTGTTTTGCATATTGAAAGTGACATCCGACATGTGCAAAAAATAATTGGCAAAATATTCCTTGATCAGGTAACCCTTGTAGCCGCAGCAAATGACGAACTCATTCACGCCGTGGGCCGAATAGGATTTCATGATGTGCCAGAGTATCGGGTGGCCACCAATTTCTATCATGGGTTTGGGCTTGAGATGGGTCTCTTCGGAAATGCGTGTTCCCAAACCGCCGGCCAGGATAACTGCTTTCATTGCTCGGGTCCTTCACAATAGATATTCCACATCTGACGATAGGCTTTTTCTACTGAACGGGCAAATGCCGGTTCATCCATCAGTAGCGATTGTTCCATTTCTGTACGCAAACTGCCACGCAGATGGCGCAAGGTGTCAAGATCATGCCCCAGGATGATTGCTTTCTGGGCGTATTCGTCTTCCGTATTGGCAATCCACTCTTCATGCCCTGCCGCTGTCAGGATACTGGCACCGATACGCCCTACCGATGGCCGGTCCGTCAGGGAGATGAAGGGAATCCCCATATACAGAGATTCCAGCAAAGTCGTCCCGGAATTATGCGGGAAACAATCCAGACCAATATCAATATGCTTGAGCACTTCCCACGAAGGTGTACTGAAGCCGATCAGCAGCCTTGAGCGGTCTATGCCGTAGCGCATGAAGCGCGATGCCATTTCATCCTGCACCTGGGGGTCCTTGAAATCGCCGCTATTGATGATCAGTTGTGAATTTGGCATGGCATCAAGTATGGTTGCCCACACCCGCACCACCCTATGGTTGATACGTGTCGAACGCGACAGGCTGCCAAAGGTAACCACCCCGGTTGATTCAAATGGTGGTGGGCCCAGTTCTGCCCTTCTGGTATCCGGCCTGTATACATAAGCAGGCCCATCCAGGCACCAGACTTTTTCGGCAAACAGATGCGCGCAATTGTCGGTGATGGTCGGTTTGTCGGTCAGGTAATAATCAATAGCACTCAGACCGGTGGTATAGCCATATTCCAGCCAATGCAGGGACACTGGCGCGGGCTTGCGGGCAAATACCGGCAGGCGGTTACCATTGGTATGCCCGGCAACGTCGACCAGGATATCGATACCGTCCGCCCGTATTCTGTCAGCCAGCACATCATCGGTCATGTCACGCGTTGGCACCCAATGGTCGATCTGCTTTTTATAATAGGCAGTGACATCGTCTTCAAATGGGGGATTGGCATAGGCGTAGACCTCCACCTGTTCCTTGTCATGCCCTTCCAGCAGTGGTAACAAGAAATATTTACACACATGATTATAGAAAGCCTGGGTCACATAACCCACCTTCAGGCGCTTGCCAGGGATGCGCGCATTCTCAAACTTCTTCCACTGGGCTTTCAGCGGTGCGGCAAAACGCAAGTCAAATTCATGGTAGGCGTTATAAATCACCTCTGGCGTCAGGTCCGGGTGGTAATTCAGGCAAAACAATAAATTGGTGTAGATCTTGCGATTGAAAGAAGACTGTCCGTCTTCCCTGAATGACAAGGCCTTGATATAGGCTTCGATGGCTGCATCCAGGTGGTTGGCTTCACGCAGGGTGTCACCATAGGCTGCCCAGATTTCAGGAATGTCCTGGGTCAGTGTCAATGCATGCTGGCCGCATTCTATCGATTCCTGTACCTGGCCATTCTGGCGCAAGGCATCAATCAGGTTAGGATAGACCTGCAACAGCTCCGGTTGCAGCTCCAGGGCATGCCGGTATTGCAAAATGGCGAAGCTGTACATGCCATGTTCACGGTAGGCCAGTCCCAGATTATTAAACAGGTAAGGCAGGCTTGGGTCGAGCTGTATGGCCTTGGATATATTTTCTATGGCTTCTTCGGTCCTGCCGATAAAGCGCATGGCATTACCCAGATTGTTCAGGCCCACCACCATGGTCGGCTGTATCGCCAGGGCTTTTTCCAGATAGACGATGGCGTCGGCACAGCGTTCCAGGGAAATCAGGACATTACCCATATTCACCAGGACGTGCGGATTGGTGGGCAACAGCTCCAGCGCCTTGGTCAATACTGTGAGTGCCTCGGGAAATTTAGCCTGCTCGATGCGGGCCACACCCAGGTAATCCCAGACTATGCCGTCACGCGGCAGGTATTTGGACAGCCACAAACTGACCTCTTCCAGTTGCGCATATTGTTTACTGAGCAGGTATTTATTAAAGATACCGAAAGCGATTTTCCTGTTATCCGGAAAATGTGGCATCACGTCGAATGCCAGTTTCAGGTACTGGACGCCTTCGTCGCACTGATTCAGGTCACCGCATATCCTGGCCAGGGCATACAGCGCATCCGGATGACGGGGGAAATGCCTGATGATATTCAGGCAAACCTGTTTGGCCTCGGGCAAAGCACCTGCATCAAAGTGCTTATTCACTTCGCGCATTGCCTTTCGTGCATCAAAACTGGATTTGCTCATGCCTGCGCCCTGATAAGGTGTAATTATTATTAAACAAATAAGCCGCTTAGTTGATCAACTAAGCTGATTTTGCATTTCTGCCCATTTCCCCGCATTTTTGTGTTGCAATAAAGACAGCATTGCCTGCGCACTGCCATTTTAAACAGGAAAATACCAGAAACTACCCAGCTCAGGCTTATTGTATAGCTAATGATTTCGTTTCCATATGTTAAATAAGACCCTAAAACTAAATCAAATTTAGCCCTAAAGTATTTAAAAAAAGCGCCGACAAGCGGAAACATCTTTAAAACTTGAGCGAAAAAAATAACATTTATTTTCAGAAACACGCTAAAACTTTTTTAGTCTCTACCGATACCCTTTACAACGGCGGTCCAATAGTCAGCACGAAAGACCAAAGTTTCAGGCTACTACGCCAATTTGAATAACTTAGGGAGAATTACCATGGCTGTTATTAATACCAATATTGCATCGCTGAATGCACAACGCAACTTGACTACATCGCAATCTGCGCTGAACACTTCCCTGCAACGTCTGTCTTCCGGTCTGCGTATTAATAGCGCGAAAGATGATGCTGCTGGTCTGGCAATTTCCGAACGTCTGTCTTCCCAAATCGGCGGCTTGAACCAAGCTGCACGTAATGCGAACGACGGTATCTCTCTGGCGCAAACCGCTGAGGGCGCGTTACAACAGATCGGTTCCAACTTGCAACGTATTCGTGATCTGGCCGTACAATCTGCCAACGGCTCCAACAGTGTTTCTGATCGTGCCGCTCTGAACAACGAAGCAAGTCAGCTGATTTCTGAAATTAACCGCGTTGCCAGCAGCACCAACTTCAACGGCGTGAACCTGCTCGACGGTAGCTTCTCTGCACAAACTTTCCAAGTTGGCGCCAACGGTACAGCAAACGATCAAATCAGTATCGCTTCCATCACCAGCGCAAAATCTAGCGCCCTGGGTGTTGGTGCATCTTCCAGCTACGCTACGACAGTAGCCGGTGCCGGTGCAGTTACCACGACAGCCCTTGCTGCCGGTGACCTGTCCATCAACGGCTTCCAGGTTGGCGCATCTGCAGCTGACGGCGTATCTTTCTCCAACTCCACAGGCAGCGGTATTTCAAAAGCAGCAGCAATCAATGCGATCAGCGGCAGCACAGGCGTAACCGCAACTGTAGGTTCGACAACCATTGCCGGTACAGCCAGCACATCCGCAACAGCGATTGCCTCCGGCGACATCACTATTAACGGCGTGAATCTGGGTGCCTTGAATGCTTCGACTTCCGGCGCACAACGTGGTGCACAGGTAGCAGCTGCTGTGAATGCGGTCAGCACACAAACAGGCGTTACTGCTACATTCAACACAACAACTGGTGCAGTTGCACTGGCTGCTGCTGATGGCCGTAACATCACCGTTACAGCCAGCACCAACGCTGCTGCTGCTGCTGCCAATACAGGTATTACTGTATCGGCAACTGGCGCAACTGACGTCAGCACTTCGACACTGTCCCTGACTTCTTCCAGCTCTGCCGGTATCACTCTGGCAAACGGTACCGGTACTGGTCTGACAGCTGCCAACCTGACTGGTGGTTTCACTTCTGCTTCGGTCACGGTCGGTGCGGGTGTCTCTTCACTGAATCTGGGTACCGCTGCCGGGGCCACCGCCGCGTTGACGACCATTGATGCGGCGTTGCAATCGATCAATAGCTCCCGCGCTTCTCTGGGTGCGTATCAAAACCGCTTCTCTTCCGCGATTGAAAGCTTGCAGACTAACTCTGAAAACTTGACAGCATCCCGCAGCCGTATCCGTGATGCAGACTTCGCCCAGGAAACAGCGTCGCTGACACGCGGTCAGGTCTTGCAACAAGCTGGTACAGCGATTTTGGCTCAGGCTAACGGTTTGCCAAACGGTGTTCTGGCCCTGTTGCGTGGCTAATAGCAGTAGGCTTATGTAAATTAGGTCTATACTTAAAGCATAAAGCATGTCCCCCTGGTCAACATTTTGACCAGGGGTATTTTTCTTGAAGGAAAAGATCATGGACATCCGATCGATAGGGAACACTTCTCAATCTGGACAACTGATCACGGACAGACCAGCAGGAACTGACGCCAGTGCATCGGTATACAAGTCGGCGGCTGCTTCAACGCAAACCATCGATGCCGTCAAAGCGACATCATCTGCATCGTCACCGCCAAGCATCGATAAAGTGATCAAGGCAGTCGACGATATCAATAAAACTATCCAATCTCTGTCACAGTCTCTAGAATTCAGTGTAGAGGAACATAGTAATAAAGTAGTCGTAAAGGTAATTGACCAGCAAACTAAAGAGGTATTGCGTCAGATTCCTTCCGAAGAAGCCCTTGAAATATCGCGTTCGCTAGATAAACTGCAAGGTCTCTTAATCAAACAGCAAGCTTAATCATTTATTTAGTCAGTCTTACACCTAAATTTTAAATTGGCACGTAAATTCCCCTCTAAAGTCTAGTTTGCCTTAGCCGATAATTTAGTACAGTACGGTCTGACAAGGGGGAACAACGTGGGTATACAATCAACAGGCTTAGGCGCCAATCTGGACGTCAACGGTCTGATTTCAAAGTTAATGACGGTCGAGAGCCAGCCCCTGACCACATTGGCAAAAAAAGAAGCCAGTTTTCAGGCTAAGCTGTCTGCTTATGGCACGCTGAACAGCGCACTCAGTGTTTTTCAGTCGAATGTGACCGGCCTCAGCAATCTGGGCACCTTTCAGTCACTTAGTGCATCTGCCGGCGACAGCACCATCCTGTCAGCCACCACCACCAGTGTTTCCACCCAGGGCAGCTATAACGTCAATGTGACCAAACTGGCACAGGCACAAACCATTTCCAGCGCAGGCCAGGTCAGCTCTACGGCCAGCATAGGCAGTGGCACCAGCACCACCATCAACTTCGAGTTTGGCACGATTACCGGTGGCGCTTTGGCAAATGGTGTGTATACAGGCTCCACCTTCACCCAGGATGCGACACAGTCGATAGGCACAGTCACGATAGATGGTGCCAATAATTCACTACAGGGCATACGCGATGCCATCAATGCCGCGAATGTGGGCGCAACTGCAGCCATTGTTGGCGACGGTAGTGCCACCCCTTTCCATCTGGTTCTCACTTCAGCCAAGACTGGTGCGACATCCAGCCTGAAAATCACAGCCACTGGCGATGCCGCCATACAAAGCCTGGTCAATTATGATCCGGCCGGCACTCAGAACCTGACAGAAACAACAACAGCACAAAACGCCGCACTAACGGTCAACGGCATTGCCATTTCCAGCGCGTCGAATGCAGTAACCGGTGCAATACAGGGCACCACACTGAATCTGAGCAAAGTCGGCACCACCAGTTTGTCACTGAACGCCAATACCAGCGGCATCCAGTCGGCCATCAATGGCTTTGTAAAAGGTTTCAATGATTTCCAGGCAACATTAAAATCTCTGACTGGTTATGATGCCAGTACCCAGAAAGGCGGCATCCTGATCGGTGACTCTACCGCCAGGAACGTGCAAAGCCAGGTCAGGTCGACATTAAGTGCAGCCGTCAATGGTCTGGGCGGGAACATTACCACCCTGTCCAGCATAGGTATCAGCTTTCAAAAAGACGGCACGCTTTCAATTGACTCGTCTAAATTGCAAACGGCCCTGAGCACCAATTATTCAGAAATAAGCGGCCTGTTTGCTTCCGTCGGTAAAGCTACGGACAGTCTGGTCGGGTATAGCAGTTCGACTACGGCAACCAAGCAAGGTGCCTATGGCCTGCAAGTAACCGCAATTGCCACCCAGGGCGGCTTGAAGGGTGATCTGGATCTGACTACGGGCAACACGACCATTGCAGCCAGTACCACCATCAATGTCACGCTGAATGGGAAAACCGCTGCCGTCGCACTGGCAGCAGGTTCATACACCGCATCGTCGCTGGCGACGCTGTTGCAAACATCGATTAATGGCAATTCCACCTTCAAAGACAATGGCTCCACCGTCACTGCCACGATTGATGGCAGTGGTTTCCTGCAATTGCAATCAACCAACTATGGCAGCGCATCCAATGTCACCCTGGCGGATGGCACTGGCACTGGTGCGGCCAGTCTGACAGGTACTGTTCTTAACGGTACTGCAGGGGTGGATGTTGCGGGCAAACTGAATGGCATTACTGCTGCCGGCTCAGGGCAATACCTGACGGGTGCCACCGGCTCCGATGCAGAAGGCTTGAAAATACTGATCAGCGGTGGCGCACTCGGCGCACGCGGTACGGTCAATTTCTCCAGGGGTTATGCGTCCCAGATAACTTCCCTGCTTTCCACGGTGGTCGGCACCTCTGGTTCAATTTCCAGCGCAACTGATGGTATCAATCGCAGCATCAAGGATATCGGCAAGCAACGCGACATTATGAACAGTCGCCTGTTTGACACAGAAGCACGTTATCGCGCGCAATTCACAGCCCTGGATACGATAGTGAGCAGCCTGAACAATACAAGTTCATTCCTGACACAGCAACTGGCAGCATTGACGTCCAGTACGAAGTAAAAGTAGTTAGTAGAATAGAAAATATCAGAGAGGATTAACCGCTATGTTTGGCTCATCTCAAGTACGTGGTGCAAATGCCTATGCCAAGGTCGGCATAGAGACTGGCGTCGTTGCTGCCAGCCCCCATAAATTGATCGTGATGCTTTTTGAAGGCGCAATCGTGGCGATCTCCAATGCTTCACAGCACTTAAGCAATGGAGAAATAGCCTCGAAAGGCCAGTCGATTTCCAAAGCAATTGCCATTATCGAAAATGGCCTGCGCGCCAGTCTCGATAAAAAAGCGGGTGGTGAAATAGCCGACAACCTCGACGCCTTGTATGAATACATGACCGCCCGCTTGATTAAGGCGAATCTGGAAAACAATGACGGCATGCTCAACGAAGTCAGAAATCTGTTAAAGGATCTGAAAGCCTCGTGGGAAGCAATTGCACCTGCCAGTGAAGCCGTCATGGAAGCGCCAAAAATGAACGTTGACCCACTGTCTCCTCGTCCTGCCAACTTTGTTGAGGCTTGAATCAAGATGAATAGTCTGGAACTGATTACATTGTACGAAAATGTTGCAACGATTACGGGCAATATGCTAGAAGCCGCCCGTTCGCGCGACTGGGAACTCTTGGGACGACTGGAAAGCGATTGTTCAAGCCGTGTCCAGTTGTTGCGTGAAAATGAAATCCCTTCTGATCTACCAGCCGATATGCGTGACAAAAAAATCCGCATCATCAAGCAGATACTGGCAGACGATAAGGAAATTCGCGATATTACCGAACCCTGGATGGCGCAGTTATCGGACATGATGAAGAGTTCCAGCACCAGCCAGAAACTCTCCAGGACTTACGGCGCTGGCAATAGCGCCTGACGCATATGCCTGCGCGGCTCGATATACTCACCAAACCCGTAGCCAATATCGAGGCACCGGCCGCCACGGCCGCGATTACCGAAACCAAACAGGACATCACCCCAAGGCTGGCACAACTGGTCACGGGCCAGCTACTGAAGGGTGAAGTCCTGTCGAAACTGATGGATGGCAGTTTTACCGTCAGGGTAGCGGGTATAACAGCAAAAATGTTGTTACCCGAAGGTAGCAAGACCGGGGACCAAATCCCCTTGCGCCTGATTGGCACTGAACCACGCCCTACCTTTTTACTGGAAAGCGATACCGACGCCCACCTGTCCGGCAACCTGCCGCAATTATTGACACCCACCCCGGGCAAGCCCGGCCTGTCTCCCACTTTACAGAATTATGTTGCGCCACAGCCAGCAGAAGCAGGCAAGGCAACACCTTTGCCTGCTACCGGCAACAACACCAATGCCACCATTACTGAAGCCCCGTCCGAAACAGATGCCTCGGCAGTGGTCACTCTGTCCGGCAACAAAAGTACGCCACAAACCGGCAATGCTTTGCTGGACAAGGCGCTGACACCAGCGCTACAGCAGTTGGCAACATCAAAAATAACCGGAGCCATAGGCAACACCAATGCTGTCGACACCACTCCCGATCATCTGAGCAGTGCGCCCACCTCATTAAGCAATACCGGCAAATTGATAGACCAGATTTTGCAAACCGGACGCCAGACCGGCACGAAAACCAGCATCAGCAGTGAAGTACCCATTCTTGCCAGTCCTGCAGAATTGAAAGACGGCATCAGGACTGCCGCCAAACTGCAAAATCAAATCAGTGCCAGCGGCCTGTTTTATGAATCGCATGTCGCGGAATGGGCGCAAGGCAAACGTGATATCACCGACATCCGCAATGAGCCACAGTCACAACTCGGTACATCTAGAGCAGCCGACAGTCTGCAGACCGGCAATGCGACGCCCGTCAACAAGGAAATGGGGCAAATTATTCATCAGCAGCTCAATGTTTTGGAGCAAAATGTTGTACGATGGCAAGGAGAGCTTTTCCCCGGTCAGAAAATCGATTGGGAAATCAGGAAAGAAAGCGAACAAGCGCGACACAATCAGATAGACAGCGAAGATAGCAGTTGGCAATCAGTCGTCAGCTTCGATCTCCCCAACCTGGGGAAAGTAACTGCAACCATCAACTTGCAGTCGAACAGCGTCGGTTTATCCTTGCGCGCCGCACAAAGTGACACGGTAACAGCATTAAAAAGCCATGCGAACGAGCTTGCCTCTGCATTGCAGATGGCCGGTTCGCCATTGATGTCTTTCGTTGTCAATCAAAATGAATGACCCCAAACCGCAGATTCAAAACGCTGTCGCCCTCGCCTATCAGAATGGCGATGCGGCACCACGTGTGGTTGCCAAGGGAAAAGGGTTGATCGCAGAAGAAATCATTGCCCGCGCCAAGGAGCATGGTGTGCACGTGCACCAATCCAAGGAACTGGTCTCATTATTGATGAAAGTCGATCTGGACCGAGATATTCCACCAGCTTTGTATCGCGCAGTTGCAGAACTTCTCGCTTGGCTTTACCATATTGATAAAGGAAATTCAGAAGCAATTTCGGAGACATCAGGGCAAAAACCGGTTTGATTGCCCATTTACTGAATGTGATTATAAAAATATGCCATCCTCACCTCCGAGCCTAGGTACAGAAAATCAGAGCCCCTTCCAGGTCGACTCCAAGAGGGAGATCGTCGGCTTGTTGCGTGGTTTAAGGGAAAGCAAACAATTGATCAGCATGCTGATCAATAGCGGTTCCGAAGTATTTATCACATCCATCCTGGACGTTGACGACACCAGCAACTTAATCATTATTGACAGTGCACCAGGCCATCTGGCAAATCAGCGCATTATCGACGCACCACGGGTGTCTTTTGAAGGCTTGCTGGACAAGATCAGCATACAGTTTTCTTCCGACAATGTGGAGCTGATCTCATTTGAAGACCGCCCGGCCTTGCAGTTTACCATTCCGGCTACGATGGTACGCCTGCAAAGGCGGGAGTATTATCGTATCAACACCCCACTGTCGACACCGATACGCGCCATGGTGCCGGTAAAGGTCGATACCCGCCAGGAAACCCTGAAACTGTCACTGGTCGACATCAGTTGCGGCGGCATTGCCCTGCTGGATGAAAAGAAAGCCATGGATAGCACCATAGGCGTTATCTATGAACATTGCAAACTTGATCTACCCACCATAGGCTTAGTGGACGTGGTACTGCAAGTCAGAAATTCCCAGGACCTTATATTATTGAATGGCAAAACCAATCGCCGTCTGGGCTGCCAGTTCATCAACATGTCCAACAATGTACTGGCCAGTGTTCAGCGTTACATCATGAAACTGGAACGTGAGCGCAATGCCAAAATGACTGGCATACGATAGTAAAATAGGTAAGTAGTAAAATACGTAGGCAGCAAAATACCATCAGCAGAAAGACCAGGGGCAATTTGCCCCTTTCTTTTTTTGCATGGCTCCATCAATAAACAAACACCATCAGATTTAAAGCAGACTTAAATCTGCATATTCATGATGTCATGATAGGCAGACACCAGCTTGTTTCTGACCTGCACCGTGGTCTGGAAAGAAATATTCGCTTTTTGCATGGAAATCATGACATCCGACAAGCTGACCTTGTCGTCACCCATGGCAAACTTTTCGCCCAGTTGTTGCGAGCTCATCTGCGCCTGATTCACGCTGTCCAGCGAGGCTTTTAGCGCATCCGCAAAGTCGAGCTTGCCAGGACTGAGATTTTCCGCCTGATTGACCCCTAAACCTGCGCCGGCTTCCATTTTTGCCGCAGTTGCCTTCAACTGTGCCACCATGGCTTCTATGCGACTTGCGTCAATTCCGCCCATTTTCATCACATCACCTTTTTTTTCGGACTTCTATGACTGCTACATTAACACTTTGAAAATAAAGGCGAAGCTGGAAAAGAGCTGGAAAACCAGTGTTTTTCCTGCCTTTGATTTTGCTAATTCAGTGGAAAATTGGTATCAAGGAAAAAACTCAGCTCCGGAAGTGCAAGCATGCAACTCATCGACACAATTATTGGCACAAGGTAATTTATGGCAACCGCAGAAAATACCGTACTTGCCCCACCAGGCCCTGCTCTGCCGAATATCTTCGGATTGCAGCAAACACCAGCCATTCGCAATGTATTCCTGGCGGTAGGTGCCGCCATTACACTGGCCATCATGGTAGGCGTATGGCTGTGGAGCCAGCAGCCCGACTACAAGGTCCTGTTTTCCAACTTCAATGACAGGGATGGCGGTGCCATCGTCGCATCGCTGCAGCAATTGAATGTGCCCTACAAATATTCAGATGGCGGCAATGCCATCCTGGTGCCGGCCAACCAGGTCCATGATGCGCGCCTTAAACTGGCGGCACAGGGCTTGCCCAAGGGGGGCAATGTCGGTTTCGAGTTGATGGAAAACCAAAAACTGGGCATTTCGCAATTCCTGGAACAAGTCAATTTTCAACGTGCATTGGAAGGCGAACTGGCACGTTCCATACAGGCTGTTTCTGCAGTGCAGACGGCGCGCGTGCATCTGGCCATTCCCAAATCATCCGTATTCATCCGTGATCAGCAAAAACCCACGGCTTCGGTATTGCTGAACCTCTACCCCAGCCGCGTGCTGGATCAGCAACAGGTCAGTGCCATCGTCCACCTGGTCGCCAGCAGCGTACCAGAACTGTCTGCCAAGAGCGTCACGATCGTTGACCAGAATGGCAACTTGCTGTCCGACCCCAGCAAACAGATGGCGAATAATAATCTTGACCCTTCGCAATTGAAGTATGTACAGGAATATCAACAAAACATCGTCAAACGCATAGAATCCATCATTTCACCCATCGTAGGCCCCAGCAATGTCAGGGCCGAAGCGACGGCGGATATCGACTTTTCCAGGACTGAACAGGCGGCCGAAAGCTATCGCCCCAACTCGCCACCGGAAGCCTCAACCATACGCAGCCAGCAAACCAGCGAGTCTTACAATAAATCCGCCAATCCTTCCGGCATCCCTGGTGCATTGAGCAATCAACCACCGGTGCCCGCAACTGCGCCCATCGTTGCCAGCGCAGCGGCTGTCGGTCAGGCTGGTGCTGCCGCAAACAGCGGCTTGATGCAAAAAGACTCGACCACCAACTTCGAGGTGGACAAGACCATCAAATACACCCAGCAACCCATGGGTGGCGTCAAGCGGCTCTCGGTCGCCATCGTGGTTAATTACAGGACAGAAACCGATAAGGCAGGGAAAACCTCAACCCGGCCTTTGACTGACATAGAAAAAACACAAATCACTGATCTGGCCAGAGAAGCCATGGGCTTCAACAAAGATCGTGGTGATACACTGAATGTGGTCAATAGTCCATTTGCCAGCCCCGAAAAAGAACCTATAGTGGAATTACCGCTGTGGAAACAGCCAGATGTCATCCAGATGGCAAAAGAAATCGGGAAATATATCCTGGCGTTTATTGCCTTGGCTTACCTGTTTTTCGGTTACCTCAAACCCATGTTGTATAAAATGATGGGCAAGGACAAGGAAACACTGGAAGCGCTGGAAGCGGAAAAACAAAAAGCCCTGGAAGAAGAGCGAGAGGAAGAAGAAGCCGCCATCGTCAATCTTTCCAGAGAAGCAGAGCAGCAGAATACGCGCCATGGTTCCAGCTATGAAATGAACCTGGAAATGGCAAAAGCCTTGGCAAAAGAAGATCCAAGGATAGTCGCAAACGTTGTAAAGGCATGGGTCAGCAATGAGTGAAGACGGAATTCAAAAAGCAGCCACCCTGATGCTGGCGCTGGGTGAGGACGGTGCGGCCGAGGTCATGAAATATCTTGGCCCGCGTGAGGTGCAAAAGATCGGTGCCGCCATGGCTGCGATCGGCCCTATCCCGCATGAAGCCATCGCCAAAGTCCTGGATGACTTCAAGTCCGCGGCCGACCTCAGTTCTTCGGTCGGACTGGATTCGGATGAATATATCCGTAATGTGCTGACCAAGGCCCTGGGTGACGACAAGGCAGCCTCTCTCCTGAACCGCATCCTGGGCGGTAAGGATGCCAGCGGCATAGAAAGCCTGAAGTGGATGGATTCACCTTCAGTGGCCGAACTGATCAAGAACGAGCATCCACAGATTATTGCCACCATCCTGGTTCATCTGGAAAGTGACCAGGCCTGTGAAATCCTGAACCAGTTCACCGAACGTTTGCGCAATGATATCGTGTTGCGTATCGCCACTCTGGATGGTATCCAGCCTACTGCCCTGCGTGAACTGAATGACGTACTGACCAAACTGTTGACCGGCAATGAAAGCCTGAAGAAAAAATCCATAGGCGGTGTGCGTGCAGCGGCTGAAATCCTGAACTTCATGAGCGGCGAAAACGAAGCCTCCGTCATGGACAATCTCAGGAAATATGACGGCGACATGGCCGAGAAGATCATGGATGAAATGTTTGTCTTTGATAATATTCTCGAGATTGACGACAAGGGCATACAATTGCTGCTGCGGGAAGTCCAGTCCGATTCACTGATCGTGGCCTTGAAAGGTGCGAATCAGGACATGCGCGAAAAAATATTCAAGAACATGTCACAGCGTGCAGCTGAAATGATGCGCGAAGATCTGGAATCCAAGGGACCGGTACGTCTGTCAGAAGTGGAAACACAGCAGAAACAGATCTTGCTGATCGTCCGTCGCCTGGCCGACGAAGGTCAGATCATGTTAGGCGCGAAAGGCGAAGACGCTTATGTCTAACCCGGTGCGTAGCGGTGATCTGACCGCCTTTCAACGCTGGGAAATGACCTCGTTTGGCGATAACCGCCCGGCCCAGGTCGAAGAGATCAAAGTGGCGACCGCCCAAGCCGCCGCCGTCGGCCGCATAGAAGCCGACAAACTGCGTGAGACTGCCCGCCAGGAAGGTTTCGCGGCGGGCTACAAGGAAGCCTATGAACGTGGCCTGAAAGATGGCCAGGAAACCGCCTATGCCGAAACCATGGAACAGGTGCAAGGTGAAATTCAATCCCTGCAGCAGATGGCGCAGGGGTTTTCGCAACAATTGCAGGCGGCCTCCGGACAAATGAGCAATGAAGTGCTGGAGCTGGCGATTGATCTGGCTAAAGCCATGCTAAAAACCAAATACGATACTGAACCCGAACTCATCCTGCCCATCGTTGAAGATGCGATTAACCAGATAAGCACGGTGCAACAACCGGCGCAGGTCTTGTTGCATCCGGATGATGCCGTCATCGTCAAAAACCATCTGGGTGAGTCGCTGGCTGAAAACGGCTGGCGTATCGTCGCCGACCCGCATATGGAACGTGGTGGCTGCAAGCTGGAAACCCAGCACAACCTGCTAGACGCCAGTTATGCGACACGCTGGCAAAAACTCATGGATAGCATGCAACACAACTTTGTGAACGCAGTGTAGGTAAGCAGGCATCATGCAAGAGGCATATATCAGCGATTGGAAAGCCAGGCTACACAACAGCCGTGAGCAGCTATCGCGTGTCAACACGACCTCGCTGTCGGGGCGCGTCACCCGCGTCACCGGCCTGGTGATGGAAGCAGTTGGCCTCAGGCTGCCGGTAGGCAGTGCCTGTTCCATCCATTTACAGAGCGGTGCCAAAATCGATGCTGAAGTGGTCGGGTTCGAAGGTGAACGCCTGTTTCTGATGCCGCACAGCGATCTTGACGGCGTCACCCCTGGTGCCCCCGTGTTTCCGGCGGAACCGGAAGCCCATGAAGTAGTCAATCATCCACGCCGCCGCCCCAGCGACAGGAGCAGGCATTTACCGGTAGGCTATGAATTACTGGGTCGTGTTCTGGATGGTAATGGTCGTCCACTGGATACACTGGGGCCGCTGGGCACGCATGAATCTGCACCGCTGGGTGCGCGCATTTACAACCCGCTGGAACGCGCTCCCATCGTCGATACCCTGGATGTGGGCGTCAGGGCCATCAACAGCATGCTCAGCGTCGGCCGCGGGCAGCGTCTGGGTCTGTTCGCCGGTTCTGGTGTCGGTAAAAGCGTGTTGCTGGGCATGATGGCGCGCTATACATCTGCCGACATCATCGTGGTTGGCCTGATTGGTGAGCGGGGTCGTGAGGTCAAGGAATTCATAGAACAAATTCTGGGACCGGAAGGTCTGGCCCGTTCCGTGGTCGTGGCCGCCCCGGCGGATGCGCCGCCCCTGATGCGCCTGCAAGGTGCGGCCTATGCCACCACCATCGCCGAATATTTCAGGGACCAGGGACGCAGCGTACTGCTGATCATGGATTCCCTGACCAGGTATGCCATGGCCCAAAGGGAAATCGCGCTCGCCATCGGCGAACCGCCAGCAACCAAGGGTTACCCGCCATCCGTCTTTGCCAAGCTGCCTATCCTGGTGGAACGTGCTGGCAATGGTAAAAGCGGCGGCGGTTCCATTACCGCTTTCTACACGGTCCTGACCGAGGGTGACGATCAGCAAGATCCGATTGCCGATGCCGCCCGGGCGATCCTGGATGGCCATATCGTATTGAACCGTACCCTGGCAGAAAGCGGCCATTACCCCGCTATTGACATAGAACAATCGATCAGCCGGGCCATGCACAGCATTACCTCGCCAGAACATCAGCAGCTATCGAGAAAACTCAAGCAATTGTATTCGCGCTATGAACGCGCCAGGGATCTGATCAGCGTCGGTGCGTATTCGCCTGGCTCCGATCCTTTGCTGGATGAAGCAATCAGGTTGCACCCCAAAATAATTTCATTCTTGCAACAAGATATTACCGAAAAAAGCACCATACCGGAGAGCTTGGGGGCACTTCAGGCCCTATTCAACGGATAGAAACCTCCGATACCTACTATACTTGAATCACCATGGCACTAAAATCTCCCATCACCACACTGATCGAAATTGCAGAAAAAGAAGTTGACGACGCCGCCAAACTTCTGGGAAAGGCAATACGCGCTCATGAAGATACGGAGAAAAAGCTCAGTTTGTTGCAGCAATACCGGGATGACTATGCGCAAAGACTGCAGGATGGGGCAACAAAAGGTTTAAGTGCCGCGCAATACACGAATTTCCTGTCCTTCCTGGGTAAGCTGGATGCTGCCATTGAAGGACAAAAGCAGGTGGTCATGGATGCGCAACACCGCATCATCATGGCAAAAACAGAATGGCAATCGACAGAAAAAAAGCGTCTTTCCTATAACACATTGCAAAATCGGGCCCATAACCTGATGCAAAAAAAAGAAGCCAAGCGCGACCAGAAGCAAACCGATGAAATGGCTGCCCGCGCCCTTTTTTATAAGCGTTAGTCAAAAATTTAACAGGTACTCCACATGCAAGCGACAACCTTACTGACTTCCCTGGACAAACAGGCTGGAAACGCTAAATCTGCCAAGACCACCACGTCCAGTGACGCCGGAAACAATTTCAATCAACTGTTGAACCAAGAAATTTCCAACGTCAAAAAACCGGACAGCGACGCCAACCGCAATGTGAGCAAGCCTGCCGCTGCACCCAAGCCAAATAATACCAATGCCAATACCAATACCAACGCCGCTGCCAGCAATTCCGGCAACAAGGTTAACAACAATAGCAATGCCAACAAACAAAATACTGCCGACAATGCCCCCGGCACGCCGGTAAAAAACAGTTCACCAGCTGATGGCACCGATGACAACAGTAAGCTCAGCAAGGAAGATGAAAACAACACAGCGCCTGCAGAAGATCTCAGCGCCCAGATTCTGGCACTGGTAGGCAATCTTGCCCCGGCGCCAGTAGTCACCGATACCAGCAAGGCCAGCGCTGCATCCGCCGATACCAAGGCCACTGACGCCTTGGCTGGTGTGGATGCTGGCGCACTCACTGCCGGCAATAGCTTGGCCGATATGGCTGCCCTGGCTGGCGACAGCAAGTCTGCCGAAACAGCCGACAAGCTGTTGGCCGCTAACGGTGCCAAGGCTGGTGGCACGGATCAGGCAGCCAGCGAAACTGCAGCGACGGCAGCTGATTTCAATGCCATCGCCGCGCAGTTAATTGCTGGCAAGGCAACAGAAAAAGCAGGAAGCAAGGCCACAGACAAGACAGGGACCAATACGGGCCTGGACACTAAACTGGCAAGCAGTGATGCGGTACTGACCGCCGCTCCAGTGCTGGCCCCGGCACCGAAAGATGCCGCCGCCAAACCTGATAGCCCAGCACTGGCAGATGCAGGTAAAACGGAAGTGACTACCAGCGATCTGGCACTGGGTAGCAAAGCCTCAGACAAGGCTGCCAATGCCACCGCGGCTACCGCTGCCGACACAATCAAAACTTTCGCCAGCGATGTTGCACAAGCCCGCGATACGATTGCAGACAAGCTAGCCGACATCAAGCCTGCTGAAAGCAGCAAGGAAACACCGCAGGTCATCGCCCCTGTACCCATTGCCACTCAGGCCGTCAGCAATGCGCAAGCCAATGCGGCAAATGCCATGGCAATCGACCATATCAGCCCACGCGTCGGCAATCCCGGCTGGGATAAGGCGGTTGGCCAGAAAGTGGTCTGGATGGTTGGTGAAGCCATGCAGTCTGCCGAATTGACGCTGAACCCGCCCGATCTTGGTCCTCTGCAAGTCGTACTGAAACTCAGCAATGATCAGGCCAATGCCAGCTTTACTGCTGCCCAGCCAGAAGTCAGGGAAGCACTGGAAGCAGCCATGCCCAGATTGCGCCAGATGCTGAGCGATGCCGGCGTACAACTGACAGGTTTTTCAGTCAATTCACAGGCTGCCGGTCAGGGGCAAAACTTTGCTGAGCAACAGACCCGGAGTACAGGCACGTCACGTCAGAGCAGCGATCTTGGCGACAATACAACGGTAGCCGCAACCGGCAGCACCCAGGCTAAAGTCCGGGTAAGCAATGGCGTGGTCGATACCTTTGCCTGATCACGGTAAAAACCGGGACACCATCTCACTTCCGGTCAGGCAAGGCTTGAGACCTTCCCTGGCTTGCAAATCGGCTGGCCCTGCATATCCAGAACGCTGAGGGAACTGGCACCCGGTTCCAGCAAGCATCTATTGAATATCAGCTAAATTCACGATCTCCCCGTGTTTCGCTAGCGCGTGTCTGGAAAAAAACACCTACATGCATGTAGAATGATTGCCAAAGGCTAAATCCATGAAGCTAACGGTAGTTGGCAATAGCTGAAGGTAGCTGACAGTGAATATATGCATGCCCTTGTTTTCATCACGCAAATGACAGAGCTAAGCTGAAATACACCTTCTTTTTCTTGGATATTAAAAGCCTCTTATCAACGATAATACCTATAAATCATGGCAATAAGTGCCCATCGAGAGGAAAACCATGGCGAAAGCACCAGCAAAAGCAGCGACTGAAACAAGTGATGCCCCACCAGCGGGCAAATCTAAAAAGAAACTCCTTATCATGATCGCCGTCGCCGTTTTTCTATTGGTGGCAGTTGGTGGTGGAGCGGCTATTTTGCTGTCTAAAAAAGGTGCGACCAACAAAGAAAAAGAACACAAGGCAGAACCTGCAAAAGCACCTGTATTCCTGGCGCTGGAACCATTCACCGTCAACCTGCAATCGGATGGTGGCGATAAATACCTGCAAATCAGCATGACACTGCAGGTACAGGATGAAGAACAGGTCAACCTGATCAAGGCCAACATGCCACAAGTACGCAGCCGTCTGCTGTTACTGCTGTCAAGCAAGGATGCAACAGAGATTTTGTCCGGTGAAGGCAAGGAAAAACTGGTCAATGAAGTCATTGAAAAAGTCAGCCTGCCGTTTGTAGCCAAAGGGGAGCCGCAAAAAGTGAGTGGCGTATTCTTTACTTCTTTCGTCGTTCAATAAACTATGTCAGATAATTTTCTCTCCCAGGAAGAAGTTGATGCCCTTTTAAAGGGTGTCACGGGAGATCAGGACGATTCGCAGTCACTGGAGGATACCTCCGGTGTCCGGCCCTACAATCTTGCCACGCAAGAGCGTATCGTCCGCGGCCGCATGCCGACACTGGAAATTATCAACGAACGTTTTGCCCGCCTGCTGCGCATCGGTTTGTTTAACTTCCTGCGTCGCAGTGCAGAAGTATCGGTAGGTACCGTCAGGGTTTCCAAATACAGTGAATTCATCCGTAACCTGGTGGTGCCGACCAATCTGAACCTGGTTCACATGAAGCCTTTGCGCGGCACCTCGCTGATCGTGCTCGATCCTGGCCTGGTGTTTTTGCTGGTGGATAATCTGTTTGGTGGCGATGGCCGCTTCCACACGCGTGTGGAAGGTCGTGACTTCACCCAGACCGAGCAGCGTATCATCCACCGCATACTGGAAATCATTTTTGAAACCTATTCCAAATCATGGGAGCCGGTCTATCCCATCGAGTTTGAATACATACGTTCAGAAATGAACACCCAGTTCGCCAATATCGCCACCCCGAATGAAGTGGTGGTGTCCACCACCTTCACGATAGAACTGGGGCCGGTCAGTGGCGAGATGCATATGTGCATGCCCTATTCCACCATAGAACCTATCCGCGACATCCTGACCAGTAGCCTGCAGGGTGAAACGCTGGAAGTGGATAAGCGCTGGGTGCGCCTGATGACGCAGCAGATACAGATTGCCGAAGTAGAAATCGTCGCCGACCTGGGTACCACCCGTGTCACCCTGGGTGACATTTTAAACATGAAAGAAGGTGATGTGATTCCCCTATCCATTCCCGAAATCATTTCAGCCAAAGTAGATGGCACCCCGGTGATGGAGTGCAAATATGGCGTATTTAACGGACAGTATGCTTTACGCGTTGAGAAACTGATCAGTTCCAGCGTACAGGAAGTAGCACAAGGAGAGAACCATGGATGATAACGGCGATTCACCAATCAGTGAAGATGATTGGGGTGCGGCAATTGCAGAGCAGGAAAAAGCGGAAGCTGCAGCAGCAGAAAAAAGTGAGCCGCAGCCCAGTGCTGCCATTTTCAAGGAATTCAGCGGTAAAAGCCAGGCACCGGAAACCCATAATGACATCGACTTCATTCTGGATATCCCGGTACAACTGACCGTGGAATTGGGCAGGACCAAAATCGCCATCAAGAACCTGCTGCAACTGGCACAGGGTTCGGTGGTGGAACTCGATGGTCTGGCAGGTGAACCGATGGACGTGCTGGTCAATGGCTGCCTGATTGCCCAGGGTGAGGTGGTGGTCGTGAATGACAAGTTTGGTATACGCCTGACCGATATAGTCACGCCTGCCGAGCGCATACGCAAATTGAACAAATGACGTATTTCCCACGTATTTATGCTGTGCTGGCAACGGCAGCCTGGTCGGGCAATGTGCTGGCCGCAGACACACCTGCTGTTTCACCCAGTGGTGGGCTGCTGCAGATTATCATGGCCTTGCTGCTGGTACTGGCACTGGTGGTCGCTGCTGCATGGGTCATGAAACGCCTGGGCCCGATACAGGGTGGTAACAAAATCCAGGTCAAGATCATCGGTGGTATCAACGTAGGTAACCGTGAACGCGTGATGGTGGTGGAAGTTGCCGATCAATGGTTGATCCTCGGTGTCACAGCCAACAATATAAATAATCTGGGCAGCATGCCAAAACAGGAAGAGTTGTTACTGCAGGCTGCACAGGCACAGACCAATGATCCCTTTTCTGCATGGTTGAAACGAACGCTGGATAAACGTTCTACCGAACGATCTGAAAACAAGTAATTACATCTGCATGAAAACTTTGCGATCTTCCCTGCCACTGGTCTGGCTTGCCATTTTCCTGAGTGGCCTGCTATTGCCTGAACTGGCTTTTTCACAAACGGCGGGTGGCTTGCCAGCCATTACGACAAGCCCTGCTGCCGGCGGCGGGCAGAATTATTCGCTGAGTATTCAAACCCTGCTGTTCCTGACGGCGCTCAGCTTTATCCCGGCAGCATTGCTGATGATGACGAGTTTCACCCGCATCATCATCGTACTGTCCTTGTTGAGACAGGCCCTGGGTACGCAGTCAGCGCCACCGAACCAGGTAATGGTCGGGCTGTCACTGTTTTTGACCCTGTTTGTCATGGGGCCGGTGTTTGACAAAATCTATGCTGAAGCCTATCTGCCATTCACTGAAAACAAAATCACCATGCAAGTGGCGATGGACAAAGGTGTCACACCGCTCAAGCAATTCATGATGAAACAGACCAGGCAATCGGATCTGGCGCTGTACGTCAAATTATCGAATACCCCACAATTGCAGGGGCCTGAAGATGTGCCGCTGCGCATCCTGATACCCGCCTTCATCACCAGTGAATTGAAAACTGCCTTTCAAATCAGCTTTGCCATTTTCATCCCCTTCCTGATCATCGATATGGTGGTTGCCAGTGTGCTCATGTCCATGGGTATGATGATGGTATCGCCCGCGATTGTGTCCCTGCCCTTCAAGTTGATGCTGTTTGTCCTGGTGGATGGCTGGCAATTATTGATAGGCTCACTCGCACAAAGTTTTTATTAAGGCTTTATTAAGGCTAATTATGACCCCGGATAGCGTAATGACACTCGGCCGCCAGGCCATGGAAGTGACCCTGATGGTTTCGGCCCCTTTACTGCTGGTAGCACTGGGCATAGGTTTGATCGTCAGTATTTTTCAGGCCGCCACCCAGATCAATGAAACCACCTTGTCTTTCATTCCCAAGCTGATAGGTATCTTTGTCACCCTGATTATCGCCGGACCCTGGATGCTGACCATACTGACGGATTACATGCGCCAGATGTTTACCAGTATCGCAACCATGGCGGGATAGCTGCCAGCACCAATCACGCTGACATGTCACACCCATGATTTCCTTTTCCAGCAATGAACTGATCGCACTGATCAATTCTTTTATCTGGCCGCTGACCCGGATACTGGGCATGATTGCTGTTGCCCCGCCTTTCGGCAACAATACCATCCCGGTGCAGATCAAGCTGGCGCTGGGCATCGTGCTGTCACTGATCGTTGCCCCCACCCTGCCCGCCGTTCCCGCACTGGATCCGGTATCGCTGAATGGCATACTGGTGCTGTCACAGCAATTGATCATCGGCATGGGCATGGGTTTTGTCATGCGCGTCGTGTTTTCTGCCATAGAAATGGCAGGCGAGGTAGCGGGCCTGACCATGGGCCTGGGTTTTGCCACATTCTTTGATCCGCAGACACAGGGGCGTTCCTCGGCAATCGCCCAGTTTCTGGTGCTGACAGCCACCCTGCTCATGCTGACTGCGAATGTGCACCTTTCCATGCTGGCCACGCTGGTTGAAAGCTTCCAGACCATACCGATTTCAACCACTTTTCAGACCGGGCTGAATTATCAGAAAATGGCACTATGGGGTGAGCAGATTTTCAGTGTGGGGATGCACTTATCCCTGCCCATTGTGGCCGCCTTGCTGGTCACCAACGTGGCATTGGGCATACTGACACGTGCCGCCCCGCAGCTGAATTTATTCGGTATCGGCTTCCCGATTACCATAGGCGTCGGCTTTTTAATGCTGGCGCTGATCCTGCCGTATCTGCTGGTGCCGCTGGAAAACCTGTTTCAGCAAGGCATAGAAGCCATGCAGGCAGTGGGCCAGCCGAATGTTCAGCCACCTGCCAAACCTTCGACCTTGCCACCAGCCCTCCAACCCAAATAGACCATTATGCAAACCATGGGCAATCAGGATGACAGGCTGAATTGCCTGTACAGCGTGGCAGAAATTCGCGCGATAGAGACACATGCCCTGGCCACGCAACTAGATCAAGGCAATCAAGATACTTTATCGCTGATGCAGAAAGCCGGATTGGCCGCCGCTAATCTGGCCACGGAACTACTCGTTCAGTCACATGCGCCGCCACCTGTCCAGGCACCAGCAAAAATCCTGAAAGTCCTGATATTGGCTGGCCCTGGCAATAATGGCGGCGATGCCTTCGAAGTCGCTGCGATTTTATCGGCACGTGGCCATGCGGTGTATGTCGTGCAATGTGGTGATGCGGTAAATTATTCCAGCGATGCCCTGTCCAGCCTGCACAAAGCGCAGGAGCACAAGGTGCAATGGATCGATGCAGCCAGTCTGGCGACCTTGCCTGCCGATTGGGCACTGATCATCGATGGCCTGTTTGGCATAGGCCTGAAACGCGCGCCCGCAGGCAACATCGCCAGTCTGATACGTGACATCAACAAGCTTGCTGCAGAGACTGTAATCCCGTTGCTGGCACTGGATGTGCCCAGCGGTTTGAATGCCGATACAGGACAAGTTACCGGTGTTGATGGCAGCGCTATTTGCGCAACGCATACCATCAGCTTCATCGGCAATAAACCGGGCCTGCATACCGGCGCAGGGCGAGATTATGCTGGTCAGGTCAGCGTGGCAACACTGGATATTCCCGCGAATTTTTTCCCGCCCATCAGGGCCCGCTTGAATACTGCAAAATCCCTGCAAGCCATACTGCAGCCGCGCCAACAAAACAGCCACAAAGGCAGTTACGGTGATGTCGTCGTCATAGGGGGTGCCAGCGGCATGGTGGGTGCCGCCATCCTCGCGGCCAGGGCGGCCCAATTTTCTGGTGCCGGACGCATTTATTGCGGCATTCCTGATGCAGCACCATTAGCACCGCTAGCACCACCGCCACCACCGTATGACAGCCTACACCCGGAAATCATGTTTCGCCTTCCGCAAGAACTGGATTTTAATCACCGTCATGTCGTCATCGGCCCTGGGCTAGGCATGTCGGCATCCGTACAGGCTTTGCTGACCCGGGCCATCAATACCGCCCAGACCCTGGTGGTCGATGCCGATGCACTGAACCTGATCGCCGCAGACCAGACGCTTGCCCGACTATTGGCAGCCAGGACTGCAGCCAGCTTGCTTACCCCGCACCCGCTGGAAGCCGCCCGGTTGTTACAGCAAGATGTGACCGAGGTACAGGCAGACCGTCTGCTTGCGGCGCGCAAACTGGCGCAGCAATTGAATGCCGTTGTCGTATTGAAAGGATCGGGCAGCATCATTTGTGAAGCAAATGAGAATTTGTTCATCAACACCAGCGGCAACCCGGCACTGGCCAGCGGCGGCACCGGGGATGTATTGGCTGGTGTCACCGGCGCTTTACTGGCACAGGGCTGCACTGCCACAGAAGCAGCAAGAATTGCTGTCTGGGTGCACGGTTACGCGGCAGATGAACTGGTGGCGCAAGGGATTGGCCCCATAGGTTTGACTGCCAGTGAATTGCTGCCGGTCATCAGAAAAAACCTGAACCGACTGGTAATGGCTTGACCAAAAAAACTGATCAAAAAGCCTGATCAAAAAGCCTGATCAAGAAGTCTGATCAAGAAATCTGATCAATCAACCAGGCTATTGATCTGTTCGGGATTGAGTTTCTCAGCTTTTTGTGCCGCATCACAAACGATACCTGCACCAGACAGTGCTGCCGACAGTTTTTCTATCTGCTCCTGCTGGGATGCGGCATGATCTATCAGCTTGTGCAATACCTTGGAAATAGGGTCATCACTATTCTGCGTCACGCCATAGGCAGTAAATAATTGCGCCGCTTCGGAATCTGCCGATGCCACTTCTTTCTTGATGATATGGGCCGGATTACCAACCGCCGTGGCACCCGCAGGTATGGGTTTCAGTACCACGGAATTGGAACCGATTTTAGCGCCTGCACCTATGGTAAAACCACCCAGCACCTTGGCACCAGCACCAACGATGACACCCGTCTCCAGCGTAGGATGGCGCTTGGCACCTCTGGATAAAGAAGTACCACCCAGTGTCACGCCCTGATAAATCGTGCAATCGTCGCCGATTTCTGCCGTTTCCCCTATCACCACGCCAAAGCCATGGTCGATAAATACCCTGCGGCCCAGCTTGGCTCCCGGATGTATCTCTATGCCAGTCAATACCCTGGCGATATGGGAAATAAAACGTCCCAGCCACTTCATGCCGCGCGTCCAGCACCACTGTGCCCATCCATGCATGAGAATCGCCTGAAAACCAGGATAACAAGTGATCACCTCCCAGGCATTGCGGGCTGCGGGATCTTTTTTGATGATACTTGCGATATCTTCTCTTAAGCGGCTAAACATGGATTTTAAAAATGTTCTGGCGGGAGCTAGATAGTAGCGTATTTCACAAAGGCCCGTGGAGAGCCCCTAATGCCCGCCAGGGAATGGCGGGCAGCAAACCTGGAGTTGCAGCTTCAGCTTCTTACCAGACGCTGGCGACGCGCTTCATACAGGCACACGCCGGAAGCCACAGACACGTTCAGGCTTTCAACAGAACCAAACATGGGAACACTGACCAGCACATCGCAGGTTTCACGGGTCAGGCGACGCATGCCTTCACCTTCAGAACCCATGACGATGGCGGCACCCGTTTTAAAGTCCACATCGTAGATATTCTTTTCCACTTCGTCGGTCGTGCCGACCAGCAAGATGTCCCGTTCTTTCAATTCACGCAGGGTGCGGGCCAGATTGGTCACGGTAATATAGGGTACGGTTTCAGCTGCACCGCTGGCGACTTTGGCGGCAGTTGCATTCAAACCTACGGCCCTGTCCTTGGGGGCGATCACGGCATGCGCACCGGCACCATCAGCAACCCGCAGGCAGGCACCCAGGTTGTGCGGATCAGTAATGCCATCGAGTACCAGCAACAAAGGCGGGCCATCGATGGCATCCAGCAATTCATCCAGATTACGGGCCAGTGACAGTTCACTGGCTTTCGCCACCACACCCTGATGACGGCGCGTACCGACGATATTGCTGAGACGTTGGTCATCTGTCAGGATAATGCGCACGCCGGCAGTTTTTGCGGTACTCAGCAAATCCTGCATGCGTCTGTCCACACGGGCGGAGTCGACATAAATCTCGTCGACAGAAGAGGCTTCATGGCGGATACGTGAAGTCACCGCATGGAAGCCAAATATCATTTTACTTTTCATCTTGTTCTTTTCAATTATCTACTAACGTCTTTTCTTTGCAGCCTTGCCTGCAGTGCCGGTGGTTTTTTTCTTGGCACTGGCAGGTGCAGCAGCAGATTTCTGGCGACGTCCCCCAGAAAAACTGTCTTCACTTGCTTTTACACTTCCCTTTTTTACGGCCGTGGTTTTGGTCGCCTTGGAAAAAACAGGTGCTAATTTTTCTTCCGGCTCCAAAGCGGGTTTTCTTGTATTGGTAGAATTTTTGCGGCCTTTTTCTGTCGTGCCGACACTTCTTTGCTCGCCTGGTCCACCAGGCAATTTGCTGGATGCCGGCTGCACGATGCTCAGGTCAATTTTCCTGGCATCCAGGTCAACCCGGCTTACCTGTACCCTGACTTTATCCGTCAGTTGATAACGCTTGCCTGTGCGTTCGCCACGCAATTCATGACGTGCATCATCGAACTGGAAGTAATCTGCACCGAGTTCAGTCACATGCACCAGGCCTTCGATATAAATCTCGTCGAGTTGCACAAAAATACCGAACTGGGTGACACCGGTGATCATGCCGGTAAACTCTTCACCCAGTTTGCCGCGGATGAAATAACATTTCAGCCAGGCTTCCACATCACGTGATGCTTCATCTGCCCGTCTTTCGTTGGCAGAGCAATGTACGCCGAGTGCGTCCCAGATGGTCAGGTCTTTTTCGACTTTCTTCTTGCCGGCAGCCTTGTCAGCAACCATTTGCTTGCGGGCGGCGTTGGATACGGTGGTATTCAACAGGCTCAGGTCTATGCCTTTGGGTTCGTATTTACGTCCCTGCAAGATGGCCTTGATGGCCCGGTGCGTCAGCAGATCGGGGTAACGGCGTATCGGGCTGGTGAAATGCGCATAGGCATCATACGACAAGCCAAAGTGGCCGATATTATCCGGACTGTATACGGCCTGCTGCATGGACCGCAGCAACATGGTCTGCAACAGCGGTGCGTCTGGCCTGCCTTTGATTTTTTTCATCAACTCGGCATAGTCAGATGCCGACGGCGAATCGCCACCGTTGAGGAACAAGCCAACCTGCTTCAGGAAATTCCTGACCTGGGTCAGTTTTTCTTTGGTAGGGCCGGCATGGATGCGATACGTGCCAGGATGCTTATAGGTTTCCAGCAAATTGGCAGCACAGACATTGGCTGCCAGCATGCATTCTTCTATCAGCTTGTGTGCATCATTGCGTGTACGTGGCAGGATTTTTTCTATCTTGCCGGACGGGTTGCAAACGATATAGGTTTCTGTCGTTTCAAAATCGATCGCACCACGCACCTGGCGTGCCTTCAGCAATGACTGGAAGACTTCATACAGATGCAACAGATGCGGCACCAGCGTCAGGCGCTTGCCTGCTTCCGGGCCCTTGGTGTTACCCAGGATGGCCGCCACTTCGGTATACGTGAAACGCGCTGCCGAATGCATGACTGCCGGATAAAACTGGTAGGCAGTGACTTCACCATCCTGAGTAATGACCATGTCGCAAACCAGCGTCAAACGATCAACGTCAGGATTGAGCGAACACAGTCCATTCGACAGGCGTTCCGGCAACATGGGGATGACGCGACGCGGGAAATATACGGATGTACTGCGCAATAGCGCTTCTTCATCCAATACATCGTTAGGGTGAACATAGTGACTGACATCGGCAATCGCCACGATCAGGCGGTGTCCTCTGCTACGGCCGATCTTGATGGGCTCGCAATACACGGCATCATCAAAGTCACGCGCATCTTCACCGTCAATGGTCACCAGCGGGATATCACGCAGGTCTACCCTGTCATTCAGATCGACGTCACGCACTTCGGACGGCAGTTTCGCTGAGGCCTTTTTGACTGCTTCAGAAAACTCATGCGGCACCCCAAATTTCCTGACCGCGATTTCGATTTCCATACCGGGATCATCGACATCACCCAGCACTTCAACAATCCTGCCTACCGGCTGTGCATAACGAGTGGGTTGCTCGGTCAACTCGACGCTGACAACCTGGCCGGCTTTTGCCTTGCCGGGTGCACCGGTCAGCAGAATGTCCTGGCTGAAGCGTTTGTCTTCAGGCGCAACGATCCAGACCCCGTTTTCATTCAGCAGACGCCCGATGACATGGGTATTGGCTCTTTCCAGGATTTCCAGGATGCCACCTTCCAGCCTGCCACGCCGGTCCGTGCCGACCACGCGTGCCATGACACGGTCACCATGCAGTACTTTCTGCATTTCACGTTCTGGCAAAAACAAGTCTTCGCTACCGTCATCCGGTATCAGGAAACCATAACCTTCACGATGGCTGCTGACTTTTCCGCTGATGAAATTGTCTTGATTGGCGATGGTGTAACTTCCACCTTTGTCCACTTTGATCTGCCCATCCCTTTCCATCGCGTTTAATCGTCGTGTCATGCCATCTAACTCCTCAGGTTTAACCGACAACCCGTCCGCAATGGCGGAGGCCGTCATTTTTGCCTTGTTAGTACGTAGAACGCCCAGTATCTCTTCGCGGCTGGGAATGGGGTATAAATGCTTATTCAAATCTTATATTTCTTCTTTAAATGTTAATCTGGCCTGTGCCAGAACCATAGTCAGGCATTAGTTTACCGGAGCAAACCTCTTTCGCCTAACAATTCTTGTATTCATCAAGACACGCGTCTTGACAAATCCCCGTATTAATTTATAATGTTGTTCTCCGTTGCCCACGTGGCGGAATTGGTAGACGCGCATGGTTCAGGTCCATGTGCCTTCGGGTGTGGGGGTTCGAGTCCCTCCGTGGGCACCACCAAATTGAGAGCCCGCTGATTCGTCAGCGGGCTTTTTCATTTCCGCTATCGCCCGCATTTCCTGTTTTTCCCGCTGCCGTTTTTGCCGCTGTGTTGGCCACTGCACTTCATCATCCCTGATTTTGCCATTGTTCATGGCATTTTTTCCATCCCTACAGAAATCAATCCCAGTCGATTTGCGTGGTTTCAATTTCGTTTTGAAATACTCACCCAAAATACCGCAAATGCTCTATAATTACGCCTTCGTTGCCCACGTGGCGGAATTGGTAGACGCGCATGGTTCAGGTCCATGTGCCTTCGGGTGTGGGGGTTCGAGTCCCTCCGTGGGCACCACCGATTTGAGAGCCCGCTGATTCGTCAGCGGGCTTTTTCATTTCCGGCTTATTTTTTCCGACTTATTTATCAGCTTCTTTATCCGCATTGCCCTGCATTCCCGCACCACTATCAAGCATCGCCATCTGCACTTCCGTCAAGGCGCGCATAAAAAAACGGAAGCCTATGCTTCCGTCTCTGGATACGCTTACTTCGCGCCTTTTTTCAGCCAGGCATTCAACTGATGTGGTCTGATACTGTCATATTCTTCAAAAGGTTGATGTATCCATGGATTGCTCGCCAGATGTTCGAGATAATAGTCCGGCGCCACGGATGAACATGCCTTGTACCAGATAACAGCCGACTTGACTTCAGTCACTGCCGGGAAATTCTCGCGTAAATGCACCAGCACCTTCTCCAGTGTCACGCCAGAATCAACCAGATCATCCACTACCAGCACACGGCCTTCCAAAGCGCCTCTGGTCATGGAGATATACTTGCCGATGTCCAGCGCGCCCTGCACGGTGCCGGATTCTTCACGATAGGAACTGGTCGACAATATCGCCAGCGGCACATCAAAAATACGCGAGAAAATATCACCTGGACGCAAACCACCACGCGCCAGGCACAGTACCTGGTCAAATTTCCAACCGGTTTCATGCACTTTCAAGGCCAGTTGTTCGATGGAGCGATGATAGGCTTCCCAGGAAACCCATAAATCCTTGTCTGTTGATGCGGGCATATTCATATTCTTATTTTCCTTCTTAAATAAATGGATGCCTTAAAACGATCGTTTCTTCACGATCCGGCCCGGTAGATACCATATCGACCGGAACACCGACCAGTTCCTGAATCCGCAGGATATAGTTGCGGGCGTTGACGGGCAAGGCATCCATGCTCTTGGCACCGACCGTGGTCTCGGTCCAACCTGGCATTTCTTCATAAATGGCTTCGCAGCGCGCCGCTTCTTCAGCGCCGACCGGGAAGATGTCAACGACTTTGCCATCCACTTTATAACCAGTACACAGGCGCAGCGTTTCCACGCCATCGAGTACGTCCAGCTTGGTCAGGCACATGCCGGAAACACCATTGATCTGCACCGAGCGTTTCAACAAGGCTGCATCAAACCAGCCGCAACGACGCGCACGCCCGGTAACGGTACCAAACTCATGGCCAACACTGGCCAGATGCTTGCCGACACCGGCGTCCGTTGGCAGTTCAGACGGGAAAGGACCGGAACCGACACGGGTGGTGTAAGCCTTGGTAATACCCAGGATGTAATGCAGCATATTGGGGCCGACACCAGAACCGGCAGCGGCATTACCGGCTACACAGTTACTGGAAGTCACGAAAGGATAGGTGCCGTGATCAACGTCCAGCAAGCTACCTTGCGCACCTTCAAACAACAGGCTGGCGCCTGCCTTGTGGGCTGCATACAGGGCGCTCGACACGTCGGCCACCATAGGGCGGATACGCGGCACATTGGCTAGTGTGTCGTCCAGGGTTTTCTGGAAGTCAACAGCCGGCGCCTTGAGATAATTGGTCAGCACAAAATTGTGATAATCGAGATTATCACGCAGCTTTTCTGCAAAGCGTTCTTCATTGAGCAAATCCGCGACACGGATCGCACGACGTGCCACTTTATCTTCATAGGCCGGGCCTATGCCCTTGCCAGTGGTACCGATCTTGGCAGCGCCACGGGCAATTTCACGCGCGGCATCGAGTGCAGTGTGGTAAGGCAGGATGACTGGGCAGGCTTCCGAAATTTTCAGACGCGATACCACTTCCACGCCATTTGCCTGCAGCTTGTCAATTTCCCTCAACAGGTCAGGCACGGACAACACCACGCCATTGCCAATATAGCAGGCAACGCCGGCACGCATGATACCGGAAGGTATCAGTTGCAAGGCTGTCTTTTGGCCACCTATCACCAGTGTATGGCCGGCATTGTGTCCGCCCTGAAAGCGCACCACGCCTTGTGCGTGATCGGTCAGCCAGTCAACGATTTTCCCTTTGCCTTCATCGCCCCACTGGGTGCCGATTACAACAACGTTTTTTGCAATTTTAGTTTGTGTCATCACTCAACCTACATTTTGAAGAATCCATTTACCACCATCGAAAGTGAGTGCACGATTGCAATCAAATTCGTCTTGTTCACTCTCGTGTCCGGGCATGCTTTGAATCACGATCTCGCCTTCGCTACGCAATTGGGCAATTTTCTCGCGCAAGAGCTGCTCACTACCCCAGGGTGCGCGTATCGCCCCTTTTCTTTCGGCAGTAGGCAGCAGACGTGCCAGCTCACGCAAATCCAGAGAAAAGCCAGTGGCAGGTCGCAGACGGCCAAAAGCCTCGCCAACGTGATCATAACGCCCGCCACGTGCGACAGCATTCGGCAAACCAGGCACAAATACGTTGAACATAACGCCACTGTGATAGTGGTAGCCGCGCAAATCTGCCAGGTCGATGGTGACATGGGCACCACCGGTCAGATTGACCAGATAGTCCAGCTCATCCAGCGCCACATCAATGCCCTTCATGGCTGGCAAGACAGAACGTGCTTTGGCAATCACGGACGCATCGCCGTACAGGCCAGGCAAAGCCAGCAAGGCTCCCCTGACTTCGGCAGAAAAATTCTGGCTCAGCTTGTCTATGCTCGGCAGGTCTTTTGCTTCCAGCAGGGCGAACAGGGTGTTTTCCTGTGCCTTGGCCAGCGGATCTGCCGCCAGCAATGTACGCAAGACGCCCACATGGCACAGATCCAGGCGCACATCACGGATATTTGCCAGCGCCAGGCAACCCAGTACCAGTTCCTGGATTTCAGCATCAGCCTCGAGGCCGGCATGGCCATAAATCTCGGCACCGATCTGCAAAGGCTCGCGCGTGGCATGCAGGCCAGACGGCCTGGTCTGCAACACGCTGCCGGCATAGCACAGGCGCGTGACAGAACGGCGGTTCAGCAAATGGGCGTCAATACGGGCGACCTGGGTCGTCATATCCGAGCGCAGGCCCATGGTACGGCCTGACATCTGGTCCACCAGCTTGAAGGTACGCAGGTCGGTGTCCTGCCCGGCCCCGGTCAGCAAGGATTCTATGTATTCCAGCAAAGGCGGCATCACCATTTCGTAACCGAACAAACGGAAGTGATCCAGCAAGGCGCGGCGCAGCTCTTCTATCTTGCGCGCTTCAGAGGGCAAGATATCCGCAATATTTTCAGGTAAAAGCCAATTTGGCATGGGGAATTATGTAAAAAAACAAAAAGTTTTTGGCTTGGCCAATCCGACAAACAGCGACCTGCACCTTGAGGTGCAGATCGCTGTCGAGAAAACGAATAAATTACTTGCCTTTTACTGCAGGCGCACTACCGCCAGAAGCACCAGAGCCTTTAAAGTATTTGAAAAAGTCTGAGTTAGGATCAACTACTAACACATCACTCTTATTCTTGAAGCTGTTGCGATAGGCTTCCAGGCTACGATAAAACTTGTAGAACTCAGGATTTTGCCCAAACGCCTGCGCATAGATCTGCGACGCTTCAGCATCACCGGCACCACGCATTTTTTCTGCTTCGCGGAAGGCTTCTGCCAGTATCACTGTTCTTTGTTTGTCAGCATCCGCACGAATCTGCTCGGAATCGGCAGCACCAGTTGAGCGCAATTCATTGGCAACACGGGTACGCTCTGCCTTCATGCGGTCATACACGGAATTATTGATCTGTTCAACATAATCAACCCGCTTCAAACGCACATCCAGAATTTCCACGCCTATCTGCTTCGATTCTTCTGCGACTTTTTTCTTGATTGCATCCATGACATTGCCACGTTCACCAGAAATCACTTCACGCACGGTACGCTTGGTGATTTCATCATTCAGGGCCGCCTTGACGATCTGCGACATGCGGTCCGTGGCGCGGCGTTCTTCACCATTAAAGCTGACGTAATACAATTTCGGTTCCTTGATGCGCCATTTGACATAGGAATCGACCAGGATATTTTTCTTTTCAGCGGTAATGAAACGATCAGCTTCAGGAGAATCAATAGTCAATACCCGTTTGTCCAGGAACAGCACGTTCTGGAATGGTGGCGGCAATTTGAAATGCAAGCCGGGTTCGCTGATGACAGAACGTACTTCACCCAAAGCAAAAACAATCGCGTGTGAGCGCTGGTCAACCACGAAGATGGTGGAATACGCTACCAGAATAGCTGCAAGCAGGGCAACAATGACAGAAATGAGCTTATTCATTTATCGTACCTCCCTGTCACGAGAGTCGCGGGTATCTCTTGATCTTCCATCTTTGCTGTAACGCATCTCCACAGTAGGAATCTGTTCGGCAGAAGGTGCCGTTGGCTGCACGGTCGCTGTTGCTGCTGCTTTGCCAGCGGACGAATCAGAGGGTGCCATCATTTTGTCTATCGGCAAATACAGCATGTTATTGCCGGATTTGGTATCCACCATCACCTTGCTGGTGCTGGCAAAAATCTGTTGCATGGTTTCCAGATACATGCGGTCACGGGTGACACCCGGCGCTTTCTGGTATTCGGTCAACACCTGCTTGAAGCGCGAGGCATTACCTTCAGCATTGGCCACGATACGCGACTTGTAGGCTTCTGCATCCAGCAGCAAACGGGATGCTTCGCCGCGCGCCTTGGGAATCACGTCATTGGCATACGCCTGGCCTTCATTCTTTTGACGTTCCTTGTCCTGCCCTGCCTTGACGGCATCATCAAATGCCGTCTGGACTTGCTCTGGCGGCTGCACGCCCTGCATGGTCACATTGGTGATCTGCACACCAGCGGTATACACATCCAGGATTTTCTGCATGCTGCTGCTGACATCCAGCGCGACTTTTTCACGGCCTTCATACAAGACGAAATCCATCTTGTTTTTACCGACGATTTCGCGCACGGCAGTCTCGGCGACCTGACGTATCATGTCTTCCTGATCACGGTTGTTGTACAGCCAGTCAGCCGCGTTATTTAATTTATATTGAACTGCAAATTGAATATCAACGATATTTTCGTCATCAGTCAGCATCAGGGATTCACGGGCCTGCTTGTTCTTCACATTTGAACGATAGCCGACTTCAATGGTGCGTACCTGGGACACATTGACGATTTCATGGCCCTGGATAGGGTAAGGCCAGCGCCAGTTGAAACCGGCGGAGGTTTGATGGCTTAATTTGCCGAAGGTCGTGATGACAGCCGTCTGGCCTTCCTGCACGATGAAAAAGCCACTAGCCAGCCAGATCATGACAAAAATACCAACAATCAGTGAAGCGCCTATTTTGGCACCGGAAGAGTCAGGCGAAAACCCGCCGTTATTATCACCGCCATTGCCTTTTTGGCCCAGCAGACGACTCAGCTTCTGGCTAAAGTCTTTCCATAGCTGATCGAGATCAGGCGGCCCTTCAGGCGGCTTTTTATTGTTATTATTATTCTGATTATTGTTTTGTGAACCACGTCCCCATTGAGGGTCGTTCAACGACATGGTCAAACCAATTCTTTTGAGAAGTGAAACAAGCATTCTGTCGCTATCCAATGAATAGTGGGTTGGACTACTGAAGATTAAAGCGTGCGTCATTATCTTCCGGCAATACGGCCTGCCCCGAAGCTGACGCTTTTTCCAGCGCGAATTGAGCTATCGATTCACGCAACAAACTGATCCCTGCCCCAGTCCGGGCACTCAAAAAAACCCGTTGGATTTTATCACACTCATCAAGGTCAACCGATGGTTCTATACCCGCAAGGTCTATCTTGTTCCAGACCAGCATCTGCGGAATATGATCGGCACCGATTTCTTTCAATACTTCATTCACTTGCTGTATCTGGTCGAATCTTACCGGACTACCGGCATCCACGACATGCAAAAGCAGGTCGGCATGTATGGTTTCTTCCAGTGTGGCACGAAATGCGGCAACCAGTTGGTGGGGCAGCTCACGAATAAAGCCTACCGTATCCGAAATTACCACACTACCGGCATCTCCCAGATAAAGGCGACGGGATGTCGTATCCAAAGTCGCAAATAACTGGTCGGCTGCATAGGCACCAGCCTTGGTCAGGGTATTAAATAAAGTTGATTTCCCGGCATTGGTATAACCAACCAGGGAAACCGACAAGGTATTGCTGCGACCTCTTGAGCGACGCTGGGTTTCACGCTGCTTGTGCAGTTTTTCCAGCTTCTGCTTCAGCATTTTCACCCGCTCACCCAACAGGCGGCGATCTGTTTCCAACTGCGTCTCACCCGGACCACGCAAGCCGATACCACCCTTTTGTCGTTCCAGATGGGTCCAGCCGCGTATGAGGCGCGTTGCCAGATGTTGCAACTGAGCCAACTCCACCTGCACCTTGCCTTCGTGACTGTGGGCACGCTGGGCGAAAATATCGAGAATCAGGCTGGTACGGTCTACCACCCTGACTTTCATATGACGTTCAAGATTTCTTTGCTGGGCTGGTGACAATGCGTGATTAAAAATCACAATCTCCAGCGCGGCATCAGCGACAGCATGTGCTATCTCATCCGCCTTGCCGGAGCCGACAAAAAACGCAGCATCAGGGCTTGCCCGCTTGCAAGTGATGGTTGTAACCGGCTCCGCCCCCGCAGATTGCGAGAGCAAAGACAATTCTTCTAAACTAGCGGCAAAGTCGTCTTTGCCAAAATCCACACCGACTAGAGCGGCGCGCATAGACGACTTCTTTCCAATGATTCAGCGTTCAAATATTACTCTGCTTCAGACTCGGTGTTGATGCTGACTGCACGTGCTGGTACAACAGTCGAAATAGCATGTTTGTAGACCATTTGTGTCACTGTATTACGCAGCAGCACGACATACTGGTCAAATGATTCAATATGGCCTTGCAGCTTGATGCCATTGACCAGATAAATTGATACAGGGATGTGTTCTTTACGCAATGCGTTCAGAAACGGGTCTTGTAGTAGTTGCCCTTTATTACTCATAACAGCTCCATTGTGTTGTTGTGATCAGGAGTTGGGGACTACTTGGCAAAATACAAGTAATCCAAGAAGTTGATTACAAAGTAATGTAATCTATTTTTATCTTTATTGCCTATCCAGCACCAAATTTTTATCGGAACTGGCGTTATTTCCATTATTTTGATTTGTCGAACGGATTTTTGCCCGATCGCATTTCTATCCTTAATGGAGTCCCCGTGAGAGAAAAAGTTTCACGGAAATGTTTTTCAAGGTAACGCTTGTACACATCACCCACTGCTTCCAGTGCGTTGCCATGAATAACAATAATAGGTGGATTTTGTCCGCCCTGATGCGCATAACGCAATTTTGGCCGGATCGAACCCTTGCGCTTCGGTTGCTGGTGCTCTACTGCTTCGATCAGGGCACGGGTCAGTTTTGGTGTCGACAAATTACACATCGCCGCTTCATAGGCAGCATCTATCGATTTCATCAAAGGGCCGATACCGGTCGATTTCAGTGCAGAGATAAAGTGGAACTTGGCGAACGTCAGGAAATTCAGCTTGCGCTCAATATCCAACTTGATTTCATCCCGTCTGTCACTCTGCAGTCCATCCCATTTGTTCACGCCAACCACCAGCGCACGACCGGATTCCAGAATAAAGCCGGCGATATGGGCATCTTGCTCTGAAATATCCTGCTGCGCATCCAGCAGCAGCAAGACAACATTGGCTTCTGACACCGATTGCAGGGTTTTCACCACCGAAAATTTCTCTATCGCTTCAAACACCTTGCCACGTCGGCGAATGCCGGCGGTATCAATCAGGGAATAATGCTTGCCCTCACGCTCGAAAGGAATTTCGATGGAATCACGGGTAGTACCCGGCATATCGAAGGCGATTACGCGCTCTTCACCCAGCAAGGTGTTCACCAGCGTCGATTTACCGACATTGGGGCGGCCAACGATGGCAATCCTGATACCCCTGACATTCGGTTCAGGCTCTTCCACTTCTGGCGGACGTTGCGCAAACGCGATGTCCATCATCTCTTCGACCAGATCAGTCACACCATCGCCGTGGGCAGAGGAAATCACATATGGATCACCCAGGCCCAGCTCGTAAAAGTCGGCAGTCACCGAGGTGTATTTCATGCCCTCGGCCTTGTTGACCACCAACATGACAGAACGACCAGACTTCCTCAGGAAATCGGTGATGGTCTTGTCATGCGGCGTCAGGCCCTGACGGCCATCGACAATAAACACGACAACATCGGCCTCAGCCACGGCCTGCTTGGTCTGTTTGGCCATTTCATGCATGATGCCTTCCTTGGCAACAGGCTCGAAACCGCCTGTATCAATCACCAGGAAAGGACGTTCACCAACACGGCCTTCACCGTAATGGCGGTCTCTCGTCAAACCTGGCAAGTCTGCTACCAAAGCATCACGAGAACGGGTAAGCCGATTGAACAGCGTGGATTTGCCGACATTAGGTCGGCCTATAAGTGCGATAACCGGCTTCATTATTTATTACTCGGGTGCAAGCGCAACCACTGATCCTGATTTTGTTTGGACGATCAGTTTAGCATCCACCACCAGCGGTGCTGCTAAAATCTGACTACCATCGGTAGTTACCCGTCCTATGAACGAACCATCTTCCCTTGACAGGAAGTGGACATAACCTGCCATGTCACCCACCGCTACTGCGCGGTCGTATGAAATGGGGGCAGATAAACGACGGTTACTCAATTTATCATTACGCCACGCACTGGTACCACCAGTGCGGGCATAGGCATTGACTGCGCCATTGACATCAGCCGCGAAGACGAAACGCTCGTCAACACTGACACCAACCTCGCTGGACAAGTTCTTGTTCCAGCGCAAAGCGCCTGTAGACACGTCAAAACAGGCTACACGGCCCTGGAAGGAGCTGGCACATACGTCACGACCCATGATCACCGGAATCCCGGATACGTCGGCTACGCGCTCCAGTTCGGTCGCGCCTTTCGGTTCACCAACCACGGCTTCCCAGCGCAGGCCACCGTTATTCAATGCCAGTGAAGACATGCGTCCACCTGGCAATGCCACAAGTACCTGTTGTTCTGTGATCACGATCCCAGGTGCCAGACGCAAGGTCAAAGGCGGCAAAGGTCTTTCTACTGACCATTTGCGTTCGCCGGTATTGACATCATACGCAGATATCTTGTTGTCAATACTGCGTACCACGACCAGGCCCTGGCCGACTGCAGGTGCAGACAATATTTCATTCGTGCCTGGTGCCTTCCAGCGCAGCTTGCCATCCTGATCAAATGCCAGCACCTGACCTTTTTCACCCACCACTGCAATCGTGTTTGCATCAGCCCCGACACCAGCAGTCAGGTGCATGCCTGCATTGATTTTCCAGACTATGCGGCCACTCGCCACCTCAAGCCGGACCAGCGTGCCATCGGCGGCGGCGGCATACACGTTCTGCGCTACCGAAGCTGGCGTAAACAGGTAATTGCCAGCAGCACCGACAGGCACCGTCCAGCTGGCCTTGATGGACATCGTGGTTTTAATTTCCGTCAGAACCGCAGGGGTGTTTTTTTCTGATTTGGAAGAAAAAGGATTCAGGGATGACAGTGTAGAACAGCCACTCAAGGCAAAAAGTGCAGATGCCGTAACCAGCAGCTTGGCAGAAAATTGCATGTATGGCTCCTGTTATTTACTAACAACTTTTGTTTCAGCGGCACCGCCAACGGCATCCAGCTTGGTTTGCAAAGACTGACGCCCCGGATTTTTTTCCGACATCTTGTCCAGTGCAGCTTTGTAGGCAGTACGTGCTTCTGCGATATTGTTCTGGGCAACATAAATATCACCCTTGGCATCGAGTACATCCGCTTCCAGTTCTGCCGGGAAACTGCCAGACAATTGCTTCAGACCTTCGTCATAGGCTTTTTCATCCAGTGCGATGCCAGCCAGACGAATTTTGGCAAGCGCCTTGTATTCATCCACCTTTGCTGTATCCGCCACCCATTGCAACTGGGTTTTGGCGACTTTCAGGTCACCGGCATCAAATGCGCTCTTGGCAGCGACCAGTGCCGCCATAGGGGCGTATGCTGCGCGTGGAAACTTCTCTTTCAAATCCTCAGCAGCCCGCTGCACTTTGGCATTGTCCTTGGCAGTCACTGATTTTTGCATTTCTTCATAAAGTTGCGAAGCCTGCAGCGACTGGTTACCCTGATAGGTGTTCCAATATGTCCAGGCAGCATAGCCACCCAGACAAACGATCACCAGCCATGTCACCATATTGCCGTATTTTTTCCAGCTATCTTTCAGACTGTCTAACTGCTCTTGTTCTTCTAAATCGTATGCCATAGTGTCTATTGTTATCTATATGATTAACGTTATTAATATGATGAATGCGTAGTAACGAGTATTAATGGTGAATATGGATGTGGCTGGGGTCGTCGCAGCAATGATCATCATCTTCCACACCGGCAATCTGGTCGACCAGATAATCCACCGCTGTATCAAATGGCACGTTGACCTGATTGTTTTCAGCATCGTCGGCACGCATGGCCTTGATACTGACGGTATTATTACTGGCCTCATCCTCACCAATAATAACGGCATAGGCAGCGCCGCTGCCATCTGCCTTTTTCATTTGCGACTTGAAACTGCCTGTACCTGCCGCCGTTGCGCAATGTAACACAACATCCAGCCCGGCATCACGCAATCGTTCACCAAGTACCATGGATTGCATCTGTCCAGCATCCCCCTGGTGTACCAGATACACATCGCACATTGCCGGCTGATGCAGATCGCCATTGATCTTCATCAATTCCAGCAAGCGCTCTATTCCCATTGCAAATCCGCAAGATGGTGTAGGTTTGCCACCAAAAATACCGAAGAGCGTATCGTAACGACCGCCGGCACAGACCGTACCCTGGGCACCCAGCTCATCCGTCACCCATTCAAACACGGTGCGGTTGTAGTAATCCAGGCCACGTACCAGACGGCTATTGATGGTAAATGGAATACTGTTATCGCGCAGGATTTTTTGTACCCCTTCAAAGTGGGCGCGCGATTCTTCACCAAGATAGTCCAGCAACTTGGGTGCAGCATTGACCATTTCCTGCATCGCAGGATTTTTGGTATCAAGTATGCGCAAAGGATTCGTATGCAGGCGACGTTGCGCTTCTGCATCCAGGATATCCATGTGCTGTTCAAAATAGGCAACCAGGGCCGCACGGTGCTGCGTTCTTTCGGCAGCGTCGCCAATCGAGTTCAGTTCCAGGCGCACATTCTGCAAGCCCAGATCGTCCCACAAACGCTGGCACATCATGATCAGTTCAGCATCGATATCCGGACCGCTGAAACCCAAAGCTTCGGCACCTACCTGATGGAACTGGCGATAACGCCCACGTTGCGGCCTTTCATGACGGAACATGGGGCCGGTATACCACAGGCGTCTTGGGCCGTCGTACACCAGGTTATGCTCAACGGCAGACCTGACCACACCGGCAGTTCCCTCTGGGCGCAAGGTCAGCTTGTCACCGTTCATGGAATCTTCGAAAGAGTACATTTCTTTTTCAACGACATCCGTTACCGCGCCCAGTCCACGCGCGAACAACGAGGTCGATTCGACGATAGGGGTACGAATTTGCTGAAAGCCGTAGCTCTTCAACACCGATTGCACGGTATTTTCAAACAACTCCCACAAGGGGGCGTCGTCCGGCAACAGGTCATTCATACCCTTGATGCCTGCAATTTTTTCTGCTTTTTTATTTTCCGACATGCTTGCTACCTGATTCAATGATTTGACACGCCATTCGCCGGCGCATAGTGACTTTTTACATAATCCAGGACGATAACCTGGAACTCTTCAGCGATCTTGTCGCCCCGCAAGGTAAGCGCCTTGGCCCCATCGATAAACACCGGTGCCGCCGGGGATTCCCCCGTACCAGGCAGGCTGATGCCTATATTGGCATGCTTGGATTCGCCTGGACCATTCACGATACAGCCCATGACCGCCACATTCATGTTTTCCACACCGGGATATTCCAGCTTCCAGCTCGGCATCTGATTGCGCAGGAAAGTCTGTATATCATCCGCCAGCTCCTGAAAGACGGTGGATGTGGTCCTGCCACAACCCGGGCAGGCGATCACCATGGGGGTAAACTTGCGCAAGCCCATGGTTTGCAAAATTTCCTGACCAACGATGACTTCGCGACAGCGATCGCCACCTGGTTCCGGCGTCAGCGAAATACGGATGGTGTCGCCTATGCCTTCCTGCATCAGCACAGCCAATGCCGCGGTCGAAGCGACAATGCCCTTGCTACCCATACCGGCTTCGGTCAGACCCAGATGCAAGGGGTAATCGCAACGGCGCGCCAGTTCACGATAAACGGCGATCAAATCCTGTACGCCAGACACTTTGCAAGACAGGATGATCTTGTCACCGCCCAGCCCCAACTCTTCCGCTTTCTGGGCACTTTCTATGGCAGACGTGATCAACGCCTCATACATGACTGCCTGCACACTCCAGGGTTCAGGACGTAGCGCATTGGTATCCATGATGCGGGCCAGCAAGGCCTGGTCGAGACTGCCCCAGTTCACGCCTATGCGCACCGGTTTATCGTAGCGACAGGCCATTTCTATCATTTGCGCAAACTGCGTATCGCGCTTGGCACCCTTGCCTACATTGCCAGGATTAATCCGGTATTTGGACAAGGCTTTGGCGCAATCGGGAAAATCATGCAGCAGCGTGTGACCGTTGTAGTGAAAATCGCCCACCAGAGGGACGTCAATGCCCATCCGGTCGAGTTGCTCACGAATCGCCGGCACTGCGGCGGCGGCTTCAGGATTATTCACGGTAATGCGGACCAGTTCGGAACCGGCACGCGCCAGTTCCTTGATCTGGATGGCGGTACCTATCGCATCTGCCGTGTCGGTATTGGTCATGGACTGCACCACCACTGGCGCACCACCACCGACGATCACTTCACGGCTGCCATAACTGACACTGGCTGAACGGGATTTGCGCCTGAACATGGGGCCAGAAGCAATTTCCGATAAAAAATCCGTCATCTTTACTTCACATTCAAATTAACTACGTTGCTGTCCTTGCCCGGCACTATGCCCATTGCATTGCCACGCACCCAGCCTTCCACGCCAACGGCATTACCTATCCTGACTTGCAAGGCTTCTTTCAGGTCAAAGAATTCTTCCGTACCAGCCTTGGCCAGATGCGAAGTAATGATCGTGCCATTCTCGCGCTTTACCTGTATCCAGGAATCCTGCTTGAACTTCAGCTTGAACTGGTTATTCCCAGTCTGTGCAGTGGCTGGACTGGCGACTACCAGCGGGGTACTCAGAGAAGGCACACTGACCGGTGCCGCCGCAACTGCGGCTACTGAAGCAACTGGAGCAGCCACTGAGGTAGTGATTGGCGCTGGTGACACATTCTGAGGCAATTTGGCGGTGGATGCAGCCTGCTCCTGATTTTCCAGCCGGGTACTACTACCCGTCAGGCTGACGTTTGATGCCGGAGCATCCATTTTATTTTCAGTCGTCGACTCATTGGCAACACTGGCGACACTGGCAACGCTGGCAGGTGCAGCTTCCACACTGGCGCTAGGCTCTTCCGGCGTTTTGGCAACGGATGCTGGTGTCAGCAAGCCCTTGAAGTAACCAGACTGCTCCAGTTTTTGGCCACCCACAAACAGCAAGGCAAATACGGCCAGCAAGGCTGCGCCTATCAGGTACTTGCGATTGTTATTTTCCTGGCGTCCCAAAAACGGTGTGCGCGACTCCATGAAAGGGGTAGCCAGTGTGGGACGCAAATCTGCATCCAGACCGGGAGCCACCGCTTCAGTCGGCAGGCAGGCGACCACCGGAGCCGGGTCGAGTCGCAGCAATTTTGCATACGAACGTACAAAACCACGCACGATCACCATCTTCGGCAACAGCTCAAACTGATTATTCTCAAGCGCCAGGATTTGACGCTGCGACAGCTTCAACTGATCAGCCACCTGTTGCAGGCTCATGCCCTGCTGGATACGCGCAGCCGACAATTGTGCGCCGGCAGTCTGCACGACCGACAGCGCCACCTTATTCTCTGACTGTTCAGGCGCCACCGGTTCGACAGGCGAATTCATTCCCGCTTCACTCATTGAACACCCCGCGCTGATACAAGGAATACTCTTTGGAATTAGCATGACGGCGACGCAATTGCGTTGCCAGACCACTGACCGCAGCCTCATCCCCCATTTTCTTTTCTATCTTGATGGCGAGCCACAGTACGTCCGCCGTCAGCACATCAAATTTCAATACGCGATTGATATAAAAACGTGCCTGCGAATATTCGCCACGGTCAAACAATATCTTGGCCAGGTTGGCATTGATTGCCGGACTGGCCGGATCTTCGCGCAAGCCTTGCAGGAAATAACGTTCGGCACCCAGCGGATCTTTCAAACGCAGACTGCACAGGCCAGCATTGTTCAAGGCCTTGCCCGGCGCCCCGTAGGCCGGGTCCTTGATGACCTTATCCAGATAAGCCAGGCCCTGCTTTTCACGGCCATTCAGGCACAGAAACCAGCCATAGTTATTTTCGATATCCGAATTCCCCGGAGCCAGCTTCAGGGCATACAGGAAATTTTCTTCAGCCAATTGCTTCTCACCGAGATCCATGAAAATCAGGGCACGCACGCTGTAACCATCAACCAGGTCAGGCGAAATCAGCAATGCCTGGCGTATTTCTTCCAATGCGACTTTTTGCTGGCCCTGCTTGTAATAGTCAATTGCCAGTTGCATCCTGATGGAAGCACGCTTGCGCATTTCCATTTTCTCACTTGAGACGTTCTCTTCAGGCTGCTCGCCTTCAAGACGCGGTTTCGATCCACACGCTGACAGGCTCAATGCCAATACCATCAGCATGCCGGTCAACAGGTGGTGACGCATTTGAAAAATTTTCACTGATTGATCTCCACGATCTTGCCAAAATTTTCGCCAAACTTCTTCTGATACTCCGCCATCTTTTGCATGCGTTCCTGCACGCGTGTTCTGTCCTGCACTTCGCCGGCCAACTGTCCACAAGCCGCATCGATATCATCGCCACGGGTTTTGCGCGTGGTGGTAACGATACCTGCATCAAGCAATATCTGTGCAAACGCTTTGATACGCGGATTGGCAGAACGCTTCAAGCCCGACTCGGGGAAGGGATTAAACGGGATCAGGTTGAACTTGCAAGGCACGTCACGCACCAGCTGCACCAGTTCCCGCGCATGTTCATCGGTGTCATTGACGCCGTCCAGCATGCAATATTCAAAGGTAATAAAATCGCGCGGCGCAAATTCAAGGTAACGCTTGCAGGCAGCCTTCAATTCTTCCAGCGGATGTTTTTTATTCAGGGGGATGAGGCTGTCACGCAAGCTATTGTTCGATGCATGCAGCGACACCGCCAGGGCTACCGGGCATTCCTGCGCCAGCTTGTCTATCATCGGCACCACGCCACTGGTGGACACCGTCACGCGACGGCGCGACAGACCATAGGCATTATCATCCAGCATCAGGCGCAATGCAGTCACCGTAGGCTCAAAATTCAGCAGGGGCTCACCCATACCCATCATGACCACATTGGTGATTTGACGCTCACCTTTAGGGCCAGGAGCGATACCTTTGGTCTTGCGCAATTCAAATTCAGCCATCCACAACTGGCCAATAATTTCGGCCACACTCAAATTCCGGTTAAAGCCCTGTTTGCCGGTAGAACAAAAACGGCAGTTCACTGCACAGCCCGCCTGGGTGGAAATACACAGGGTGCCGCGATTTTCTTCAGGAATAAAAACAGTCTCTACCGCATTGCCCTGCCCGACATCAACCAGCCATTTGCGCGTACCATCGGTAGATGTATGGTCGCTGATAACGGCGGGAGCGGTAATAGTGGCACGCGTTGTGAGCTTCTCGCGCAAGGATTTCGCGAGGTCAGTCATTTCTTCAAACGAACTGGCACCAAACTGGTGTATCCAGCGTTGCAATTGCTTGGCACGAAACGGCTTCTCACCCAACGCGCCGCAATAAGCGACGAGTTGCGCTGGATCCAGATCCAATAAATTTGTGAGCACCGTCATGATCTTTCTTTCACACCCCATACAGCACAGCGCTGCATGGGGTGAAGTCTTAAAACGTTAAATTCAGATAAAGTCCGAATTAACGTGAATACACGTTCAACGCTGGGAAGTAGTAAGCGATTTCCACAGCAGCTGTTTCAGCAGCGTCAGAACCGTGAACAGCGTTTGCATCGATAGAATCAGCGAAATCTGCACGGATTGTGCCTTTTTCTGCCTTCTTAGGATCTGTCGCGCCCATCAGGTCACGGTTTTTCAAAATTGCGCCTTCGCCTTCCAGAACCTGGATCATGACGGGGCCGGAGATCATGAAATCAACCAGATCCTTGAAGAAAGGACGCTCACGGTGAACAGCATAGAAACCTTCTGCTTCAGCGCGGGACAATTGTGTCATGCGAGCAGCGATTACTTTCAGGCCAGCGCCTTCAAAGCGACTGTAAATTTGACCGATCACGTTTTTTGCAACGGCATCAGGTTTAATAATAGACAATGTACGTTCAATAGCCATCTAAAAACTCCAATAAAAAGAAAGGGTTAAGAAAAAATTCGGGAATTCATCTAACCTTAGATTTTAACATGAAACCATAGTATCAGATATGTCTTTCAAGAAATACAATTGACGAAATGACTTCCGGGTGTTGCTTCAAAAAGTCATTCGCGGTGTTGACAAACTTGCCAAAAGCCGCAAGCCTGCACCGACATTGCATCCAGATATACTTAGCTGACCTGGTTAATGCTAAATAAGGTCAAATACCGCCATGGATTCCACATGGGAAGTATGTGGAAACATATTGATAACACCAGCGCTGCTGAGGCGATAACCAGCCTGATTGACCAGCATGCCAGCGTCCCTGGCGAGGGTTGCAGGACTACAGGATACATACACCAGGCGCTTGGGCAGCAGTTGCGGCGCACTCTGGCGCAGGTCTATCAATGCCTGGCAAACAGCCATGGCACCATCACGTGGCGGATCAATCAGGAAACGGTCAAACTTACCCAGCTTTACAAAATCATCCGCAGTGACTTCAAACAAATTCCTGGTGCTGAAGGAAGTTTTTTCTGCCAGTCCGTTATGGCGTGCATTTTCCAGTGCGCGCTCAGTCAGGGTATCGCTCCCCTCTATACCGACCACTTCTTTTGCCAATGTAGCAATAGGCAAAGTGAAATTACCCAAACCACAGAACAGGTCAGCGATGCGCTCGTCTTTCTGCACATCCAGCAAACGCAGGGCACGCGTCACCAATACGCGATTGATATGATGATTCACCTGGGTAAAGTCGGTTGGCTTGAATGGCATTTTGACACCAAATTCTGGCAACAAATAATGCAAGTCACTGTTAGCCGGGTAATACGGCGTTGCCGTTTCCGGCCCCTTGGTCTGCAACCACCATTGCACCTGATATTGATCGGCAAAGGCCTTGAGCTTGACTTCATCCTCTTTGGACAGCGGTGCCATGATGCGCAACACCATGGCAGTCACGCCTTCGCCTATCGCCAGTTCGATTTGCGGCAATTCTTCGACTATGGAAAGCGACGCCACCAGGCCACGCAAAGGCATCAACATGGCCGAAACATGGGCGGGCAAGATTTCACAGGTTTCCATATTCGCAACATAGCGCGATTTTTTCTCATGGAAACCAACCAGCACCGTGCCTTTTTTAATCACATGACGCACTGACAAACGGGCACGATAGCGATAACCCCAGGTCGGGCCAATGATGGGACGCATCATGATATCTGCCTTGACCTTGCCGATATGCCATAGATTGTCTTCCAGCGCGCGCTGCTTCATCGCTACCTGGGCATTGGCATCCAGATGCTGCATGGAGCAGCCGCCACAAGTACCAAAAAATTCACATTTCGGCTCCACCCTTTGCGAAGATTCGCGCACCAGAGTGATCAGGGTTGCAGCTTCCCAACTGGCCTTCTTTTTATAGGTGCTGAATTCAACCAGTTCGCCCGGCAGCGCGCCATCCACGAAGACCACCTTGCCGGTCGAGCCATCTTCATTTTGCAAATTACCGACGCCGCGTGCGTCCATATCTAAAGAGCGAATTTCTATTGTATTCATGGAAATTGACAGTGCGACATACCCGCACCGCTAAGAAGTGGAATTTTAAAAGACGGAATTATAAGAGATGCACAGACATGCACCCAAAAATAGTTGAAATGAACTATTTAAGCCTATCTACAGCACGGAATCACGTCCGACACCACGCGAGGCAAATGAACGCTTCAGCTTGATCAGGGCCTCTTGCTGGATCTGGCGCACGCGCTCACGGGTGATACCCATTTCATCGGCCAGGGTTTCCAGGGTTGCCGGATCATCATTATCCAGGCCAAAGCGCCGCACGATGACGATACGTTGTTTGTCAGGCAATTTGGACAGCCAGTCGCGCACCAGGATAGTCATTTCATGCTGCTCTGCACGTATATCCGGCGCATCATCACTGTCGCCCGGCAGCATGTCCATGAGACTGGATTGCGGATCATTGTCCAGCGGTGTATCCAGCGAAGTAGCATGTTCGGACAGGGTGAGGATGTCTTGCACCTCATCCACCGGCCTGTCGACCAGCAGGGCAATATCTTCCAGCGCCGCATCGCGGCCATCCCGCCTTTGCGATTCCAGGTGGTATTTGGCACGCAGTATCTGGTTCAATTCCCTGACCATGTGTACCGGCAGGCGTATGGTCCTGGCTTGGTTCATGATGGCGCGCTCTATGCTCTGACGTATCCACCAGGTTGCATAGGTGGAAAAACGAAAGCCGCGCTCAGGTTCAAATTTATCTATCGCATGCATGAGCCCAAGATTGCCCTCTTCTATCATGTCGAGCAAGGCAACACCGCGATTGATGTAATGCTTGGCAATCGATACCACCAGACGCAGATTGTGTTCTATCATCTTTTGCCGGGCTTCAAAATTCCCCTGCTTCGCCAGCGTTGCATAATGCAATTCTTCGGAAGAAGCAAACAGCGGACGGGTACCAATCTGGTTCAGGTAATACTGTGTGGTGTCGGTAGACAGTTCTGCCGCCAGCACCGTTTTCAATTCATCAATAGGCGCAACAATCAGGGCCGCCGGATCATCGCCCTGCTCTTCCTGGCCTTCGCGGGCAACTTCGCCTGTGTCATCCGCCATATCGTCGGTCGCATCACCCTGCAAACGCGCGTCCGCCTCTGCCTCTGCGGCTTCACCGGCAACATCCGGGTCGTCACTCGCGGCAGGATTTCCCAGCTTGTAGGTACTTAAGTTGTTGTGCATGATGACCTGTATTAATTCACGTATCCGGTAAATTCATTCCGTCTGGGCATTTATTTTTGGGGAATCTTCCTCCCCCTCAAAGACAGGGACTCCCGGAGACATCTTACAGCGCTTAGCAACTTTCTTACATATATCAGCTTAACGTCCTGGCAAGTATTTCATCGGGTCCAGCGGTTTGCCCTGCAAACGGATTTCAAAGTGCAGTTTCACCGCTTCGCTGTCAGAATTACCCATCTCGGCTATTTTTTGCCCCTTGGTGATGGCTTGCCCTTCTTTTACCAGAATTGCCTTGTTATGCGCATACGCAGACAAAAGACTGCTGTTGTGTTTAATAATGACGAGATTACCATATCCGCGTATACCACTACCGGCATACATGACTTTACCTGCTCCCGCTGCAAGAATATCCTGCCCCATCTTGCCGGCAATATCCAGGCCTTTATTTTTTGCATCATCATAGCTTGCCACCACCTTGCCTTCGGCTGGCCACATCCATTCCACGGTATCGGATTCTGGCGCTACGGGCTCTGCCGCCTTGACTGGTACCGGCACATCCGGCTTGATGCCGGGAGCAGGCGTCACAGTGGCAACGACTGTTGTATCTGTTTTCTGTAACTCAACCAGATTGCTTTCGGAATACGGACGTTTATCGCCGCGCGGGTTATTCTTGTTGGTCGCAGGATTCGTCAGCGGCTTCACCTCGACTGAAGAATTGGCAACACCGGAAGTTTGTACAGTTGGCGAACCATCTGGCGGTGCCACGCGCAACACTTGCCCTACCTTGATGTCATTTGGATTTTTAAGATCATTCCATGCAACCAGGTCGGCATAACTTTGCCCATGATCCAGCGCGATACGGTACAAGCCATCGCCACGTTTGACGACATAAGTGCCACGTGTATTATCTGGAGCCTTGACCGGCGGTTTGACAGCTGCTTCGACCACAGGAGTTTCACTTGGCTTCTGCTCGACACCACGCTCTACCACCGGTGCGCGATTGGGTAAATTGGTTGTTGTACAGGCACTTAATGCCGCCAGTACGGTAAGCACGACACCTGCTTGTAATATCTGCTGTATTGTCTTCATTTCTCTTTTTAATCAGTTAAATTCGCTGCCACCTGACAACACGCCCTAAATGACGCCAGAATGCAAAGGTACAAAATGGCATTCTTCCATGACTGCACGAGTCCATTCATAATTGGAAACCCGTTCTATCAGTTGCAGCACCTGGTTTCTGCCACCTACCGGTGCCACCAGTCTTCCGCCAACGCGCAATTGCTGCAACAGGGCCTGCGGCACTTCCATGCCGGCAGCAGCCAGTATAATACCGTCAAACGGCGCCTCTTGAGGCAAACCCAGCATGCCATCACCATAATGCAGGCGTATATTGGCAATCCGCATGGGGCGCAAATTGGTTTTTGCCAGTTCATGCAGCGCCTTGATGCGCTCTATCGAATACACTTCCTTCGCTACCACCGACAGCACCGCCGCCTGGTAGCCACAGCCGGTGCCAATTTCCAGTACACGTCCCAGATTTGTGCCATTGCGCATGATCTCCAGCATGCGCGCCACGATATAGGGCTGGGAAATAGTCTGGTGATGACCAATCGGCAAGGATGCATCCACATACGCCTGGCTTGCCATTCCAGATTCCAGAAACAAATGGCGCGGCACCGCCTGCAAGGCGGCCAGTACTGTGGTATCCCTCACGCCCTGTTGTGCAACTCTGGTCACCATGGCCCGCCGCACACCTTCTGACACCAGTGGGCCAGATAACAAGGAAGGCGACAAACCTGCCGCATCTTGATTACCCCCATGTAAAAACTTGGGATCGGCCCTGGGCGCTACCTTGTGTGCCGCCTTGCCGCTCAAGTGATGGGCAGCATTGCGCATGGCCGTCTGCGGCATTGCCGTGCGGTTCAGTGAGCGGTCGCCGGGCTTGTCTTTCTGGTTGACGACCGATGACAAGGGCAAGGGAAATCGCTTGTCTTTCGTTGTCATGCGAAATCCAGATTCAGATGTGCCAACTGCCGGGTATTTGTCAGATCAATCTGCAAGGGAGTGACTGAAACAAAATTTCTTGTCGTCGTATCAAAATCAGTTCCGGCACTGGCATCGCTGGCAGCACCCGGTGGGCCTATCCAGTAAATATCCCTGCCATGCGGGTCTATCATGTGAATCACCGGTTCTGAGGTATGGCGCTTGCCCAAGCGTGATTTGCGTATTCCCTGGATATCCTGGTAAGGCAGATTGGGAATATTTACATTCAGCAAAAAGGCTGCAGACAGTTCTGGGAAACCACGTTGGACGATCTCTTGCGCTACCCTTGCAGCGGCATCCAGATGTTGCCAGCCTTTCTCGGTTTGCGAAAAGGCAATGGATGGAATACCAAATAAAAACCCTTCAGTCGCGGCAGCCACTGTGCCTGAATACAGCGTGTCATCACCCATATTCTGTCCCTGGTTAATACCAGATACGACCAGATCAGGTTTGTCTTTCATAATGGCAGTCAAGGCGATATGCACGCAATCAGACGGTGTACCATTAACAAAATAAAATCCATTTGCAGCCCGCTGCACGCTCAAGGGCCGGTCCAGGGTCAGCGCATTCGATGCACCGGAGCGATTGCTGTCGGGTGCCACTACCGTCACCTCGGCAAATGCAGACATTGCAGCCGCCAGTGCAACGATACCAGGGGCCAAATAACCATCATCATTACTGATCAGAATTTTCATGTTTTGTATTCTACCTGATGCTGAAATATAAATTTCTACAGAGAATAGATTTTTGCGGCATAATCACAAAATCAAACGGTCGTACTATTTTATGGGGACATCAAAATGAAAGCTGTTGTTTGCAAAGACTGGGGTTTACCCGACACGCTGGTGATCGAAGATCTGGCGGATGTAGTACCCGGACAGGGTCAGGTTGCGATTGACGTCAAGGCGGCAGGGGTAAATTTTCCCGACGTGTTGATCATACAAAACAAGTACCAGTTCAAGCCCGAACTTCCTTTCACGCCTGGCAGTGAATTATCTGGAGTCGTCCGTGCGGTCGGCGAAGGTGTCAGCAATGTCAAAGTGGGTGACAAGGTCATTGCTTTTATCGGCAACGGTGCATTTGCACAACAGGTGGTGGCTCCAGCCCATGCCATCGTGCCCATGCCACCTGGGATGGACTTTGACACGGCAGCAGCAATCACGCTGACTTATGGCACTTCCCACCACGCCGTTGTTGACCGCGCACAACTGAAGGCTGGCGAAACCATGCTGGTATTGGGTGCAGCCGGTGGCGTTGGCCTGGCAGCGATAGAAATCGGCAAGGCCCTGGGCGCCCGCGTGATTGCCGCCGCATCAACTGATGAAAAGCTCGCCATTTGCAAACAGCATGGTGCAGATCTCACCATCAATTACAGCAAAGAAGATTTACGGGAAGCCATCAAGGCGGCAACCGAAGGTAAAGGCCCTGATGTCATTTATGATCCGGTTGGTGGTATTTATGCCGAACCGGCATTCCGTTCCATAGGCTGGCGCGGGCGTTATCTGGTGGTTGGATTTGCCAATGGCGAAATCCCGAAATTGCCTTTGAATCTGAGCTTGCTAAAAGGCGCATCACTGGTGGGTGTATTCTGGGGTGAATTTGCCCGACGCGAACCCAAAGCCAACCTGGCAGCCATGCGCGAATTGATGACCTGGCTGCATGAAGGAAAAATAAAACCGCACATTTCTGGTCGCTATGCACTGAAAGATACCGCCATGGCACTGAATGACCTGGCAGCACGCAAAGTCACCGGCAAAGTCGTGATACAGCCCGAAAAATAATTAAACCAAACATAAGGGCTTCGGATAACGAAGCACTTATGTTTGCCCTTTAGTTTGGCGTTGCTGGGGCTGTGCAAGCATCCCACAAGCATCACTTAGCGAGTGACCGCGGCATCACCCAGCCAGTAACGATCAATATCCTTGAGCCCCCATTTGGCCGCATCTTCACGACTGACAATCTTGTCATTCGTGCCTGGCCTGGATAAATCAATCAACTCGGTCGCGATATAGCCCATGGAGCGCAAGGAAAAAAATATCCTCACCTTGGGCAACAGCAAGGATTTGCCTACCTGCTGTTCAACCACCACACCTAACCTGCCTGACTCCAAACGAACCAGGGTGCCGACCGGAAAAATACCGATGCTCTTCACAAAAGCCTGGAAGACTTTTTCGTCGAAATGGCCACTACTCCATTCAGCCATCTTGCGCAGCGATTCAGCCGGGCACCAGCCTTGCTTGTAAGGGCGGTTCGAGGTAATCGCATCATACACATCACATACTGCCCCCATGCGGGCATACAGGCTGATTTCTTCACCCTTGAGGCGATTCGGATAACCAGAACCATCCATCTTTTCGTGATGATGCAAACACACATCCAGCGCAACTGCACTGACTGCTTCAGATTCTTTCAACATCTTGTAGCCGGCGGCAGGATGTTCTTTGACCGAGACAAATTCAGCATCGGTGAGCTTGCCCGGCTTGTTCAGGATATCTGCCGATACCATCATCTTGCCGATATCATGTAACAGGCCCGCCAAACCTGCCTCGCGGGTTTCTTCCTCATTCAAACCAAGTTGTTTGGATAAGGCCACCATCAATGCGCACACTGCGACCGAGTGCATATAGGTATAGTCATCCTTGGTCTTTAATCTTGCCAGTCCGATCAGTGCCCCTGGATTGCGCATGACAGAGTCAGCTATTTCTTCCACCATGTTTTGCGCATTGCCAACGTCAACAGCCTTGCCCATGCGCGCTTCATGGAACATGGTGTACACCGCCTGCTTGGTCTTGTTCACGATCTGAGAAGCACGTCCCAGTTCTTCATCCATGGACACAACTGCCACCTGACGTGGCGCGGTTGGCGCAACCGGTGCAGTTGGTATGGAAGGTGACAAGGGTACGGCGACAGGAGCGGATCCTGCTTCAGGCTTGCTGCCCGCTTCCAGCAATACGTCCAGCCCCTTGCTGGTATCTATCCAGGCCTGACGAATGCGCGTAGCCTGAATTTTTTTTAATTCTTCAGGATCAATCAGCATGAAGGATTTTTGCCAAAACGGTGTATCTATCCAGGAGCTACACAGCTCCTGTACGTACATGCCGACCCTCAGCCGATCAATTTCAATTTTTTTCAACATGGTCGGGAAATAAGAAAATTTACGAGACAAGGCTTGGGCGTGTTGACCTGTCTTTTAGGCAACGTTCATATCATCCGTCAATTATTCTACAAAGACGGCTTGCAAGCCAGCGCTTCTAGCAGAATCTCACAAAAATTTCTTTTGAGCAACTCATTTAACAAGCAAATTCATGGGCCGGAAGAAATCCTGCATGGTTTGATTGGCAATAAAACTCAAATTATACGGATGCTCTGCACTGATTTGCGGATAACTGTTGACGACAGGCATCTGTCGCAGTTGCTCTGCGATCTTGCCCCACAAGACCAGTGATGGCATGGACGTATTTTCATGCTGACGCTGTTGCAACAGCGTGGATAGCAGTTGTTCCAGGAAGGGTTGCCAGGCCCTGGCATCTTTTACCGGCGCAGTATCGGCACGGAATACCAGACTGGCATTGAGCAACAGAAAACCCTGGGCAATCATGTTGCTTTGCAAAGCTGCCAAGGTCTGTATGAAATCGGAACCAGGATGGCGGGCCTTTTCTGCAATGGCTGCCATGGCATTGCCGGTCGTCGCATCGACCTGCAACTCCCCGGATGCGACCAGCAGCATTTTCATGAAATTGCGCAACGAGGTGGCGCGGTTCACTTTTTTCGACAGGCCGCCACCCTCTTCATCCGACCATAAATTCTTGACAACGCCATCCATGAAGCAGTAACCAGTGGCACTGTCGGCGCGCGGATAAGGGCCCTCACCCACCAGAATATAACGAACGCTGTCCATTGGCATGGAAAAAGCAGCAAACAGCCTGCCCTGTTCCGGCAAATAGGCGCTGAACTTCAGACCTGGTAAATAATCCGGGTTGGTCTCATGCACGGCAGCCAGGCCGGCATCTATGGCTTCAGCCCAGGATGGATGCACCTGCGCCAGCGACAGACGTACGTCGTCTGGACCTACCTCTGACCAGTGACTCATTGCGGATTGCCAGGCATCGCAGTGGGTAAAGAAGCCGTTGGCAAACCGGGGGTCACCATGGGTGCGGCCGGCGCTATTGGTCCGCCTGGTGCTGGCATGCTTCTGTGCGCGGCAAACGAATTAGGTGGTGCTACCTGGGGAGGGACAGTGTTTCCCTGATTCATGTTAGCTTGAATGGGTTGATTGGGCTGACTGACTTGATTAATGACCGCAGGTGCTGTCTGTATCCGGCTGACTTCCTGAACCTGGGGTAAATCAATGCGACGCTCGACACCGGCATCGACAATCACGACATACAGATCATGTACTTCCTTCAGGGTCACGCCAGGCATGACTTCCTTGTTCATGGCCACTGACAGGCCAGGCTTGCCATTGGCACTGATGATGGCAAGGCTTTCTTCCGTGCGTTTGGCCAGGACCACACCCTTCAGTTGAAAATTGCTGGCATTCGCCTGCATGACCTGGCTGATGCCGAAGATGCCGCCCCATTGACCGGCACCCGGCTCATAACTGCCCTGCTGAAATGCGGCAGAGACGCTTCTGGCCTGCGGCTTGAACAGACGCAAACCCCAAAAGCTCAAGGACATGCACAAGGCCACAAAGGCCAGAAAAGTAACTACTATAGGCAGGCGTTTCATTTTTATCCTTATCAGCGTACCAACTGATTTATTTCTATGATAGGCATGAGTACGGCCAGCACAATCAACAAGACCACTACCCCCATCGTCAAGATCAATATCGGTTCCAGCAAGCCAGCCATGGTCATGGCACGACGTTCCAGATCCTGCTCCTGCGTATTCGAGGCACGTTCCAGCATGGCAGGCAATTCACCCGTCACCTCACCAGCCCGTATCATGTGAATCAACATGGGAGGGAAATGCTTGTGGGCAGACAAGGCACGCGCCAGGCCCACACCTTCGCGTACGCTGGCAGTCGCATCTTCGACCTGAGCACGCATGGCCACATTCGACAGGGTTTCGCGGCTGGTCTGCAAGGCGCGCAAGATAGGCACGCCAGAACCTGTGGTAATGGCCAGCGTGCTGGCGAACCTGGCTGTGTTCAGGCTGCGTTCAAATTTGCCATACAGGGGTGCGGTCAATAGCCAGCGGTGCCAGCGCATCTTGAATTCCGGATTGCGCAAGGCCATGCGCCACAGGAAAAAAGCAGCTACCAATAATAGCGCCACCAGCCAGCCATAGGCCCGTACAAAATCCGAAATGGCCAACATCATGAGTGTCAGAAAAGGCAGTTTCTGCTTGGTGTTGGCAAACACCGAGACAATTTGCGGCACCACATAGGTCAGCAGGAAAATCACAATGGCAAACGCCACCACGGTGACGATGGCCGGATAGGTAAATGCCAGCCGAACTTTTTGCAGCAAGGCGTTACGGCGCTCGATATAGTCAGCCAGCCGTGACAAGACCCGGGACAAATGACCTATCTGCTCGCCAGAAGCGACCAGCGCACAATAAATATCAGCAAAATCATCGGGATGCTGTTTCAGCGCATCTGACAGGGCTGAACCGGCCATGACTTCAGAACGGATAGACCCGATGAGGTCACGCGCATAGGAACGTTCAGACTGTTCCAGCAAGGCAGACAAGGATTGCTCCAGCGGCAAGCCAGCCTCCAGCAAACTGGCCAACTGGCGAGTGAACAAGGCATTTTCCACGGTCGACAGGCGGTCACCAAACAGGGCACGCTTGCGCTTGCCCGATGCATCCCGTTGATGGTCTATGGATTCGACGATGACCGGCACCAGCCCCTGCGCACGCAAGTCACTGCGGGCGGACCGGGCGCTGTCGGCATTCACCACACCTTTGCTGGTCAGGCCGGTCTTGTCTACCGCTTCATATCGGAATGCAGGCATACGACTTCTTCCTTATTCCTTGGTTACGCGCAGCAATTCTTCCGGCGTAGTCACACCCGCCTTCAGCCAGCGTTCGCCATCTTCACGCATGGTTTTCATGCCATCAGCCTGGGCTGCCATGCGAATTTCTGCCTCTGCTGCCTGGTGATGAATCTGTGCCCGTATGGCATCGGTGGTCTGCAATAATTCATACACGCCAACCCGGCCCTGATAGCCGGTATGGCCGCAATGCTCACAACCCACTGCACGCCAACTACCGTGATCTTCAACCCGGCAATGAATACACAGCTTGCGCACCAGCCTTTGTGCCACGACACCCAGCAAGGATGAGGACAGCAGGAAGGGCTCGATACCCATATCCAGCAGACGCGTGACCGCCGCCGCAGAATCATTGGTATGCAGGGTTGCCAGTACCAGATGGCCAGTCAGCGATGCCTGCACGGCAATCTGGGCTGTTTCCAGGTCACGGATTTCACCGATCATGATGACATCCGGATCCTGGCGCAAAATCGCACGCAGGGCCTTGGCAAATGTCATGTCTATTTTAGGATTGACCTGGGTCTGGCCAACACCACCCAGTTCATATTCGATAGGGTCTTCTACCGTCAGGATATTGGTGGTACCGGCATTGACACGCGACAAAGCCGCATACAGGGTGGTCGTCTTGCCGGACCCTGTCGGGCCAGTCACCAGTACGATGCCATGCGGTTGCGCAATCAGTTTATCAAATTGGGTCAGCACTTCAGCACTCATGCCCAGATGACTCAAGTCCAGCCGTCCGGCTTCCTTGTCCAGCAAGCGCAGTACCGCTCTTTCGCCATGCCCGGTGGGCAGGGTCGATACCCGCACATCTACCGGCTTGCCACCGATGCGCAGGGTAATGCGGCCATCTTGCGGCAAACGCTTTTCAGCGATATCCAGTTGCGCCATGATCTTGATACGCGAAATCAAGGAAGCGTGTATCGCCTTTTTGGGACGCACTACGTCCCGCAGCGAACCGTCAACGCGGAAGCGGACTACAGATATCTGTTCAAACGGTTCGACGTGGATATCCGATGCGCCATCGCGCAAGGCCTGGGTCAGCAAGGCATTGATCATGCGGATAACCGGTGCATCGTCGGCCGATTCCAGCAAATCCTCAATGGCGGGCATATCCATCATCAGCTTGGCGAGGTCCAGATCGGATTCAACTTCCCCCACCACGTCGGCAGCATCGCCACCAGACCCGGCATAGGCTTTCGCAATTGCCTCGGACAATTCGGGATGCGGCAACACCACCAGTTTTACCTTGCCAAACCTGCGCCCCACTTCGGCAATCGCCGCAGAGGGTGTCAGCTTGGACACCAGTATTTCAACCGCGCCATTCACGACCGCATTGTCCCTGACTGCCAGGACAGAAAAATCGCGGGCAAAACCGTAAGGCAATAAACGATTCTCAAGCATGGTTCAATTATTTCCCTTGCTTGTTGTTGCCGGCTTCTGCCGGTATGGTCAAAGGCGTGGACAGCAATTTGCCTTTTTCTATATTCGGCAACAAGGTGTCAGCCAAACCTTCTTTACCCGGTGCCAATTGGGTGCGCATGTAGTCATAGCGGTCAACAGAGACATTATTGCTTTGCTCTGCGCTGCGTATCACGGTCGGACGCAAGAACACCATTAGATTGGTCTTGCCACGTTTGGTGGACTGGTATTTGAACAGGTTGCCCAGAATCGGTATATCACCCAGACCAGTCACTTTTTCCACGCCATCGGTGGTGCTGTCTTCTATCAAACCGCCCAGCGCGATAATCTGGCCGTCGTCCACCAGCACATTGGTAGAAATGGAACGTTCTTTGGTGATGATGCCAGACACATTGGTGGTATCATCAATGCTGGAAACTTCTTGATAAATCGCCAGCTTGACGGTACCGCCTTCGGAAATCTGTGGCTTGACCCGCAACTTCAGGCCTACGTTTTTGCGCTCTATGGTCTGGAAAGGATTGGCACCAGCAGTACCGGAGGTAGCTGTGGTGAATTGCCCGGTGATCAGCGGCACATTCTTGCCGACGATGATGTTGGCTTCTTCATTATCCAGCGTCACGATGTTAGGAATCGACAAGACATTGGCATTGCCATCGGTCTGCAATATATGCGCCAGCGCACCCAGACCCAGTTGGCCATTGATCTGCTTGAAGATACCCAGCGACAAGCCTTTTCCTGGCAAGACCGAACCGGCGCTGGTCGAATTACCAGCGGCCAGTGTCAGCAGATTATTCCCGGCCGATGAAAAGGAAGTACCACCGCCTACACGATAATTGCTGGTGCTGTCCCCTGACAAGCCCATCCACTGCACCCCTAGCTCATTGGCTTTGTCTGCAGTAATCTCAACGATAAGTGCCTCTACATAAACCTGGGCGCGGCGCGCATCAAGCTGGTCTATGACGGTGCGCAAATTGCGATACACGGGCTCGCTGGCAGTGATGATCAGTGTATTGGTGGCCGTATCTGCCTGGATATAACCGGCAGCACCGCCGCCGGTAGACGAGGTGGAAGTGCTGGACGTTGGCAAAGACGGTGTGGGGGATGCGCCACCAATAGCACCAGCACCGGATGAGGCCAGCGGGCTATTCGTGCCATTTGCCGAGCTACCAAAATTCGATACGCTGGAACTTGAGCGTCCACTGGATGTATCGCCAGTGACGATGGAACGCAGGGTCTGCGCCAGTTTCTCGGCCTCGGCATTTTTCAGATATACCACATGGACATTGCCGGGCATGGTGGTTGGCTGATCCAGTTTGTCAACCAGGGATTTAATCTGGTTAGCCCTGGCAACAGACGGCGCACGCACTAACAGGGAATTGGAACGGGGATCAGACATCAGTATGGCACGGGCAGGATCAGCACCGGTACCAGAATCCATGATCTTGTTGATCAGCGCCGCCACATCAGAAGCGATGGCATGCTTGATAGGAATGACATCCATATCCACCGAAGCCGGCACATCCAGCGCCGCGATGATCTTGTTCAGACGCTTGAGATTATCAGCATAATCGGTAATCACTACCGTGTTATTGCCGGGATTGCCGTTGATGGTGTTATTCGGTGAAATCAGCGGACGCAGGATGGTCACCACATTCGCCGCAGATTCATAATTGAGCTTGTAAATCTGGGTAGCCACCTGGTCACCCTTGGCAGCTTCATTCTTTTCTGCGTGCATGGTCTGCGTAGGACCTGGCTGCAATTTCGCGTCCGACTCCGGCACCACTTTGGAATAGCCATCGGCTGTCACCACAGCATACCCCTGCAGGCGCAAGGTGGATGTCAGCAGTTTGAAAGCCTGATCCTTGGTCAAGGGTGTCTCTGACACCAGATTGATCTGGCCCTTGACGCGTGGATCAATGATGAAGGTGGTACCGGTATAGTGACCGATCGCCTTGATGACGGATTCAATATCGGCACCGACAAAATTCAGGTCCGCCGTATTTTTTGCCGGTGCTTGCGCCATCGCCGCTGGCGTCAGAAGGAAGCCAGCCGTCAATACCGCAACACCTGTGATGGCAGACAATTGCTGTATAGGTTTGCGTATCGAATTTCTTGTCATGGCGACCCTGTGCTTTAATGGAAATGTTTTCATTTGAACTCTAACGCAATTACATCTTTATCGCCGTCACTGCGGCGCTGTCCCAGCAAATTCAATAAATTTGCCAATTTAGCCTCTTGTCCTGCCTGTGCCCAGGCTTTCCCTGAAAACTGGAAACGTCCTGACAACATCTTACCTGCCCCCTCCAGCATCATCGGCCCTTTCATGGTCGATAACTGCATGTCGGCTTCTGTCCCGCGCAAATCAAACGCCATCTGATAACTGCCCAAAGGCTTGACGGGTGACAGGCGCGAGGCCATTTCTGCCATTTCCAGCTGTACATGACCAGTCACACTGAGCGGCCCACTGGTGCGCGAAAACAGCAAATCATTCCATGATAAATGCAATATCCCGGTTGGCCCTATGGTATTTAAGGGCGCACCCAATCCCTCCAGGCGTTCTGGTGGCAATAACAACACTGCCGGGCTCAGTTGCCACTGGCTGAAATTGCCTGCCAGTTTGACCGGTACGCTCAGGGAAGCAGGGTTTTCCAGCTCCAGCCTGATCTGCCCCAGCAACAGCATAGGTGAAATATGCCATTGAAAGCGACCCGGAAACAAGGGTGTGACCGGGCCACGGCCATCTGCGGCAACACCGATAAAAGCCGACCCCTGCCAGAATGTCCCCTGGATATCACCCAGACTAAGGCGACCCCGGCTTTGCTTTTCCACTACAAGACCCAGCCAGCTGGCCGGCAAAAACAGCATCACCGTAACCAGCACACTGATGATCGCGGCAACAATCCAGCTTAAACGTTTAACAATGACAATGGGCATCTGTTCAACCTGCCATCACTGGCCGCTTCTTTGCTGCTTTAATGTCAGTGTGGCACTAACCTGGCCACTTTCCATCAGGGCAACCAGTTTTGCTTCTTCCACCGTCAATCTCGACGCTTTCTGCACTTCCACCATCCATTCCATCAAATTGGCATAACCGGCAGCAGGGATTTGCACCCTGACGATGTCATCATTCACGCCTATGGTCTGGGGTTTGATGCCACGCCGCGTCAGCGACTGTTCCAGTTGTTCCTTGCTGACCGGTGAAATCGTTTCGGACAGGCTGGCCGTCAGTTGTGACTGCTGCTTGCTCAATTCGGCCATTTCCGCCAGTTGCTGATTCAACACCGGGATACTGGTTTGTAACTGTTTCAGCCCGCCCAAAGCCGGTGCCAGAAAAATTCCATAGACCAGCGCCAGGGTAATCACCAGTACGCATATCAACAGCATGCGGCGTTCACGCTCGGCGCGGGCCAGCCAAAAGAAATTGAATTGTTCCTTCAGTGCATAGATCATCAGTGCTTACCTCCTGCTGTCACGCGCAAGGTACCGTCGGTGGCGGAACTGATTTCCAGTGATTGCTCTGCCAATCCTGTGCGCAGTTTATCCAGCGGCACCTGGATGCCGGGTTTGGTCCTGATGAACAAGGCACGCTCCTTATACTCTATGCCGGCAATCCCGCCCGGTGGACCGAATCTGTCCCAGATCTGGGCAAACTGGGCGGCCATGACGGCAAAATCATTGGCAGCAAATTGTCCGGCTGCGCGTTTGGATACATTCACTTTTTGCTGCATCTGCAGCAGCGGATCAAGTATCGCGGTCTCTTTCGGGAAGCTGTTCCTGTAAGTCTGCGTCAGGGATTTGCTGATATCCTGGGCTTCTTTGCGTTTGCTCAACCATTCAAAATTCAATGCTGCCAGATTCACTATCAACAGCGCCAGCGCCAGACGCAAGGGCCAGCGCCACTTGCTCCAGTCAAAACTGGCCATGTGTTCGGCTGCGATAGCCGTCATCAAATCCGGTGTAGTCTGGCTGATGCCGGCGACCCGCGTCACCCAGCTGATAGCGGACAGATTGATGCCTTCTTCCAGACCAAGCTGGCCAACCAGTTGCTGATAGGCATCCAGTTCAGCGGCAGGCACATGGACATCTACCTTGGGCAGTTCGCTCAGGTGTCCCAGCATGGCCAGCGCATCCGCCTGCCCGGTCAGGTCCAGGCTCAGGCCTATGCCTTGTTTTTCACCATTGCGCAGACAGAGTTCAAGTGCATTATCTTTTTCTTCTATCAGGGCGCAGGCTGCTGCACTATGCCCATCCACAGCGGGATGAAAAGCCAATGCCAGTTGCGCTGGATACGCAGACAATTTGCGTGCTGGCCAGTCCTTGACGCGCTTGGCGACGTCTTCCAGCCACAGACGGTCGGCCACGGCCACACTGATTTCGCCATCGACGACGGATGAAGCAACCAGTAACAAGTCCGCCGGATCGCTGACAAGTTGCTCTTCCAGCAAATTCGGCAAGGCGGTTTTGAGTTTGGCCGCCGACATCGGTGGTACTTTGACTGTCAGCAAACTGGCATCGGTCGCCGCCAGCAAAAATGCGACTTGCTTTGCCCCTGCGGCCAGTGGCTTCAGATCGGCCAGCGGCATCTGCCCCTGTTGCTGCAGCCGCCCTTCTGCCGTTATCAGCGCAAAGGACAAGCCTTGTCCGGCCCATTCAGGCCTGTTCTGTGCTGCCGCCCTGGAGGGCAAAGAAATATACAGTGTGCTTGCCATATTTTTATTCAGTTTTCCCGTACCCAAAGCACCGATGTTGTCACGGGCGTCGTCGTTGTTGCACTTTCTGCCCGCTCTATCAAAGCACTGACATCCAGTGCCGAGCGATTCATTTTCACTTTACCATTCACAATAAAAAAATTGGTATAGACCTCCACATCCTTGTCGGTCATGGTTTTAGTCTTATCCTCAAACCGCCGCTTGAAATCAGCCACCGTCAGGAAATAGGCCCTGTCACGGCTGGCGATCATCATCGCGGCATCACTTACGCTAAGGCCCTCTATCCTGGCAGCCAGGACTTCTGCCGTCGTGGTATTGATGTTAATCGTGGTCTTGCGTGGCAATACCGTGACGGCGGTTTTCAGGCGATTCAGCATTTCCGGATTGAATCCGCTGACTGCCAGCAAATCATCAATCTGGGTGAAGCGCAAGAATTGTACTTCAGGAAACGACTCTTCTGACGAGGTTTTTCCAGTTCCTGACTCGGCCGCGCTTGAACCAGGAGCCGCCGCGACCCTGGCCTGGGTTTTTGCCACCATGGCTGCAACCGGCTCGGCCAATTGCGGATCCAGACGTAAATTGGTCAACAGACGGGCAAACACGGCCAGTTCGCGCGGATCGACAATACCGTCGGTTGCCAGGTTATTCAGGTTAAACATGGCCTGGGCATCACTGACCTGGCCTGACAGGGTGGCATCACTATCCTCCCCTTCGGCGCGGGCATTTTCCACATATTGATCAAGCCGCGTATCGGCCAGTGCCACTGCCCAGGGTTCGCCCAGGTGATCCACATTCGCCGATTGCTTGCCGTCTTCCCGCAAGATCAGCCTGGCCCAGTCTATGGCGCCGCGCAAAATCCATTTTTTCTGCAACTGCATGCGCTGATTTTCTATGGACCTGACCTGCACCTGTTGCTGCCAGAATAAACTGGCAACGATGGTAATGGCCAATGTCGTCAGCAGCAATGCCGTGATGACAGCTACCCCTGTTTGCTTGCCAGAATAGACTGGTAGAGACTTCATACTGCCCCCAGCAAGAAGACTTTGGTGACAGGCAGTTCACGCCCTGTCAGTTGCACGGACAACTCCAGTCCGGTCAGTTTATTGCCTTTGGCGACGGGCGCAGACCCTGTTCCTGATTGCGCTGTCGCCGCACCATCCGCTTCAGTGCCACCCATGCGCCAGCCATTTTCACCATTTCGCCAGGTCCGCATATCCAGGCTCAGTATCTGGCTTTGCAAGGCAATGGCAGGACCGCCATCAACATCAGACATGGCATTTTGCCAATCCTGCTCCAGTGTCGCCAGCTCACGCGTAGGCGACATCTCACTGCGGCTCAGCACACCTTCCTTGAGGCGATAGGCAACCACCTGCAGGCGGCTGGGCTGATTTTCTTCAAATACCGTGCGTACCAGTACCAGCCTTGAACCAAGTGCGCTCAGGATTTCTCTTCCGGGTAAATTATTCGGGTCAACCAGATGCGCGCAGTCATTTTCTATCTGGGCAAATGCCAGTTGTATGCCACGCGTCTGTTCCATTTCAGCGGTCAGGCCAGCCCTGGCCCGCACTATGCTGTCCAGCCCGCGCCAGCCCAGCACGGCAATAATCGCCAGTATGGTGATTGCCACCAGCAGTTCTATCAGCGTGAACCCGGTTTGATGGCGCAGTTTGCTGCTACTTCTACAGCGCATTCGGCACCACCTGCGTCAGCTTGATGATGCGGCGCTCAGGCTTGTCAGCTTCAAAGACAAACACTTCGACCCGCCGGAATGAGGGATTGGGTGTGGCAATCACATGTTCTTCACACATCAGGTGCAAGTCACCCTGAGGGCAGGCAAAAGTGCGCTCACCAAATTCTGGCCATTCATGCGCCAGGCGGATTTGTGCCAGCCGGTTTTCGGCTGACCAGGTCGCCATCATCGAACCGCGCAAATTATTGCTGTTTTGCGTCAGGCTGCCTACAGCACGCAGGCTGGCACCGAGTGCTGTACCAACGATGACCAGCGCCACCAGCACTTCAAGCAGGGTAAAGCCGGATTGATTGGATGAGTGCCGCATCTTATTCCACAGAAAAATGGCCGACACCATCGGCCCGCACACTGACTTGCTTGTCGGCAGATTTGATGGTCAGGATAAAGGGTTTGTCCACCGGCTCACGCCCGAAAATGATGCGTATGGTGGCGGCATCGGACGACTGCGGCTGCAGCGACAATTGCACCGGGGCCAATTGAAAAAAACGCTCGCGCAACATCTCATCCTTGATCGGCGACCAGATCCGGTCTTCGCGAACATAGAAACGGTAGCCGTTTTGATCGACCTCAAAAGCCACCGGCAGGTTGCGCACGATGGCTTCATCACGTGCCAGTTGCAATAGCAGGGAAATGCGCTTGGCATCGTTTTCCAGCCGCTGCTGCGCGCCCGGCATGGCGTTAATACTCACGGCCCCCAGAATGAGGCCGAAAATAACCAGCACCACCAGCAACTCCAGCAGCGTGAAGCCACGCTGCCTGCCCTTGTTTATCATGTAAGCGTCTTACAAATCCCAGGAACCGATATCGGCATCGTCACCGGCACCGCCGGGCTGGCCATCAGCTCCCAGAGAAAACACATCCACTTCGCCACGTATGCCGGGTGACAGGTATTGATAAGGCTTGCCCCAGGGGTCATTACGCAATTTTTCTATATAGCCTCCTGACTGCCAGGAATTCGCCGCCGGACCAGAAGTCGGCTTCTCTATCAAAGCCTGCAAACCCTGCTCCGTGGTCGGATAGCGCTGGTTATGCAGGCGATACATTTTCAAGGCCCCCATGATGGTGGAAATATCCTGTTTGGCCGCCGTTACCCTGGCTTCATGGGTAAAACCTGTCAGTTTGGGCACCATGAATGCCCCAAGAATGGCAATAATCGTCACCACCACCATGATTTCAATCAGCGTAAAACCGCGTGAAGAGGCAGAGGCAGGGCGAACACGTGGAACTGCAAATGTATTGGACATAGCTAAAATCAATAAATAAAAACGTTCAAAACCACCCGGGCATGACAGGTATCATGCGCATGCAGTATAAATCCTGGAATCTGAATTAAGGCTGCTTTCTGTATCCAATCGTAACAGAAAGATCAGAGAAATAATGCTGCACCTCAAAACCAATCTCAAGCCCCCATTTTTTCATGTTCCACATGGACCTGGCGGCGGGCCACGCCGACGCAAAAAAACGCCAGATACTACCACCAGTATATTTCAACTCAATTTCAAGGGCAAACTGCGCAGACGCTTGCCGGTCAGCTTGAATACGGCATTGGCTACCGCAGGCGCAACCGGCGGCACCCCAGGTTCACCTATGCCTTGCGGTGCTTCCGCACTCTTGATGATCACGGTTTCCACCTCTGGAGCTTCATTGATGCGCAAAACCGGATAATCACCAAAATTGGTCTGCACCACCTTTCCATCTTTGATCAGGATTTCCCCATACAATGCCGCACTCAGGCCAAATACGATGGCGGATTCCATTTGCTGGGCAATGATATTCGGGTTGACGGCAATACCGCAATCCAGCGCACACACGACCCGGTGTACCCGGATCTGGCCATCCTGCACCGACACTTCGGCAATCTGGGCCACGATAGTACCAAAGGATTCATGCAGGGCCAAGCCATGTGCCCTGCCAGCCGGTACTTGCCCAGCCTTGCTGACGGCAGCGTCAAGCACAGCGAGATGACGCGGATGGCGCACCAGCAAGGCACGCCGGAATGCCGCGCCATCCTGGTTGGCAGCATGGGCCAGTTCGTCGATAAAACTTTCCTTGAAAAATGCATTGTGTGAATGACCGACAGAGCGCCAGAAACCTATGGGTACCACACTGGGCACGATGACATGGGCAATACGCTGATTCGGTATTTCATACGGCATATCAAACTCGCCTTCTGCCGTAGTCTTGTCCGGCCCGGCACCGGCAAAGCCGAAAGCGCGTTTCAAAAACTGATGGGCAATTGCCCCTGATGCTGATTTATTGTCATAGGCAAGCAACTTGCCTGCACTATCCAGGCCAGCCCTGAAGCGTGCCAGTGCCGCCGGACGGTACATGTCATGGCTGATATCTTCTTCGCGGCTCCAGATCAGTTGCACTGGCAAACCCTTGGTTTCCATGGCGATGCGCACCGCCTGGGCCACCATGTCGGCCTCCAGCCGGCGACCAAAACCGCCCCCCAGGTAAGCCATATGCAAGTTGACATTTTCCGATTTGACATTCGCCACCTTGGCCGCAAGATCAACGGAAATGCCGGGCACCTGGGTAGATACCCATACGTCGACCTTGCTATCCCCAACCTGCGCCGTACAATTGATCGGCTCCATCGCTGCATGGGCAAGAAAAGGGGCGCGGTATTCCGCTTCCACTGTTTTCACCACGTTTTTCCCGGCCAGTGCTTCGGCTGCATCACCGGCCTGGTAGTAGGCGTGACCACTTTCCTTATCCAACTGACTGGCAAATTCCTTGAATATGCCTTCACTGGACAAGCTGGCATTGTCACCCGGCTCCCAGACTATCGTCAGTGCAGCCATGGCCTGCCTGGCCTGCCAATAAGATTTGGCAACCACGGCTACACCTGCCACCATGTCCGGCATGGAAAAATCCACGACCTGCGTTACACCAGGCATGTTCATGACACTGGCTGCATCAAACTGTTTTACTTTTCCACCGATGGTGGGGCTTTGTTTCAGCGCGGCATACAGCATGCCCTCGGGTCGCGCATCAATCCCGAAACCTGCACTGCCATCCACCTTGGCAAGTGCATCGGTACGTGGCTGGGGGGTGCCTATCAATTTGAAATCGCGCGGATTTTTCAGTTGTACTTCACCCGGCTGGCTATGGACGGCATCCGCCGCCAGTTCAGCATAGCTGGCGCGCTTGCCGGACGCGTGCAGGACAGCACCGTCCTGGGTTTTGCATTCGGCAACGGCCACCTGCCATTTTTTGGCTGCAGCAGCGACCAGCATGGCACGCGCCGTGGCACCGGCCTCCCGCATGGGCAGCCATGCATCCTTGACGCTGGAAGAACCGCCCGTCATCTGCACACCCAGTTCTCGCGCAAACTTCAGCGTGATCCAGTGCGCAACGCGCTTCAGGCTGCCCTGATCATCCGGATGAAAAGGCAGGCCATCTGCAATCGCCGCCAGATTGCCGTAGATCTTGTCGGCCGGCACATACATGGGCTTTACCTGGCTCAGAGGCACATCCAGCTCTTCTGCCACCAGCATTTGCAAAACGGTATGAATACCCTGTCCCATCTCGCTTCTGTGCATGGCGACATTGACGCTGCCATCTGCGGCGATACTGATCCAGCCATTCAGCGCTACTTCGCCATCATGCACCGGCAAATCATGGGCGGCATTCAGGCGCTGGCGTGGCGGCAAGAAGCCCCAGCCAACCAGCAAGGCACCGGTTAGCCCCAGACCACCAAGAATAAAGCGGCGCCGCGATTTCTTTTTGGGTTGCGACATGCAAGTCTCCGTTATTTTTTTGCTGGTACCGGCAACGGCAGATCAGGTATTCCTGCGTGGATAACCTTCTGCCAGGATGCGGGTCCAGACAATTTCTTTTTGTTCAGGCGTCATAAACACCCACTCCGCCACTTCTGCCACCGTGCGGCCACAGCCGCGACACACGTCATCAAACGTTGTTGAACAAACGGCAACACAGGGCGTATCCGGGCGTTCTTTGCCTTCCATCTTTATCACTGTCATTATTCAAACGTTCCTGCATCATTAAAGGATATTGCGGACAGAATATACACTGCATACCAATAATAAGACGGGTGCTCGCCTTTTGCTGCCTAATACCGTGCAATAGTAAATGGTTTTTATATAAGTACATCGAAAACCAATTGGTGCAGACACTCTATTTTTAGCGCGCGTAAGGGTTCTGTTGACATGCGGCAGGCTTCGGCAGGAAAATTACACTCCCAGCCTTTATTCACTTCAGGAAAGCACATCATGAAAGTTGCCGTCATATTGTCAGGTTGTGGAGTTTTCGATGGCGCAGAAATTCACGAGAGCGTCCTGACCATGCTGGCCCTTGTCCGGGCAGGCGTGGAGCCCGAGTTTCTGGCACCGGATATGCCACAACTGCATGTCGTCAATCACCTTACCGGCGAAGTGGCAGTTGGTGAAACCCGCAATGTGCTGGTTGAATCCGCACGCATAGCACGCGGCAAAATCAAGGACATAGCACAAGCCAATGTGGCGGATTATGCTGCGGTTTTCTTTCCGGGTGGTTTTGGCGCAGCCAAAAACCTGTCTGACTTTGCTATCAAAGGAGCAGATTGCCAGATACAGGCTGACGTATTACGTTTTGCCAAAGGCGTTGCAGCAGCAGGCAAACCTGCCTGTTATATATGCATTGCCCCCGCCATGATCCCACAGGTATACGGCAGCGGCACCGCCGTCACCATAGGCACAGATGAAGCGACTGCCGCCGCCATCACGGCCATGGGCGGACAGCACATCAGTTGTCCGGTCAAGGAATTTGTCATCGACAAAGACAAGAAACTGGTCAGCACACCCGCCTACATGCTGGCGGAAAATATTGCAGAAGCTGCCACTGGCATTGAAGCGGCAGTCAAAGCCACGCTGGCACTGATCTAGTGTAATGCTGCACTAGACGCTGGCCACTGGCTGTGCCGTTAGCTGTTCAACCGAATTACTGATTCATTTTTTGCCTCACAACAAGGCCCGCATGACACAAGATTTTTTCCAATCACTGATCTTACTGGTACTGGTGACTGACCCGTTTGGCAATGTCCCGATTTTTGTCAGTGCCTTGTCGCATGTCGCCCCGGAAAGACGCTGGCGCGTCGTGGTACGTGAATGTGCAATTGCTTTCGCCTTGTTGTTGCTGTTCATGTTTTTTGGCAAGCATTTCCTGACGGCGCTGCAATTGACAGAGGTATCATTGCGCATAGGTGGCGGCGTCATTTTATTCCTGATCGCCTTGCGCATGGTGTTCCCGCAGGAAGGTGGGATTTTCGGTGACGTTGAAGATGGCCATGAGCCATTCATCGTCCCGCTGGCCATCCCTGCCCTCGCTGGCCCATCCGCACTGGCAACCGTGTTGCTGTTTTCATCCGACAGCAAGCAAGACATGATGGTTCATTTGGCCGCGCTGACTGCGGTTGCGCTTGTCTGGCTGATCGTATTGCTGAGTGCCGAACGCATGCAAAGAGTATTGGGCGTGCGCGCCATGACGGCATTTGAACGCCTGATGGGTTTGATACTGACGGCAATGTCAGTAGAAATGCTGCTAGCAGGGATCAGGGATTATCTGAAAACCCTGTAGGCTTATCCGTCAGCAGTGTTTTTGAATCAGTGAATCAATGCTCAGCGCTCAGAGCTAAATGCTCAACGATTGAAGGTAAAGTAACCAAGCAAAAACAGGGCGAGCGCTATCAGGAATTGTTTCAGGTTATGGCGGTTCATTGTCTTCCTCATCCTATGATTTTATTTGCGCTCATGCTGGCGATGTCAGCATCACTGTAACCCAAACTGCGCAAGACTTCATGATTATGCTGGCCCAGGCGTGGGCCCAGCCATTGTGTCTGGCCTGGCGTTGCTGACATTTTGGGTGTAATGGCGGGCAATTTGACGGGCGTACCATCTTCGAACGCATGTTGCTCGAACATCTGCCGCGCCAGGAATTGCGGATCACTCATCATGTCACGCACAGAATAGATCTTCCCTACCGGCACATCTGCTGCCTTGAGTATCTGCAAGGCAGCATCTATCTCACGCCCCGAACACCAGTCCTGGATTGCTGTATCGATTTCTGCCGTGCGCGGGACACGGCCATCATTGCGCACCAGCCCAGGGTCTTGTGCCAGATCATCCCTGTCTATGGCTTTCATGAGTCTATGGAAAATAGCATCGCCATTACCTGCAATGACGATATTCTCGCCCTCTGCCGTGGTATAGGTATTCGATGGCACAATGCCGGGCAAGGCACCGCCCGTGCGTTCGCGCACCACACCGGCATGATCAAATTCCGGCACCAGCGATTCCATCAGGTTGAACACGGATTCATACAGGGCAACGTCGACCATCTGTCCCTGCCCCGCCACACAGGCATCACCTTGCTTACCATTCCAGCGACCACCGCTGACATCGCGATGACGCAATGCCATCATGGCACCGATCACGCCATGCAGGGCAGCCACTGAATCGCCAATGGAAATACCCACCCGCACCGGTGGCCGGTCTGCATGGCCGGACACGTAACGCAAGCCACCCATCGATTCACCGATGGCACCAAAGCCTGGCAAATCCTTCATGGGGCCGGTCTGGCCATACCCGGACAGGCGCACCATGATGGTGGCCGGGTTGATGGCCTTCAAATCTTCATAACCCAGTTCCCATTTTTCCAGTACGCCGGGGCGGTAATTTTCGATGATGATGTCAGCTTCCAGCGCCAGCTTTCTGGCAATTTCACGCGCCTGCGGCTGCTTCATGTTCAGGGTAATACTCTTTTTATTGCGTGCCTGCACACTCCACCACAGCGAGGTTCCATCTTTCAGGACACGCCACTGACGCAAGGGGTCGCCGCCATCCGGCGCTTCCACCTTGATCACTTCAGCCCCGAATTCGGCCAGCATGCGTGAGCAAAAAGGCCCGGCAATCAGCGTGCCCAGCTCCAGAACCTTGATACCCGCCAGAGGGCCATGTGTATTTGCTTGTGGCTTCATGCTTGTAAGTTCATCCCTTGGCATCCCTTAAAAAAAGGTCAGTTTCTTGATTTCCCAGAGCAGATTGGCACGCGCCTGTGCGTCGAAACGACTTGCCATGGCAGCAGTGAAGAACAATTGCTCACGCTCGGCAAAACGTTTTAACACCTTGACTCTGCCGATCCGGTACGAAGGTGCTGTCACCCAGCGATATTCATGGCGTATGGCCTGGCTATACTGCTGATAGATATCCGACGCAGCACCAAGTATGGCCAGGTCAATATCGAGAAAAAGTGGTAAATCATGTGCCTGGTTTTTAAACTGCGGCACTTCATGTCTGGCCGTTGCCAGAATGCATTGCTGCACCTTAGGTATCACAAGCACGTCAATTTCAAGACGACTCAAGATCTCGCCAGCCAGTTCAGCACTTTTGAGTTCATTATTGCTGGCATGGGTATCATAGATAATGTCATGAAACCAGATCGCCAGCGCAACAACCGCAAAGTCACGGATGTCAGCCTTCATCTGGTCTGCATGCAGCAGCAAAGCCCAGACATGAGATAAATTATGGTAGCTGCGATGTGGTTCTGAGTAATGTTTGTCCAGCACCGTCCAGGCTTTCGCTGCCTGATGGGGGCTGCCGGCCAATCCCTGGATCAGATCCAGCCATTGTTGCCGCAACTGTTTTTTTTGCTCATTGGAAATCAGGAACATGGCCGTTACCGTCAGGTTGTTCGACGATCCAGCATCGCACGCGCAATGGTGCCTGCATCAACATATTCAAGCTCACCGCCCACTGGCACACCGCGCGCCAGGCGGCTGACCTGCAAGCCACGGGCCTTGAGGTTTTCACTGATGTAGTGGGCTGTTGCCTCGCCTTCATTGGTGAAATTGGTGGCCAGCACGACTTCTTTGACGACGCCGTCAGTCGCCCGTGCGATCAGTTTTTCCAGGTGTATGTCTTTCGGTCCTATGCCATCCAGCGGAGACAAACGGCCCATCAGGACGAAATACAAGCCCTTGTAAGTCAGGGTCTGTTCTATCATCATCTGGTCAGAAGGTGTTTCGACCACGCATAGCATGCTGGCATCGCGTACCGTATCAAGGCAGGTTTCGCAGACTTCGCTTTCCGTGAAGGTATTGCAGGATGCGCAATGCTGTATGCGCTCTACCGCATGGGTCAGCGCCTGCCCAAGCAGGGCCGCACCTTCGCGGTCATGCTGCAGCAAGTGATAAGCCATGCGCTGGGCAGACTTTGGCCCTACGCCAGGCAAACGACGCAGCGCCTCAGACAAGGCATCCAGACTACCGATTTTCTTCACACTCAGAACGGCATTTTAAAGCCAGGAGGCATAGGCATACCGGCGGTCAGCGCAGACATTTTTTCTTGTGATGTTGCTTCTGCCTTGCGTACCGCATCATTGAAAGCAGCGGCGACCAGATCTTCCAACATGTCCTTGTCATCACCCAGCAATGACGGGTCTATCGTGACGCGCTTGACATCGTTTTTGCAGGTCATGACGACCTTCACCAGACCAGCGCCAGCCTGACCTTCCACTTCAACCAGACCCAGTTGATCCTGTGCTTTTTTCATGTTGTCTTGCATGGCCTGGGCTTGTTTCATCAAACCGGCAAGTTGATTTTTCATCATAAAAATTTCTCCGAAATATAAATTAAATAAGTGTCCAGATAAGTTGTTCGCTACATTCCACCGGTTAAATCGGCCGTACGCTACCTGTGACGATAGTGGCACCAAATTCGCGCATTAAACTCTGCACGAAAGAGTCAGCTTGTATGGAAGTTTCGGCCTGCTGCTGACGCACTCCACGTTCAGCCACAGCCTGGGCATTGGCAGTTTGTTCAACTGCACCGATTTCGGTTTCAACCCGGATATTTTTTTCAAAGCGCTCATTCAGGGCGGCAGTAAGCTTGTCCAGGCTACCGGCCGACAACAAGGTGGGCAAAGGAACACGCAAACGTAACACATGGGCATTGCCATCCTGCCTGCAACTGACCAGTTCACTTTGCTGCGCCAATTGCTGTGCCACTCCGCGTACAGGCAGGCTGGCAGCCAGATTGGGCCAGAAACCGTCCCAGTTCAATTCTGGCACGGGGGTGTTGGATATCTGCCGGTCTGCCACGACGGCACCTGGCGCTTCCGGTTTGACCACCACTTCCGGTTTGGACTTGTCTGCCGGCCTGACATCGTCATCCTGGCGGACGGCCTTGCCAACGGCGAGCATGAGTTCATCGTCCTGCCTGGAGTCTGCCCCTGAAGGCACGGCAGAGATGTTGGACGTGTTGGAGATGTTGGGGATATTGGACACGGTAGGCCTGGAAGCCGGGCTGTCTGCCCTGGCCGGGGCCGACTCGAAGAACATTTCTTCATCCCATGGTGGCGGCATGTCATCCATACCGGCAGATTGTGCATCCTGCTCGGCAATCATGGGGGCTGGTGCAGATACCGGTGCTCTGGCTGCAGGCGCAGGTATTGCAGCTACTGGTGCTGGCATTGCTGCTGGCACGGGTCTGTCTTGTGCTGCGGTCGGTACTGGCTGGGCAGCGACCGGCGGCCTAACGGGTGCAGATGCAGGCGCTACTGTCGCAAGCGTTGGCACAACATCTGCAGAAGCTGCTGGTTTTGTAGCTGGTGCTGTTTGCGCAGTCTGTTTACCGCTGGCGGCACGAGCAGCTGCCAGCGCCGCCATCGCCGGGTTTGGGCGCGCGCCAGCAGCAGGTGCTGCCGGGATCACCGCTGCGGGTGGGCTTGCTGGTACTGGAGTTGCAGCACTAGCTGCCCTGCTCACTACCGGCGGTGCTGATGCCAAGGGTGCGGTGCTCATGCTGGCTTGCGATGATCCGCCGGCGAAGGACGCGCCCTGGCCACCGGCATGGGTGGCATTGGTGGTACGCGTCGCTGTACCATTTGATGGCAATGCCTGTGGTGCAGACGGCCTGCCACCGGCTGGTGGAATCGCATCCTGCTCGCCCGTTGCCGGTTTGAATGCCAACATACGCAACAAGGTCATGCTGAAACCGGCATATTCGTCCGGTGCCAGTGCCAGTTCATTGCGGCCATGGACGGCAATCTGGTAAAACAGTTGAATTTCTTCTTTGGCAAAACATTGCGCCAGACGCAAGACTTGCTCACGTTCAGGAATATCATCTGCCACTGCTGCGGGTACCAGTTGTGCAATAGCAATCTGGTGTAACAAACTGCCCAGGTCTTGCAAGGCAGCCTTGTAAGACAGGCTGCGGGCAGCCATTTCATCAGCCACATCCAGCAAGGCCTTGCCATCTTGCGCGGCCAGACCGTCAAGCAAGCGAATCAGATACGATTGATCAAGAGCACCCAACATACCCTGCACTGCATCCAGCGTTACTTTGCCGGCGGCATAGGCGATTGCCTGGTCGGTCAGCGACAAAGCATCACGCATGGAACCATGCGCCCCTTGTGCCAGCAGACGCAAGGCCGGCAATTCAAATTCGATCTGTTCCTGCCCCAGAATATTGTCCAGATGGCCAACGATATGGCCAGGCGGCATTTGCTTGAGATTAAATTGCAGGCAACGCGACAAGACCGTCACCGGGATTTTTTGCGGGTCGGTGGTTGCCAGAATGAATTTGACGTGCTCAGGCGGCTCTTCCAGCGTTTTCAACATGGCATTGAAAGCGTGGTTGGTCAGCATGTGTACCTCGTCGATCATATACACTTTAAAACGTGCATTCGACGGGGCATAGATAGCCTGCTCCAACAACGAGGCCATTTCATCAACACCCCGATTGGACGCGGCATCCATTTCTATATAATCAACAAAACGACCGGCATCAATGGCTGTACAAGCTTCGCAGACACCGCAGGGATGGGAAGTGATACCCGTCTCGCAGTTAAAGGATTTGGCCAGTATGCGCGATAAAGTGGTTTTACCGACACCACGTGTACCAGTGAATAAATAGGCGTGATGCAGCCGCTGCTGCTCAAGCGCATGAGATAAGGCACGAACCACGTGCTCCTGCCCAACCAGCGTTTCAAAGCTCTTTGGGCGATATTTTCGGGCGAGGACTTGATAGGACATCTTGCGATTTTACCTTATTCAGGCTGACTGACCACTGATTTGCAGATATCCGAGCACCAAGTTTTTCATATGTACGCGAAAATCAGCATCCTGCAGGCTTTGCGGGGACAACATCAGGGTTTGATACAACACACCGTAAATGGCAGCATGCACCACTTCCGGGCTAGCCTTCAGGTAGTTGGCGCGGTCACTACTGGCAGCAAAAGCCTGTTCCCAGATAGCCACGATCTGGCCGTACAGGATGCTATAGGCCCGGATGTCGGATATTTGCCGCTCCAGAAAAATCAGGGCAGACCATTCATCGGTTTTCTCTGCATGCAGTTGTATGATTTTTTCTATCATGAACTGCACCAGGTCTGGCAGGCGCTGGCCGCGTTGCAAGTCTATCCACAGACGCATTTGCGTACCTATATTTTTGAAGCGTTCATGGATGCAATGTGCAGCAATGGATTTTTTTCCGGGGAAATATTCATATAAGGTACCCAGCCCTACCCCTGCCACCAAAGCAATATCGCGCATGGTCAGGTCGGCATAGTTTTTTTCAACCAAAAGCCGAACAAAGGCATCCTGAATGGCCACTTGCGTCATTCTGGACCGTTGCTGAACCGGCTTGCGCCTTAATTTCAATGGGCTGGCAATCTCTGTCATCTGTTTTTATTTACCGTTTGACGACGTGGTTGGAAAGGCGAACATCTGAACGCAAACATCACGCTACACTAATAGAGCTCAATAAAATAACGAGGCGCATATGCAATGGCAAACTCACGAAATCAGCAATCAGGTTCCAGACCTGCAAGACTACAATATTTTCTCTAGTGATACTGTTCTAATGACAAGCAGCAGTCATTACCAGGCAGGCTGGCATCAATCGGCCCTGCGGGAAGCCGGGCAAGAGCTGGGTAGCCGTGAAGTGCTGGAACTGGGTGCACTGGCAAATACCCATCTGCCTGAATTGCATACCCATGACCGTCATGGCAAACGCATAGACCGCGTCGATTTCCACCCCAGTTGGCACCATTTGCTGGGCTTGTTGCGCAAACAGGGCCTGCATGCCAGCCCCTGGCGTACACCTCGCCCGGGTGCCCATGTTGCAAGAGCCGCTGGCTATTTCATGCAAGCACAGGTGGAGTCAGGTTCCCTATGCCCGACCACCATGACCTTTGCTTCGATACCTGTGCTGCAAAATGAAGCACGCCTGTTCGCCAGCTTAAAGGACAAACTGTACTCGAATGAACATGATGCCCGTGACCTACCCATCGCCGACAAGACATCGATGCTGATAGGCATGGGCATGACGGAAAAACAAGGTGGCTCGGACGTCCGCACCAATACCACCACAGCAATCGCCATCGGTGCTGGCGGGCGTGGCGCTGACTATGTCATCACTGGCCACAAATGGTTTTTTTCTGCCCCCATGTGCGACGCCCATCTGGTGCTGGCGGCCACCGAGGCAGGTTTATCCTGTTTCTTTGTGCCGCGTTGGCGACCAGATGGCAGCAAGAATGCTGTCATGGTACAAAGACTGAAGGATAAGCTGGGTAACAAATCCAATTCCAGCAGCGAAGTGGAATTTCAGGATGCCTACGGCATCCTGGTCGGCAACGAGGGCCGGGGCATCCCCACCATCATAGAAATGGCCAACCTGACGCGTCTTGATTGCGTGATTGGCAGCGCTGCGCTGATGCGCCAGGCGCTGGTGCAAGCGATACATCATGCACGCCATCGCCATGCCTTTGGCAAGAAACTGGTCGAGCAGGCACTGATGCGCAATGTCCTGGCCGATATGGCAATGGAAAGCGAAGCTGCCACCCGCCTGATGCTGCATCTGGCAGCAACGCTGGACAACGCCGATGACCCATTGCAACGCGCCTGGAGACGCATAGTGACACCTGCCGCCAAATTCTGGATCTGCAAGCGTACCCTGGAATTCACTGGTGAATGCATGGAAGTCTGGGGTGGCAACGGCTATGTGGAAAGCGGCCCCATGGCCCGCCTGTATCGCGAAGCGCCGGTCAATTCCATCTGGGAAGGCTCGGGCAATGTGATGTGCCTTGACGTATTGCGGGCCATGGAACGCGATCCTGTGGGTATGCAATTGCTGCTGCAACAATGGGCGGGGTCACCGGCACCAGAAGTACAACCGATGACGCGAGAATTGCAAGCCGATTTATTGATGCCGGCAGAACTGAAAGAAATGAGCGCCCGTCGCATTGCGCAAAAGCTGGTGCTGACCGCCCAGGCTTTTCTCATGTGTGAACATGCCCAGCCTGATAGTGCCTGCGCATTTGTGCGTAGCCGGCTGGATGGAAGTAATGGCAGGATATATGGCGGCCTGGATAGCGGCATACCGGCTGCATTACAGGAAAGCATCATCGCCAATGCGTTCACAAACTGATCTGCTGGTCGTGCCCTTCTTTCTTTGCTCTTTCATATTGCATGAATAAATGATCGCGGCCCCTTAACTCTTCCCTCAGTGCAGCAACTTCCCGGCTGAGGGCGCGTATATCCGCATGCAATTGCCGCTCCAGATTCGCCTCCTCTTCTTCGACAAAAAGTGCAGCGATATTCGCAGTCACAATCGAAAACATGGCATAACCCAGTAAAACGATAAAGACCGCAAATATCTTGGACGCGGGTGTCGAGGGGACGATATCACCATAGCCCACAGTAGCAATCGTCGTGAATGCCAGCCAGACACCGTTGGCATAACTATGGACATTTGGTTCCAGCCAATAAAAGCCCGCGCCTGCCGTACTCAACATCAGTATTGCCAGGCCTATCATCTGTACCAGGTGACTTGGCTTCATATTCTGCAGCACCAAGGTAGCCAGGCGAAGCAAGATCGCGGCGCACAAAGCCAGGCGCAATAGCCATTCCAGCGTCCCCCAGTTTTCATCCTCAGGAACGGCGCTGAGCAGGCTGCCCACAATAATCAATACATCCAGCAACAGCTTGCCTCTGCGCCGCTTCATATGCTTATGCTTTTGCCATTGCATGGCAGTATCAACTGCCATGATCAATGCGGCAACGCCGTATAAAACCTGTCCGGCGGTATGCGCAGCGGGGACCATTCCACCCAGCAAAAGGTAAAAAGCCGGTATGGTCAATAATAGACCTACCAGCAACAGGGGACGAGTAAACCAGGTCCAGAAACGCTGAGTAACGGGAAATTTCATCGGCCAATCGCCAAAAACATCCGTTTCGATTTCATATTCTGCTCCGGAGATCATTGAATGTTGCGGTAGCAAGCCATGCCTTCCCTGGCTATTCAGCACAGACCTTGCCCACTCTATTGTTGATTGGCTTTATCTTCAACGAAGCAGGCATGCACCATCTTGTGATTGCGCAAATTCTATGCAAATGAAGGAAAGGCGATGGCCGCACGCAGCCCTGCCCCAGTTGACACCGCCGCCCGGTCAGATGACCAGGGTGGCGGTTATTTGAATTGACAGATGATTGAAGTCAGTTTTGAATGCGCAGTTTAGAACCTGTTTACGATCTGTAGCGAGCGAGCGTCAGCGGGAGTAAGGGTAACAAAAACGCAGCGCAAAAAGCGGAATGTACTTAAGACCATGAGCATTTTGAGCAGCACATGAGCCCCGCGTGGACTACAATCGCGCTCGCGCAGTAAGATCGTAAGCAGGTTCTTAGAAAGCAGCAATACCCGTCTGCGCACGTCCCAAAATCAGGGCATGGATATCATGTGTACCTTCATAGGTATTCACGACTTCCAGATTCACCAGGTGACGGGCAATGCCAAATTCATCGGAAATACCGTTGCCACCCAGCATATCGCGCGCTGTACGGGCGATGTCCAGTGATTTGCCGCAGGAATTACGTTTCATGATGGAAGTGATTTCCACCGCAGCCGTACCTTCATCCTTCATGCGTCCCAGACGCAGGCAGCCTTGCAGGGCCAGCGTGATTTCGGTCTGCATATCAGCCAGTTTTTTCTGTACCAGTTGATTGGCGGCCAGCGGGCGGCCGAATTGCAGGCGGTCCATGGTGTACTGGCGTGCAGTATGCCAGCAGAATTCTGCTGCACCCAAAGCACCCCAGGCAATACCGTAACGGGCTGAATTCAGGCAGGTGAACGGGCCTTTCAAACCTTCCACATGTGGCATCAGGTTTTCTTCGGGTACGAATACTTCATCCATGACGATTTCGCCAGTGATGGAAGCACGCAAGCCAACCTTGCCATGAATGGCCGGTGCTGTCAGGCCTTTCCAGCCTTTTTCCAGGATAAAGCCACGAATACGGCCATCATCGGTTTTTGCCCAGACCACGAAAACATCAGCGATAGGGCTATTGGTGATCCACATCTTGGCACCACTGAGGGAATAGCCGCCCGGTACGGTCTTGGCACGGGTGACCATACTGCCAGGGTCAGAACCATGATTCGGTTCGGTCAGGCCAAAGCAGCCTATCCATTCGCCCGTAGCCAGCTTGGGCAGGTATTTTTGTTTTTGTGCTTCGCTGCCGAATTCATTGATGGGTACCATGACCAGAGAGCTTTGCACACTCATCATGGAACGGTAGCCAGAATCCACACGTTCCACTTCACGTGCCACCAGGCCATAGCATACATAGTTCAAACCGGCACCACCATATTGCGTGGGGATCATGGAACCCAAGAGGCCAAGCTCACCCATTTCGCGGAAAATGGCGGGATCCGTTTTTTCATGACGGAAAGCTTCCAGTACGCGTGGCGTCAGCTTTTCTTCACAATAGACGCGCGCGGCATCCTGCACCATGCGCTCTTCGTCGCTCAACTGTGAAGACAATAACAAGGGATCTTCCCAACTAAATACAGCCTTGGCCATCTGTTTCTCCTGATTGTATGAATTAGTTTTTGTATGTATTACTTTTATACATTACTTTTATAAATTACTTTTATGTATAACTTTTATTTACCCGCGATCGCACCATTCAGTTATATGGTGCCATGCAGGTTTATTTTAATTTGCCGTGTGTTTTTCAGTATGCAATAGCGACAAACCCAGTTGCGCCCGGCGTACCAGCCATGGGCTGGGACGATAGCGTGGATCACCTGTGCTGCTCAACAAATTTCGCAAAATGCCTAGTATACGCGAAGCACCCAGTTTATCACCCCACGCCAGTGGCCCCACCGGATAAGCCAGGCCCAAAGTGACGGCTCTATCCAGATCTTGCGGGCTGCAAATACCCTGCTGCACGATATCGCTGGCAATATTGATGATGCATGCCAGCATGCGCTGCACCACGAAGCCACTGCTGTCCTGTATCAGGCTGACACCTTGTCCACTGCCTAATAACAATGACTGGCAGCGCGCAGCAATAAGCGCATCCGTAGCCGGGTTGGTCATCAGGGTCAAATGCCCTTCGCAAACCAGCAAGGCATCAATGCCCAGCGTGCGGCGGGCATCCAGACCTTCACTGGCAACACTGCTGCTGACATCTGTGCCATACGGGCTGACGATGCACAAGGCAGTGTCCGACGGCTGCGCGCCTGTTTCCACGCTTGCGCCACAACGTTCAAACAAGGCAGTCAATGCAGGCACGGCATCCGGGTTGGCCTGGCTGATCCAGACGGTGTCAGTCCATGCCGGATAGTTTTCAACTGGCGCTGGCAGCGTATTCTCAGTACTGTAAGAATAAAATCCACGTCCGGTTTTACGTCCAAGCACACCGGCGTGTACACGCTGTGCAGTGATGACGCTGGGTCGATAGCGTGGCTCTTCATAATACTGGTGATAAATTGCTTCCATCACCGGATGCGATACATCCAGCCCGGTCAGGTCCATCAATTCAAATGGTCCCAGCTTGAAGCCAGCGGCTTCGCGCATGATCTGGTCGATCTGGCGGAAAGTGGCGACATTTTCTTGCAGGATACGCAGGGCCTCGGTACCATAAGCGCGACCGGCATGATTGACGATAAAGCCAGGTGTATCCCTGGCACGTACCGGCAAATGCCCGGTGCGACTGGCAAATGCCATGAGTTGCCCGGCCACATCGGCACTCGTCAACAAGCCATCAATGACTTCCACCACTTTCATCAGTGGCACAGGATTAAAAAAATGCAGGCCAGCCACGCGCTCGGGTATTTTGCTGCCCGCCGCAATGGCAGTGACGGATAAAGACGACGTATTTGTCGCCAGTATGCAGGCATCACTGACAATACCATCCAATTGCTGGAACAAGCCGCGCTTGGCATCCAGCTTTTCGACAATGGCTTCCACGATCAGATCGCAATCAGCCAGTTCCTGCATGTCATCAACGACTTGCAGGTTTTCCAGTGCATCCTGGTATTCTTCTTCGGTGAGTTTTTCCTTGTTCAGCATTTTTTGCCATTGCTCAGCAATCAACTGGTTGGCTTTACGTGCAGCATCAGGCTGTACGTCGAACAAAAGAACAGCAAAGCCGGCCTGGGCTGCAATCTGGCCGATACCACGACCCATTGCGCCTGCACCAACGATACCAACTACACCTATGCTTGCTTTCATATTCGCTCCGGCACGATGGCGGTGACTTCTATTTCAACCTTCGCCCTGTCTTCGATCAGGGCAGCTACCTGCACTGCAGTCATGGCCGGGAAATGACGGCCTATGATAGCGCGGTATGCTTCACCCACTTCCTTGTAGGCGCCGACGTATTCTTTTTTATCCACTACATACCAGGTCATGCGTACTATATGTTCAGGACCGGCATCAGCCTCGGCCAGAACCTCAACAATATTCTGCAAAGCCTGTCTGACCTGGGTGGCAAAATCATCAGAATGAAATACGCATTGCGCATCCCAGCCTATCATGCCGCTGACACACACAGTACGGCCACTGGCCACAACACCATTGGAATAGCCGCGAGGCTTGGCCCAACCCTGGGGTTGCAAAATATCCATCGTCAATCCTTTCAACAATGACTTTTCATGCTTTTCAACACAAAAAGTCTGTTATTTATATCTCAAACCGGGCTTATCTGCTTAAGCTGAAGCAAGCTTTTCATCTTTAGCAGCACAATAATGCAACATGGCAGCACGCAATTCATCCGGGATGGCTATGGCCTGGCGCAATGTCAGGTCCATCATGACCAGAACCAGACGGGCTTTCAGACGCGCATCCTGCTGCTGACCGCTAAAACACAGCTGTATCTCTACCGATGTATTACCCAGCTTCAACACAGTCAATTCTGCCTGTAAGATTTCACCCAGTTGTGCAGGTTTGAGGAAATCTGTTTCCAGGTGTACCGTCGGCAAACCTATGCCACGCAACATATGCATTTCATGGAAACTACAGCCCAATCCCTGTGCGCACCAGTCTTCCACCACGCCATTCATCATTTCAAAATAGCGCGGATAAAACACGATACCCGCCGGGTCACAATGGGCAAAGCGTATGGGCAATTCAGTCGTAAAAATCATCATGAAAGCTCATGTTGCGGCGAATTCCTTCAATAATTCGCGGCCAATAATCAATTGCTGCACTTCTGTTGCTCCCTCATAAATACGCAGGGAACGGATTTCACGATACAGGCGTTCTACAGGGACTTCTGAAACCACACCCAGACCGCCAAACATTTGCAGAGCCGCATCGATCACTTGCTGCGCGCCTTCGGTCGCAGTCAGTTTTGCCATGGCAGCTTCTTTGGTGACTTTCTTGCCCTGGTCTCTTTGCCATGCAGCGCGGTATATCAGCAGGGCTGAACTGTCTATGGTGGTAGCCATCTGCGCCAGTTTGGCCTGGGTCAATTGAAAGTCGGCCAGGGTCTGCCCAAACATTTTGCGTGTCGTCACTCTATGCATGGCTTCATCCATGGCGCGCCGGGCAAAACCCAGCGCCGCTCCCGCGACAGAAGTGCGGAAGATATCCAAAGTCGCCATCGCCACCTTGAAGCCCTGCCCTGCTTCACCCAGTCGCTGCGCAGCCGGTACACGACAATTGCTGAACTTCAAGCGAGCCAATGGGTGCGGGGCAATCACATCGATACGTTCGGCAATCTCAAAGCCCGGCAAACCGGCATCGACGATAAAGGCAGTGATGCCGCGTGCACCCGGCGCTTCGCCAGTGCGGGCAAACAGCACATAAAAATCGGCAATGCCGCCATTGGAAATCCAGGTTTTTTCACCGTTCAGGACATAATGGCCGCCATCTGCATCAGCAACAAACTCTGCTGCACATTGCATGGCCGCCACATCAGAACCCGCTTCAGGTTCAGACAGTGCGAAAGCGGCAATCGCCTCGCCTTTGGCTACCTTGGTAAGATAATTTTGTTTTTGCACTTGCGTGCCATGCAGGCTGATGGCACCTGAACCCAGGCCCTGCATGGCAAAGGCAAAATCCGCCAGGCCAGAATGGCGCGCCAGGGTTTCGCGTATCAGGCAAATAGCCCGGGTATCGATGACATCGGCACTACCACCGTAGGCGCTGCCGCCGATGGCGTTTTTGAGCCAGCCAGCCGCACCGAGCAGTTTTACCAGATCGCAGCAAGCCTGATCAACATCAGCGCCATGATGATCAGGCAGGTTTTCTGCAGCCCAGGCATCCAGTGTGCGTTGTAACTCGCGGTGTTTGTCATCAAAGAAGGGCCAATCGAGGTAGCTGGTATCAGACATCATATGCGTCATGCTCAATCCCCTTCAAACACTGGTTTTTGTTTGGCAACGAAGGCATGGTAGGCACGATGAAAATCATTGGTCATCATGCATATCGCCTGTGCCTGTGCTTCAGCCTCTATCGCTTCATCGACACCCATATTCCATTCCTGCTGCAGCATTTTCTTGGTCATGCCATGGGCAAAACTAGGGCCTTCCGCCAGGTTTCTTGCATACGCCTGCGCTTCTGCCTGCACATCTTCTGGTGCCGCCAGGCGATTGAAAAAGCCCCAGCGTTCTGCCTCATCACCCGACATGGAACGCCCGCTGTACAGTAAATCGGCAGCCCGTCCCTGCCCTATGATGCGCGGCAGGATGGAGCAGGCCCCCATGTCGCAACCCGCCAGACCAACGCGGGTGAACAGGAAGGCAGTTTTGCTGCGCGTCGTACCTATACGTATATCCGAAGCCAGCGCCAGGATGGCACCTGCCCCGGCACATACGCCATCAATTGCTGCAATGATCGGTTGCGGACAGGCACGCATGGCCTTGACGAGATCACCCGTCATACGGGTAAAACTTAGCAGCCCTGGCATATCCAGTTTTGTCAGGGGACCTATGATTTCATGCACGTCACCACCTGAGCAAAAATTTTCACCTGCACCGGTAATGACGATGGCCTTGACATCATCTGCATAAGACAAAGTGCGGAACAGGTCGCGCAGCTCTGCATAAGAATCAAAGGTTAGCGGGTTTTTGCGTTCGGGCCGGTTCAGGATGATGGTGGCAACGCCAGTCTCTACGGCATAGGTAAAATGCTGCGCTATATAGTCTGTCAGTTGCTGGCGATTACCAGGCAAATCCTGGGGCTGACCGGGTAGGTATTTCATGTTGATTGCTCCTGCGAAAGCTTGTCGTCTGTGATGGTGTCTATGTTGTTGTCTGCGCGGTTGCCTGCGCTTTTTTCCGTATTACTGTCAACGCCAGGCGCATGCAAGTGGGTTTTCACTTGCGACAATAATTCAAATAGCTTACTTTTCTGTTCCGTCTGCAAGCCGGAAAACATATCGGCGATCCATGCCTCATGCACGGCTGCCATGCGCTTGAAGGCGCGGCGACCGGCGGGTGTCAGCTTGACGCTGTAAGCACGGCGATCTTTCAGGTCGGCGACGCGAGTCACCAGTTTTTCTTGCTCAAGCTGATCGGTGATGCCGGTGATATTGCCGCCGGTGACCATCATGCGTTTGGATAATTCGCCCATGCGCAAACCTTCGGGATGTCGTTCCAGTTGCGCCATCAGGTCAAAGCGCGGCAAGGTAATACCAAACTCGCTGCGCAAGCGGCCACGGATTTCACCTTCTATCATCACGGTGCAAGACAACATGCGCAGCCACAGGCGCAAGGACTGATGGTCATCTTGCGTCAGACGACTTTCCATGTCGTACACGGGGTTACTGTCTTCTTTCATACCTGCTTTTACCTGTTCATCAGATTTCATCACATCACTTCGCCACCAGCGACAGCAATGGATTGCCCATTCATTGCCGATGCACTATCCATGCATAGCCACAGCACCGCATCTGCCACCTCTTGTGGTTGTACCAGACGCTTTTGCGGATTGCCGGCGGCCAGTTCAGCTTTCGCCTGTTCTGCAGTGCGGCCAGTTTTGGCAACGATATTGGCGATTGCATCCTTGACGATATCGGTCTCGGTGTAACCAGGGCAAACCGCATTCACGGTCACGCCTTTGGCCGCGACTTCCAGCGCTACTGCCCGTGTCAGGCCAATCACTGCATGCTTGGCAGCGCAGTAGGCAGAGACATAGGCATAAGCCTTCAGCCCTGCGGTACTCGCCACATTCACGATACGCCCCCAGCCTGCTTCCAGCATGGCGGGCAAAGCTTGTTGCATGCAAATGAAACTGCCGTTCAGGTTCACATCCATCATGTTTTTCCATAGCCTGGCATCAGTTTTCAGGAAAGAGGCAGAACTGGCTTGCCCGGCATTGTTGATGAGGATATCGATACGTCCATCCCTGCCCTGCGATAGCTGGAAAGCTGTTTGCACTGATTCCACATCGCTGACATCCATGACCACGTACTGCACTTTGGAACTAGCCAAGGAAGCCACAGCCTCCTGCAAGGTCGCTTCGCTGCGACCTGCCAGCGTCACTGTTGCCCCTTCACTCAATAAGGCTTGTGCTATCGCCAGGCCTATACCTTTGCCACCGCCAGTAACCAGCGCATGCCTGCCTTGCAATCGTCCTTGATACGTTGTCATGCTCATCCTTCCAGCAACTTGGCAGCAACTTGCTGCGGCGTCAAACCAGCGCTGGCTGCTGCGACCTGTCTTTCACGTTCCAGATTACGTTCCAGTTGCATTTTTCCAGCGACATATTGTTTGGGCCAGGGCATGTCAGCAAAGCCCAGCCTGGCTGCTTCATGCAAGGTCCAGGCAGGGTCTGCCAGATGCGGCCTGGCAATGGCGCACAGATCAGCGCGGCCAGCGGCGATGATGCTATTCGCATGATCAGCTTCAAAAATCGCACCGACGGCAATCGTGGGGATTTGTGCTTCGTTGCGTATGCGATCAGCAAATGGGGTCTGGAACATGCGGCCATACACAGGCTTTTCCTGCTTGCTGACCTGTCCAGAAGAACAATCTATCATGTCGGCACCGGCAGCCTTGAACAGCCTGGCAATGGCGACTGCATCATCAGGTGTAATACCGCCCTCTACCCAGTCATGTGCAGAAATGCGTACAGAGATGGGTTTCTGCGCTGGCCAGGCGGCGCGTAGGGCAGCAAACACCTGCAAGGGGAAACGGCAACGGTTTTCCAGTGAACCGCCATATTCATCTTCACGCTGATTGGTCAGTGGCGAAATGAAACTTGATAACAGATAACCATGGGCGCAATGCAGTTCCAGCCAGTCAAAGCCTGCCTCTTCCGCTGCTATGCTCGCCTGCACAAAATCATTCTGGATACGCTGCATGTCTGCCGTTGTGGCTGCACGCGCACGTTGCGAAATGCCAGGCAGGTATTCTTGTTCAGACGCAGACACCAGCGGCCAGTTACCTTCTTTGAGGGGCTGGTCTGTTCCTTCCCAGGCTACGCAGGTAGAACCTTTGGCTCCGGCATGGCCAAGCTGGATAGCGATCCTGGCATCCGTATTGGCATGGACAAAATCGACGATGCGTTTCCAGGCCTGCGTATGTTCAGGCGCATACAGGCCGGGGCAAGCGGGTGTGATGCGCGCATCGGCAGATACGCAGGTCATCTCGGCAAACACCAGGCCGGCACCGCCCATGGCACGGCTGCCCAGATGCACAAGATGATAATCTCCCGCTACACCATCAGTCGCAGAATATTGCGCCATCGGTGACACAACGATGCGGTTTTTCAACACGACGTCACGCAACTTGTACGGCGTCAGCATTGGGGGAATTTCTGTCTTGGTCCTGGGCACAGGCAAGCCTGCTTTGGCATAGGCTTGTTCGGCTATCCAGTGTTCAAAACTGCGTACATAAGCCGCATCCCTGACGCGCAGGTTTTCATGCGACAAACGCTGGCTGCGTGTCAGCATGGAATAGGCAAACTGCGGCGCTTCCATGGCGGTATAACGTTGGACGTTTTCAAACCATTCCATGGAATTGCGGGCGGCGCTTTGTATCTTCAAGACTTCAATAGAACGCAAGTCCTGATAAGCTTCCAGCAAGGCGTCCATCCCTTTCGTGCCATGTTTTTCAAAACTGCGCGCCAGTTCTATCGCATCTTCGAGTGCCAGCTTGGTACCGGAACCTATGGAGAAATGCGCCGTGTGGGCAGCGTCGCCCATCAGAACTACCGGTACACGCTTGCCATTCAACTGGTTCCAGTGCACCCAGTTCTTGCAGATAATGCGCGGAAACTTGATCCAGTTGGCCGAGCCCCGCAAATGCGTGGCATTCGACATCAGGGCATTACCATCCAGGTATTTGGCGAACAGCTTTTCACAAAAGGCAATGGCCTCTTCCTGGTTCATTTTATCTATGCCAGCTTTTTCCCAGGTTTCTTCCGGGGTTTCGACAATAAAGGTCGCGGTATCGCCATCATATTGATAGGCATGCGCCTGGAACCAGCCATGTTCGGTTTCTTCAAAAGCGAAGGTGAAAGCCGAAAACAGTTTTTTGGTACCCAGCCAGACAAAGCGACATTTGCGTGTATCCATATCGGGTTGATAGCTTTGCTCATAGCGTGTGCGTACACGGCTGTTCAAGCCATCGCATGCGATAACCAGGTCAGCATCATATTCCAGTGCCAGTGCCTGGTCGTCGGTCACATCGGTTTCAAACACCAGCTTCACATCCAGTTCTTCACAACGTTCTTGCAAAATATTCAGCAACCGTTTGCGACCTATGCCACAAAAACCATGACCGCCCGAGGTGACAACCTGGCCCTTGAAATGGGTATCAATATCATCCCAGTGATTGAATGATTGCAAGATGGACCGTGCAGTCTGTTCATCGGCATTCACCAGATTCCCCAGAGTCTGGTCAGAAAACACCACGCCCCAGCCAAAGGTATCGTAAGCGCGATTGCGTTCGACGATGGTAATTTGATGAGCCGGGTTTTGCTTTTTCATCAGCAGGCTGAAGTACAGGCCAGCCGGACCACCACCGATGCAGAGGATATTCATGGAAATGCCTTGAAAATTTTAATATTTGAGATAAAGCTGATTGCTGACTGTAATCAGCAACCAGCTTTTTACGCCTGCTTGTCTATTACATTTTGCAGGACGCCACATAGGCATCCGGGTGATTGGTAAATACAGCACTCAGCGTTTTGTTGGTAACCCTGCCCTGCGCATCCTTGCTGATGATGCGTGCATAATAATTTTGTATCGGGTAATGATTGCTGTTGAACTTGAAGTCCCCCCGTACTGATTTGAAATTGGCAGCCTTGATGGCCTTGCCCAATGCATCCTTGTCTTCTATCTTGCCTTTGACGCCGCGCACGGCACTGTCCATCAGCATAGCTGCGTCATAGCCTTGCGATGCATACAGGGATGGCAGGCGGCCATATTCTTTCTGGAAGTCGGCAACGAAACGTTTGTTTTGCGGAGTATCCATGTCGTGCCCCCACTGCGATGCATTGAACATGCCCAGCATGGGTGCGCCGACTGCCTTGATGATGTCTTCATCGGCAGAAAAACCCGGCCCGAAGAGTTGTGTACTCCGGGACAAACCGGCATCCACAAACTGTTTGATGAAATTGATGCCCATGCCACCCGGCAGGAAGATGTACACGGCATCCGGTTTCAGGCCACGTATCTGCGCCAGTTCAGTTGCATAATCGAGTTGACCAAGCTTGGTATAAATCTCATCAGCAACCTTGCCCTTGTAATAGCGCTTGAAACCCGTCAGCGCATCTTTGCCTGCCGGATAATTAGGTGCCACCAAGGCGACATTTTTAAAACCCTTGTCATTGACTTGCTTGCCGACTGCCTCATGCAGGCTGTCATTTTGCCAGGCCACATTAAAGAAATAGGGATTGCATTGCTCGCCTGCGTATTGAGAAGGCCCGGCATTGGCGCTGATGTAATGGATCTTGGCGTTGAAAATTGTCGGCCCGACAGCCAGCATCAAATTGGAAAACACGATACCGGTCATTAAATCGACCTTGTCTTTCTTGATAAGCTTGTCCACCAGTTGTTTGGCCGCATCGGGATTTTGCTGATCATCACCTGTAATGACTTCGACTGGCAAATTGCCGAATTTATTGTCCAGATGTTTCATGGCCAGGGAAAAGCCATCGCGTATATCCACACCGAGACCAGCACCCGCCCCAGACAAGGTGGTGACCATGCCCACTTTGACTTTGTCTGCGGCAAAAGCGTTGGTAGCATTGGTCGCAGCAATACTGGACAACAATAAACACAGCAAGGTCTTTTTCACGGGCGTCTCCTTCGGGTTAATGGGCATGGGCGAAACTTCATAATAGGACTTACGCAAAATTGTTCCAGCAAGGCGTAGCGACGAAGACAGTACTTTAGTACACGGCTCCTAGGAGAGGGGCTGCAACGCTTTGGGGCAGTTTTGCGTAAGTCCTATAAGTGATATTTAGCTGGCAGCAGGAATACGCAACTTATAGCGTTGCAATTTTCCGGTTTCAGTTCTGGGTAAACTCGTCATGAATTCTATGGCGCGCGGGTACTTATAGGGGGCAATGCTATTTTTGACGAAATCCTGGATTTCCTTGCTCAATGCTGCCGATGCCTGCGCATCTGCTTTCAAGACCACAAAAGCTTTGACGATCTGGCCACGCTCTTCGTCAGCCAGGCCTATGACTGCACATTCTGCAACCGCTGGATGTTTCAGCAAAACCTCTTCCACTTCCGGCCCGGCGATGTTGTAGCCGGCAGAAATGATCATGTCATCGGTGCGGGCGCGATACCAGAAATAACCGTCTGCATCCATTTCATAGGCATCACCTGTCAGGTTCCAGCCTTGATGCACATACTTCTTTTGCCTGTCGTCGGCCAGGTAGCGGCAACCTGTCGGCCCCTTGACTGCCAGGCGGCCAACCACGCCGGGGCCAGCGATGTCACCCTGTTCGTCAAATATGCATGCCTGGTAACCTGGTATGGGCTTGCCGGTCGCCCCTGCCCTGGTGGCATCGCCGGCGGCAGAGATAAAGATATGCAGCATTTCGGTTGCACCTATGCCGTCTATCATGACCAGGCCCGTCGCTTGCCGCCAGGCTTCACGTGTTGATGCAGGCAAGGCTTCGCCAGCGGAGACAGTTTTCTTCAGACTGGACAGATCGAAATTCCTGGCCAAGGGTGCCATCTGGCGATAAAAAGTCGGTGCTGTAAAACACACTGTGGCCTTGAAATCGGCAATGGTTTTCAACAAGGATTCTGGCGTCAGTTTTTCCAGCAAGACCGCTGTCGCACCGACGCGCAAGGGGAATAACAGCAAGCCACCCAGGCCAAATGTAAATGCCAGTGGCGGCGTACCGATGAAGACATCATCTTGCGCAGACTTCAAGGTAGAACGCGGAAAACAATCACAGATTGCCAATACATCCCTGTGAAAATGCATGGTGCCCTTGGGCATGCCGGTAGTGCCAGAGGTAAAACTGATCAGGCAGACATCTTCGGCCAGGGTATCGACAGCAGCAAATTCAGGTGATTTGTCAGCCATCAGCGCTTCCAGACCGTCGTCACCCTGATGATTGAAGTAGATGACCTGCGTCAATATAGGATTGGCTTGCACCGCCAACTCCATCTCTTCGCGCAGATTGTCCGAACACAAGGCAGCAGCGATTTCAGCCTTATTGGCAATCACACCCAATTCTTTTGCACGCAATAGCGGCATGGTGGGAACAGCAATGCAACCCGCCTTGATGACGGCCAATACACTGGCCGCCATCATGGGGTTATTGGCACCGCGCAACAAGACCCTGTTACCAGCTTGCAAATGCATATCTTCCAGCAAGACATGGGCAATGCGATTGACGGTTGCCAGCAAATGGGAATAGGTCCAGCTTTCAGTCTGGTTACGAATGGCGATACTGCCTGCATGGTCAGATGCACACATTTTGTCGAGCAAGTCGGCGACACAATTCAGTCGTTCAGGATATTGTAATTCAGGCAAAGAAAAAACCAGTTCAGGCCATTGCTCGCGTGGAGGCAGATGATCAAAAGCAAAGGTATCCAGGTGGGCAGATACTGGTCGGGCAGTTGAATTCATTTCTTCTCCGGCTTAGGGTGTGTTGCAGTAATCAATATTGATACAGTAAACCCTGAAAACACCAAACTACTTTAAACCTAAACTATTTTTTGGTAAAGTGTTTTTTCGTATCAAAATTCAGATTTCCATAAAGAAAATATCTGCACTTGCGACATGTATAGTATATTTTAGACCTAAAGTAATTTCATATCTGTATCATCAGGAATTAGGGATCAGGGAATGAACATCACGCTTTTACTGGAACATGGCTTAAACGGCCTGCAATTTGGTCTCATGCTTTTCCTGCTGGCGGCGGGCCTGACGCTGATCTTTGGCATCATGGATTTCATCAATCTCGCGCATGGCTCTCTGTATATGGCGGGTGCCTATTTTGCTGCCAGCTTTACCGGCCTGACAGGTTCTTTCTGGCTGGGCTTGCTGGCGGCGGTGGTGGCGACCGCACTGCTGGGGGTGATACTGGAGCTTGTGATTTTCCGGCACTTATACCAGCGCGATCATTTGTCCCATGTGCTGGCGACCTTTGCATTGATACTGATATTCAATGAAGGCGCGCGCATGATCTGGGGCGCGCAGCCGCTGATGCTGAATATACCGCCGCAACTGGCGCAACCAGTGGAGTTGCTGCCTGACTTTTTTTATTCTTCTTTCCGTCTGTTCATTATCGCCACCGGGCTGGCTGTTGCTGGTCTGCTGTATTTTGTCGTCAGCAAAACCCGCATCGGCATGCTGGTGCGGGCCGGCGCCTCGAACCGTGAAATGGCGATCACCATGGGCATCAATATCAAGCTGGTATTCACCCTGCTGTTTGCCTTTGGCGCAGCCCTGTGCGCCATCGCGGGTGCCCTGCTCGGTTCGATACTGGCGGTACAGGTGGGCATGGGCGAAAGCATCCTGATATTAGCGTTTGTGGTTATTGTCATCGGTGGCATAGGCTCGATACGCGGGGCACTGGTAGGCGCATTGCTGGTGGGGCTGGTTGACACCTTAAGTAAAACCTTGCTACCCGGTGCATTGAAATTGTTGATGCCGCTGGAGATGGCCGCCAACCTCGGCCCTGCCCTGGCATCAATACTGATTTATGTATTGATGGCAGCCGTGCTGTTTTACAAACCCCAGGGCCTGTTCCCTGCACGTGGCTAAATAACAAAAAAGGGCGATCATGCAGAGCAGCCTACATCACACTATTTCGCGCAAGTCCGGCATTGGCATCCTGTGTCTGCTGATTGCCTTCCCCCTGCTGGCGACTTACTTCGCCCAGGAATTTTATATAGGTTTGTTAAGCCGATTGATGATTTTCGCCCTGGTGGCCAGCAGCCTGAACCTGATACTGGGTTTTGGCGGCATGATCAGCCTGGGGCATGCTGCCTTCTTTGGCAGTGGTGCTTATGTGGTGGGCATACTGATGCAGCATGGAGTCACATCTGCCTGGATCAGTTGGCCGGCGGCGATGCTGACTGGCTTTGTGCTGGCACTGGCAATAGGCAGTGTCTCACTCAGAACGCGCGGCGTGTACTTCATCATGATCACGCTGGCATTCGCGCAGATGCTGTACTTTCTGTTTGTGTCATTAAAAAATTATGGCGGTGACGATGGTCTAAGTCTGGCGCAACGTTCAGTCACTGGTCTGGATATGACAAATGACAGTCATTTTTACTATCTGGTGCTGGCTATTTGCGCCGCATTTCTGTTCATCCTGTACCAGCTCATCAATTCCCGTTTTGGACGGGTGATTCAAGCCATCAAGGAAAATGAAACGCGTATGGAAGCCATAGGCTACCCAGTGTTTCGCTACAAACTGCTGTGCTTTGCGATTGCCGGTAGCATCGCCAGCCTGGCCGGTGCCCTGCTGGCAAACCAGAACATGCTGGTCAGCCCGAATCTTTTACACTGGACCCAATCCGGCAGCCTGATGGTGATGGTGATACTGGGTGGTGTTGGCTATCTGTCGGGCGGCATCCTGGGTGCCGTGGTCATGCTGATGCTGGAAGAAACTCTGTCTGGCTACACCATACACTGGCAACTATATCTGGGCATTATCTTGCTGCTGGTCGTCATGCTCTTGCCGAATGGTCTGGCCAGCGTGCCGCAAAAATTCATGCCAACAAAAAAACCACAAGGGGATCAGGCATGAGTGTTTTGCAGCTAAATGGCTTGGTCAAACGCTATGGCGGCCTGGTGGCGACCAATGAGCTGAGCCTGGATATATTACCCGGCGAAATCCATGCCATCATAGGCCCGAATGGTGCAGGCAAGACTACACTGATACACCAGATATCTGGGGCCATTGCCCCCAATCAGGGGCAGATCATTTTCAATGGTGTCGATGTTACCGCCCTCAGCATGCATGAACGGGCCAAGCTTGGGTTGGCACGCTCTTACCAGATCACGAATATCTTCCCGTCATATACTGTCATCGATAACCTGAGCCTGGCGCTACAGGCGCACTCTGGCAGCAGCATGCGTTTCTGGCGCAAGGCGATAGATGACAAGGCACTTTTTGAACAAGCCCGGCAACTAGCCAGCGATATAGGACTGGCACAAGTATGCAACAACAAGGCCTGTGAATTAGCGCATGGTGAGCAGCGTCAGTTGGAACTGGGACTGACGCTGGCAACACAACCCAAACTGCTGTTGCTGGACGAACCCATGGCAGGCACAGGACATGAAGAATCAGGCAAGATGCTGGGGTTGATTGCAGCCCTGCGCGGCAAGGCTGCCGTGATTTTGATCGAGCATGATATGGATGCCGTCTTCAAGCTGGCTGATCGCATTTCTGTTTTGGTGGCAGGTGCCATCATTGCGACCGGCACGGCAGAACAGATACGCCAAAATCCGGAAGTCAAGAAAGCTTATCTTGGTGATGAAATGAGCGGCAATGAAATGATCGGTGACAAGCTAAGTGCGCCACTCAAGGAGTTTGCATGAAGACCATACTGGAAGTCGAGCACATCGCCACCGCCTATGGTCATAGCCAGGTCTTGTTTGGGATAGACCTGCACATCCGTCAGGGTGAAGTTGCCAGCCTGCTGGGTCGCAATGGCGCCGGCAAGACCACGACCTTGCGTTCGATACTGGGCTTGACGCCAGCGCACAGCGGCAATATCAGTTTCATGGGGCAACGCATAGAAAAAATGTCGACGGATAAAATTGCCAGGATGGGCATTGCCCTGGTGCCGGAAGGCAGGCAAATATTCCCCAACCTGACCGTCAAGGAAAACCTGGTCGCCTTTGCCGCCAATCGCAACAACAGCAAGACACCGTGGAGCCTGAAAGAAATTTACCAGCTCTTTCCACGGCTGGCAGAACGTGCCGGCAATATGGGCAATCAGTTATCTGGTGGTGAACAGCAAATGCTGGCTATCTCACGCGCATTGATGACCAACCCGCACCTGCTGATACTGGATGAAGCAACGGAAGGTTTATCGCCACTGGTGCGCGAAGAAATCTGGGCCTGTCTGAGAAAACTACGTGATCAGGGACAAACCACATTGGTCATCGACAAGTATGTAGAAAAACTCATCCCCCTGGCCGATCAGCACAACATCATGGAGCGCGGCAAGATAGTCTGGCATGGCAATAGCGGAAGCTTGACGCAGTCACCAGAGACCTGGCAAAAATATGTGGGCGTGTAAAAAAATTTAAGTGCCGCAGATTTAAGTGCCGCAGTTCAGAACTTGTAATGTACTTGCGCACCCACACCAAGCACTTTGGCACTACTCAAATTCGGATTATCTGTCTGCAAATGCACCCCCACGAACTGATTACTCCAGCCTATACCAACTGATTTATAGCGCGTATCAAAACTGGCTTCAAAGCGACCATAGGCTGAGTCATTGGCGACACTCAGGGTCGGCAGATTAACGCCATAAAAATGCCGGACTTGCGCGGCAAATTCCCACTGCTGGCTTTGGTAGGCAAGGCGCGCTGTATGTGTTTGCGGCACCGAGACTGAGCGGGTCCTTTGGCGGTTTACGCCTTGCAGCAAAGGCTGATAGTTCAAATAGCCCTTGTTGTCATATCGCACGACGGCAGAACTCAGGCTTTGCTGCAGTTCAGGCAAATTCTGCCAAGCCAGACGGTTGAATGCATCTTCAAGCTGGTATTGCATGCGCCAAGCCGGATTGATTTGCCAATCCATGGCCATACCGGAGCTATAACCTTTGGCCTCAGGTTCAAATTGCTGAAACAGGTATTGGTAGCGGCTATTGACATCCAGTTCGGTCGCAGAAAAACTGTAGTGCTGATTATCGACATAACTGGCAGCCCCTGTTGCCTGTGCCGAGCGGTATTGCGGCTTCATGTAATACACGACACTGGCAAAGAAGCGCGGCTGATACTCACCACCCAGGCTGAACCAGCGCCCTGCCCGCAAACCAAAGCCTGACCAGCTTTCCATCTGCGCCCCAAGTTGGTAGCTGACTGCCTGTTGCGGCAAACCACTCTGCTTATACGCTTTCACAAATGCCAGGGTAGATGCGCTGGCTTTCAACATGCCTTCCTGACGGGCCTCCAGATTCAAACGCCATTCTTTATAAGACAAGCCCAACTCTGCACGGTAGCGACGCAGACTTACATTTTGACCTTCTTTAGGCGAAAAGTCTCCACTCCAGTCTCCCTCTATTTTGCGGCTAGGCATAAAATCTGACGCTTCCCACAGATCAATATTGGCAAAGCTACGCCAGCCGTCATCGTTCTTTTGCGGCAACAGTTCATCCATGGCATAGGCCTGATGAGCAAGCAAAGCCGTGCCTAGCACTAGGGTCAGTCTGGATAAGAACATGGAATACACTCAAAAAAATAGCCCGCTGAGATACAGCGGGCATACTCTGAAAAAATTCAACTTACTTTATGGATTCAAAACTGCCATCGACATAACTGATGCGGCCTGCCTTCAAATCCAGCCAGCCGACCTTGGCACCATCTTTCAGGATGTCAGCCACTTGATTGCTGCCATACAAATCAAAGGACACGCCAGAAGCACTGCTGACACGCAGCACTCTGGTCTTGCCCGGACTCTCCGTCAGATTGGCATTAATGACATTACTGCCATCATCATATTGCGCGAAAATACCGCTGGTATTGAAAGCATCACTACTACCACTGACGTTCAGCATCAACGGTGGGCGATCAGGTAGCTGTATCACACCAACAATCGCGGCTGAGGTGCGGGCAAAATTGCCTGCAGATTCAGGTTTGCTATTGTCAAAGCTGGTATAGCCAAAACGTTCCACGCTTAACTTGCCGTTAAAAAATTCCAGTGCGCTAGCCAGGCCTGTGCTATTGCTGATCACGCCGGTAAAATCGACCCGGTTTGGCGCATAGTTCAGCCCATTTTTGTCGACAGAGGCATTCGACAGCTTCAATTCTCCATGCACCTTGCTCTTGCCTGCTTCACCTGTAATCAGCAGGGCGAATTCCTTCGCGCCAAATTTAGCCAGCTTGCCGCTGCTGTCCAGGCTCACTTTGGCATAGGAACCCTTTTCTATGGCCAGTCTGGAGCTGACCTGGCTTGATACATAGGACTTGAGTTCACCACTAAAATCATATCGATAAAAACCGTCAGCTGTGTCATTGCGATCCACACGCAAGTTCCAGCTTTCAAAGTCAGTCAGCAATTTGCCACTGCCGTCGGTACGCGGTGGCATCAAGCCATCCACCATCAGCGCAGTCACATTCTTGCCTTGCATGGCATAACTGATCTGGCCGGTAAATGCATTCGTGGAATAGCCGCTGATGACCGTTGCATTGGCATCATTGGCTGGTATCCTGATGAAATCAAATTTATCCTGATTCCAGCCAAACACAGTCTTTTGCTGTACCAGTTCAGACTTGTAACTAAACTTTCCTGTATCACCGGCGACAGGTTCCAGCCACACGCGGTCAATGATTTCTACCCATTCCACCTGATAGCGATAACTGGCTTTAAAGGTACCCGGCAGCACGACACGAGAAAAACGGCATTCCAGGCCCAGCGCTTCTGCTGGCGTGCGCGCAACGTTCTCCTGGTCACGCATGACGCTGCAATCACCCAGATTACCCACATTCTGATAACCACTCCATAAGGCCGTGGCACCATAAAACAAGCCATTAACCGATGTATCCTTGCTGGTGCCAGCCTTGAACTTATTAAATTGATCGATGCCTTCCGTTAGCGTTTTCGACCAGATCAACAAGTCCTTGTCCATAGGTGCACTGGCTTTTTCAAAGTCAGCCTTGACTGCATTCAGACGCATGTCGATGGCGCCGTTTTGCTGCCCGTTCGTCAGCGAGTAAATATTGTTGCGCAGGCTGGAAAAGAACTGCCGGGTTGCCGCTACCTTGTCTGTCTCGGGAGGAGGTGCCGGCAAATTGCCACTGATGAAAGTGCTGACCCCGTCCACCGAGGTTTTACCAGATTTATTGACATTGTCGTTAGCAGTCACTTTTTCCAGTGCAGAACGCAATGCAAGGCGCACATCTTCATTGAACAGAAAGGTATTGCCCTCAAGCTTGCCGGCATTGGCGATCTGGCTGACGACACAGACAACACGCTTGCCCTGGCTATCAGCATTGCATGAAAATGCCTTGTCCAGCGCCAATTGAGAAATGGCCGTCAGGCTGAGGGCCTGCAGTTTTTCATCGACATACGCATCCACCGCGTTATCGCTGGTAGTCTGAACCACCGCTACCCTTTGCGGATCGAAACCCAGCAGCGCCTGCACACCAGCCCTGGCACGATCAATATTGCTGGCAGTCAGGCCACCGGCTTTTTCTGCGGCCTGCACAATCAATTCTGTCAAAGGTGTAACACTGCCCCAATACACGAGTTCAGGATTGGCACCCTGCCTGACCACGCTGCGCAATTTCAACTCATCAGGAAAAGGCAAATTGGCCTGAGTAGCTTCGTCATACATGAAGGCGCCAGGTGCCGTACCGACTTCAATCAAAAAACTGGAACTGCCAGCAGGAATGGAAATCGTGTAGCCGCCATCACTACCTGTAGTGGTATCGGCAAAAGCTGCGCCCACTTTTTTACCGGATGCATCAAGTGAAAAAGCTTGCACACGTGCGCCAGTAATTCTGCCTTTTGCTGCCAGACCATTGAACTGGCGACTGCTATTGGCAGCTATCGCAGAGGTCGCATTGGATGCCGTCGGGGTGGACGATCCACCACCACAGGCGCTCAGAGCCAATACCAGCACAAGCAGGCTGGTAGCAATAACAGGACGATTGATTTTGTTCATGAGTGAATGCCGGATAAGAGTCCGTCGCACAGGCAACTAATTAAGCGGCAGCTGCATTCATGGCTGCGCAAAAGAACTTGTAACGAACTGTAAAAATAAAAGAATTGCGATTCTAACATTGAAAAAAGCGTCTTGTCGCCTAATCAATCAAGAATCATTGCAAATAAGCTTGCAAATAGATTGGACAATGAATGCGAAAGAATGTGATTGACGCGAGTTGAACGCAATATCACTTCAAAAAGCCTGCTTAAGGCTTCGGTGTTTCCTGAACAGGGTGATCAGGCTTGTTTGGCATGACGGCATTCGAGTCCAATATCTGGACGAAAATTTCGTTCTTCTTGATCATACCCAATTCAAAGCGGGCACGTTCTTCGACGGCATCGGTGCCGTTTTTCAAATCCTGCACTTCAGATTCCAGCTTGCCGTTGCGTTCTTTCAGTTTATCGTTATTGGCCTTGACTTGCGATACCTGCCGGTCCAGTTCCCAAACGCGCAGCCATCCTCCCTTACCCAGCCACAAGGGGTACTGGATCAGCAGCAACAACGCAGCAAAGGAAAGAGCTATTAAACGCACAGGCGTAAGGCTATCGGTTCAAAACTGGTCACTCAGAAGAAAAAAGGGGAACGGCGTTCCCCCTTTTTCACAAAACTAAATTACTTCAGGTTGTAGAAGGCGTCACGACCAGGGTAGCTGGCAATTTCACCCAAATCTTCTTCAATACGCAGCAATTGATTGTACTTTGCCATACGGTCAGAACGAGACAGCGAACCGGTCTTGATCTGCAGGGCATTGGTGCCAACGGCGATATCTGCAATCGTGCTGTCTTCCGTTTCACCGGAGCGATGCGAGATCACTGCTGTGTAACCGGCACGCTTGGCCATTTCAATTGCGGCAAAAGTCTCGGTCAGGGTACCGATCTGATTGATCTTGATCAGGATGGAGTTGGCGATACCTTTTTGTATGCCTTCTTTCAGGATCTTGGTATTGGTAACGAACAGGTCATCACCAACGATCTGGATTTTCTTGCCCAGTTTTTCAGTCAGGATAGCCCAACCGTCCCAGTCACCTTCCGCCATGCCATCTTCGATGGAGATGATAGGATATTTGTCTACCCAGGTAGCTAGCAGGTTGGTGAAATCGGTGGAAGACAGGGTCAGACCCTCGCCTTCCAGATGATATTTACCGTCTTTGTAGAATTCGCTGGCGGCGCAATCGAGGCCAAGTGCGATTTGTGTACCTGGTTCATAACCGGCCGCTTCAATCGCCTGAATAATCAGTTTGATCGCTGATTCGTGGTTATCAACCGAAGGGGCAAAACCACCTTCGTCACCGACCGCTGTCGTCAAACCCTTGTCATGCAGGATTTTTTTCAGGGCATGGAAAACTTCTGCACCGTAACGAACTGCTTCACGGAAAGTTGGCGCACCCACCGGGATAATCATGAATTCCTGAATATCCAGATTATTATCAGCATGTGCACCACCATTGATGACATTCATCATTGGCACTGGCAATTGCATGGCACCAGAACCGCCGAAATAACGGTACAGCGGCAGACCTGCTTCTTCTGCAGCGGCTTTTGCTACTGCCATGGAAACGGCCAGCATGGCATTCGCACCGAGGCGACTCTTGTTTTCAGTACCGTCCAGATCAATCAGGGTACGATCGAGGAAAGCCTGTTCATTGGCATCCAGACCCATGATGGCTTCGGCGATTTCTGTATTGATATGTTCACAGGCTTTCAACACGCCTTTGCCCAGATAGCGGGATTTGTCGCCATCACGCAACTCTATCGCTTCGCGGGAACCGGTTGATGCACCAGAAGGCACAGCAGCACGACCCATGACACCGGATTCCAGCAGGACATCACATTCAACAGTTGGGTTACCGCGTGAATCCAGGATTTCACGACCGATAATGTCAACGATGGCACTCATTCAATTCTCCTAAAACAATCAATATTGCGAACAAAGTAAAAACGAATCTGACTTGTGTCTGCGTCTGCTGACCGGATACGGCCTGCAGGCAAATAAAGCTGCATATGATTTTTGATACTGGCAAGATGATGGTGCAGGTAATACACCACCAACTTAGAACCTGTTTACGATCTTAGTGGGCTGTTAAATTCCACTAGTTCGATAAATTCGACAGAACCTTACTTTTTACCTCCCCGCTCTGGTAAGCAGGGAGGTGACTTCCATCACACGACAAATCCAGAACCGGATTCCAGGAACCCATCTTTCTGACCACGCAATCACATTGCACACACTGCGTCACACAGCAACAACGTGGCCAACAACTACTTCAATCCTTGCTGGCCAGCGCATTTTTATGCGCAATAGCTGCCTTGGCAAACGAGATAAACAAAGGGTGGCCATCCCGCGGCGTGGATTTGAATTCCGGGTGGTATTGCACGCCTAGGTACCATGGATGTACGTCACGCGGCAATTCCATGATTTCACACAAATCTTCTGTCGGTGTACGGGCAGAAACGATCAGGCCGGCAGCCTCTACGCGACCAAGGTAATGGTTATTTGCTTCATAACGATGACGATGACGCTCGGTCACGACATTGCCATAGATTTCTGAGGCCAGTGTACCGGGGCGAATAGCGCAGGTTTGCGCACCCAGGCGCATAGTGCCACCCAGATCAGAATTTTCGTCGCGTGTTTCCACTTTACCGTCATGGTTTTGCCACTCATTGATCAGGGCCACCACAGGCTGTTCGGTTTCCGCATCAAATTCGGTGGAATTTGCCACGCTCAGACCGGCCTTGTTACGTGCATATTCAATCAATGCGACCTGCATACCCAGGCAGATGCCCAAGTAAGGGATCTTGCTTTCACGGGCATAACGGGCTGCCATGATCTTGCCTTCGACACCGCGCTTGCCGAAACCACCCGGCACCAGGATGGCATCGTATTTTTCCAGCGACTTGGTACCATGGGCTTCAATTTCTTCAGAATCCACGTACTCGATATTCACCCGGCTTTCGGTATGGATACCGGCATGGCGCAAGGCTTCTGTGAGGGATTTATAGGATTCTGTCAGGTCTACATATTTGCCGACCATACCGATAGTGACTTCTTCTTTCGGGTTTTCCAGCGCATAGATCAACTTGTCCCACATGGTCAGGTCGGCTGGTTTTGGTGACAGGCCCAATTTATCGCAGACGATTTTATCCAGGCCCTGATCATGCAACATCTGTGGAATCTTATAGATGGTGTCAGCATCCCATACAGAAATCACGGCCTCTTCAGGCACATTGGCAAACAGCGAGATTTTGGCACGCTCATCATCCGGGATAGGACGGTCAGCACGACACAGCAAGGCATCCGGGAAGATACCGATTTCGCGCAGTTTTTGTACGCTGTGCTGGGTAGGTTTGGTTTTCAGTTCACCGGCAGCGGCAACATAGGGGACCAGTGTCAGATGAACGAAGGCCGCTGCATTGCGACCGGCACGCAGACTCAATTGACGTGCTGCTTCCAGGAAAGGCAGGGATTCGATATCGCCAACAGTACCACCGATTTCAACCAGAGCAACATCTGCACCGGCAGCGCCACGATGGATGAATTCCTGGATTTCATTGGTGATGTGCGGGATGACCTGCACAGTCTTGCCCAGGTATTCGCCACGGCGTTCTTTGCGGATAACGGATTCATAAATCTGGCCAGTAGTGAAATTATTCACCTTTTTCATTTTGGCCGTAATGAAGCGCTCATAGTGACCCAGATCCAGATCAGTTTCGGCACCATCGTCGGTAACGAATACTTCGCCGTGCTGGAAAGGGCTCATGGTACCTGGATCAACGTTGATATACGGATCCAGTTTAAGCATAGTGACTTTGAGGCCGCGCGATTCGAGAATCGCAGCGAGAGAGGCAGCGGCAATGCCTTTGCCCAATGAGGAGACTACGCCCCCCGTAACGAATACAAACTTAGTCATTGCAGAAGGTGCCGAACGGCACAAGCGGGAAATTCGAATTATACATCACTAAGCCGTGAATGCGCGAATTCCCGCCAGCAAATCAAGGGAAAACAGGATGCCTGCTTTTACATGGCATAAAAGAATTGCAGTCTGGCAAAATTTTGTGCGCCCTGTCCATTACTTAATTCCCGGATTTCATTACTGCGACGGATGATGGAGGCAGAAAGCCCATATTGGTCATTACGCCACAGATAACCAATTTCCACTTCCCCCACCATGGTTTTGGGGCTGACTGCGTTCGCCTGTTTGTTGAAATAGCCACCCTGTATGCTGGCGTTATAGGCAACTGCCTTCACTTCTGTACGCAGGAAACCATAATTCGCCGCCTGCTCGGGCAAGGTATTCAGGCTACCGGCACGGAATAACAATTCGGCACCGGCATCGGTAAATATATTGCCGAAATGGCCTTTGAAACGAGGTGCCACATCAACGCCACTAAAAGGCAGCAAGCGCCCTGGTGAAAATTCACCGGTCAATACCATCCCCCATTCATTCCTGACCTGGGTACTCCAGCCTTGTGGCAAGGGTTGATTGATGAGACGGTGCAAATGCGTCTGTGACCATTCGCCGCCAGCGCAAGGGCCCAGGCAACCCAGGTCCAGGCCCAGTTTCAGGCTTTTGCCGGTCGCTTCGCTTTTTTCGCGGAACATGCCTGCATATAGCCAGCCAGCATAGGGATGGTCTATTTTTGCAATCTGGCGTGGCAAGAGTTTGATGTCCGAAGCAGTATACAAATCCTGCCCAAAGCGCCAGCCATACGTCAGCGACTGCAAGGCATCTGCCTGTGTAGTCGTCTGTCCTATGCGATTGCCGCTGGTATAGAAACCGTCATCTTTTTTTAGCAACAGGCTGTCATTGTCGATATCAAGCTGCAAGACGGTCTTGCCAGTTTGCCTGACCTGCTTGAATTCATCCCAGGATGGCATGCCAGCATCGGCCAGTACCGGACGGGCCAACAATGCGGCCAACAGCAACGAGAACTTGGCAATGCCAGCGATATGCGGTGAATAGCTCATGAATAAGAAAACCTTAGAAAAACTGCACAGGGGTGCAAAAACTAGTCGAATCAGGGCCGCTCACAAACCCGGCTTACTTTAAATGAAAGCCGGTAATCATGGAATGCACGGCCGCAGCCGTAGCTGCCGGCACTTCCAGCGGGATCAAATGCCCGCCTTCTATTAATACGTAATTATCACCCATTAATTTTTTGGTCGCTACCGGCCCTGCCTGACGGCATTCTATGGATTCGGTGCCACCGACAAAACCTATGGGCATGGTGGGTGGTCGACGCAACAGGCGCCCCAAACCATGTGGCAAGCTACGATAGATGGCAGTTTCAACTTCCCGCGTAAAACGCAGGGTGACGCCTTCAGGATGGGGTTTCAAGCCTGCCCGCATATAGTCACGCAAGACCTGGGGTGGCCAGATGGCAAACATTTCCTTGGAAGCGAAATGCTGATAGGCCTCTTCTTCATTCTTCCAGATATGACGGCGTTTTTCTGAAAAACGGGCGGGCGAAAACTTCCTGTCCAGCCCCAATATTTTAAACGAACGCAAGAGCATGGCACGCCAGCCCGCCAACACTGGCGAATCCAGCACCACTACACAACGCACCAGATCAGGCCTGGCGCGTGCCGCCATCAGTGACAAAATCCCGCCCAGAGAATGACCGACCAAAATAACAGGCTGCGAATACGACTGCTGCAAGGTGTCGATCAGTTCCTGCACCAGATGCTTCCAGCCATCCCTGACGGGATAAGCAGGGTTATGTCCTACCATATCGGTCGCATGCACATCATAATGACTGCGCAAATGGTCCAGGAACATGTTGTAGGTACCTGAAGGGAAGCTATTGCCGTGGACAAAATGAAGCAAGGGTTTTAGGGTAAGTTCGCTCATAACTGCAAGTCATTACCGGTCAAACCAGTAACGCGCATTTTCCTGTCTGAATTGTGAAGTCGTCAATGATGCGCCAAATTGTAATGTGATTGCACCTGATTCGTCGCTTCTTAGACGTTTTATTCCAAAATCAGCATAGCGCGCATACACCTCTGTCTTGGGATGATGGTAGCGGTTCAGGTACCCGACCTGGAAAACCGCAAGTGCCGGATGCACCGCTTGCGGGAATGCCGGTATTAAAAGGTTGTTGTCATATCGTACATGTTCAAATTCGGTTATTCTTGTGCTTTGGAAGATCAGGCCCACCAAGTGAAATCAGCCATAGTTTTGCATTTCCCATCTTAATGGGTCTGAGATTAATGCAAAGATAGGCAAACAACGGTACATAAAAATGGACATCGAAACCTCTAGTGCAATTAAACTATTTTTCCCCAATCCATCTTTGGCACTTGTCTATTTTGAAGCTATCGCAAATGCCTTGGATGCAGGTGCTACTGAAATCGAAATAATCGTCTCAATCCAAGCCTTTACAGCGTCCGAGACACTAAACATTACGATTAAAGATAATGGACGAGGTTTTACAGACGAGAGCTTCGAGAGATTTAAGACATTGCTGAAGCCAAAAGATGGCTTTCACAAAGGGATTGGCAGGCTAGTTTTTCTGAATTATTTCGAAAGTGTCGCAATTACTAGTGAATGGGGAAATTATCGAAGAACTTTCATATTCAAAGAGAAATTCGATGGCAGGTCAGAAATTAAAAAACTAAATAGCCCACTCAATAAGAATAATACCAATTTAGTTTTCAAGAATTTCATCAAAGACAAGGTCAAATCCTATGACGATTTGAGGCCAGGAAGCCTCAAAGAAAAAATAATATCCCACTTCCTGTTGACGTTAAATCTCTTACGCGACAGAAATTTGGATTTCAAGATCAGCATTAAGCTCGACACTCAAGAAAGCAATTCTCAAAAGGAATTCTTCTCAAGCAATGTCACCATTTCATCCAGCGATCTCCCAATAATGGAGCACAAACGAATCTTGGATGAAACCGTTGATGCGCATTCACATATTGACATGTATTTTTACGTAAAATCTGATACTTCGTCCGCAGCGCATCTGCAAACGGCTTTAAGTATCGATGGCAGAACAATTACAATAAACCTCTTGGAGTCATCATCGATCCCTTATGGAAACTCTGCTGTCTTTATTTTTTCATCGGAGCTCTTTGAAGCGAGCGCGGACACATCAAGGCAAAAACTTATTCTGTCTGAAGGAATTTCAGAAAGTGCGCTTAACTCAACTTTGCGCCGCGAAATTGGATTAATCTTAGCAGAGAGAATCCCAGAAATTTATAAGAAAAATGAAATCACAGAGAAGAAATTTGAAAAACAATTTCCTCATCTGTTAGGTTATTTTGAACGCTCCTCAATTGGCTTAATTAATAGTGAAGATGCATTAAACACCGCACAACAGAAATTCTTCAAAGTCCAGAAGGAGATTTTGCAGTGTGAAAATATGACCGATTTGATTTATGAAAAGTCTTTGGAAGCATCCGCACGGACATTAACAGAATATATCCTCTATCGCGAAAAAATTATCGCAAAAATGAAGGCGATGACCTCAGACAACACCGAAGATGAAATACATAATCTAATTGTTCCTCGGTGGGAAAATTTTCATCAAGATTCCATTGTCAACGACATATATCAAAACAATGCTTGGCTACTCGACGACAAATTCATGACATTTCGCACAATATTGAGCGAAGCGCGCATGGGAGAAGTAATTGCTGCCATTAGCCTGGGTGATGAAAAAGTCTCTGGTGAAAATGGCCGACCCGATATCGCGATGATATTCTCATCTGACCCAAAAAACTCTACACCTGTTGACGTAGTAGTTATCGAAATCAAAAAGAAAACCGATGATGAAAAAGAAAACCAGTATGCAATTAATCAGCTTTTAGAGCGCGCCCATAAGCTTGCCGAACACTGTCCCAATATACAACGAATTTGGTACTATGCGATTCTACAAATTAGTGATTCGTTCGCAAGAAGTTTGAGACAACAAAAATGGGCAACCCTCTTTTCTAAGGGGAAAGTCTATTATCAGGAATTTCCTACGGAACGGTCCAACGGGACGATAGTACCAACTCCAATCTTTGCAATGTCATTCGATGCAATAGTTTCTGATGCGCAATCTCGGAATCATACTTTTTTGGAAATTCTACGATCAGCGATGAAACAAGAATCTTATCGCCTGACTGACATGACGACAAAGTAAGTGCTCTAACATTACCTTTTTAAATTCGGTAGTTATTAATCAGAAAAATAAAATGAAATCCTCTCAAGAAAATATTGCAATAAAGACATCTTTTTTATTTTGGATTTCTCCAACATTTAAAATTGCAGAATTAACTAAAAACAAATTCAGAAAAAATGGCGACTCTGAGGAAAAGTTGGCAACTATCATTACCAGATATAACCTATTATATCTTTCGGTCACATTAGCTTTCGCTTTTGTAATAGGCATTGTTCTGTACCCGGGTTTTCTCGATGTAGCACAAGCAATTATAATAAAGAAAATTTTCCTGTATATCGTTGGTCCACTTATTTTTTCTCGCGCTGCAGAAATTTTTATCGCCTTTCTTCGCGATGCGGTTTCTAAAATGGACGGAAATAAGTCGTCAACCAATCTAACCTATGGTAAACGGCTTGAGCTTGCGTTGAAAAGTTACGTAGAACTCTTAGTTGGATTTGGTCTTCTTTACTACATTCTTCCTGATTGTTTTTTTAAGGGTGGCGAAGGAAACTTCCAATTTCAGTCGATTATCGAAGCCATATATTTCAGTGGCGCAACCATGACAACTTTAGGGTATGGAGATATCAGCCCAAAACACTGGGTCACACAGATACTTGTTATTTTTCAGCTTTTCTGTGGTATGACGCTGGCCCTTGTATCGTTTACAGTATATACAAGCTTGGGGTTGGCCACGAACAAGAACCAGTGCGACGAAGGATAACAATTCATGACCACATACATGAACCACTAATAAGGAGCATTAATTGCCTACTAGAGAGAAAATAATAATTGAAATCTCGACCCAAAAAGAGGATTTCCATGCTGCTGATTTTTCACATTTTATGTACCTATTTAGGGCCATGTATGTTGCGGCGCTCGACCAAATTTTTAGTGCCTCCTACGTATCTTCCAGCGAAATTAATTCAGGAGAAATAGATCTTATTGTTGCACGAATAGAATCTAAATATAAACATGGCATTAGCCGACCCGATCTTGCCAATCTAGCACTCAAGGAACTGCCACCCGAACATGATCTCGACATCGCCGACATTCATCGCAGAAATCCCATAGATATAACATTTGTTGCGGTGCCGCTTGCAATATTTGTTGTAGCAGTTATCGCGACAGGAGCATGGACACTTTCCGGCGGCAATCTCAAATTTCCGGGTTTAGAAACTTCAATTAAAAATATTCGTAAAAAATTGAATCTACCCGTGAGGCGGTAACACTCGTTGTCAGGACAAGTCTGAGCTACTGCAAGCTAGGCATTTTCCAATGCATACTTGGCAGCGGTGATCCTTAATGAAGTAATATCAATTAGCGAGCGATTTAGAAATACTTATTTACCAAATGAGGAAAAATTCAATCTAGCTTAGGCTAAATTTTTTCTAAATAAAAAGTCACCCCATTCACATATCTGCAAGTCATTACCGGTCAAACCAGTAACGCGCATTTTCCTGTCTGAATTGTGAAGTCGTCAATGATGCGCCAAATTGTAATGTGATTGCACCTGATTCGTCGCTTCTTAGACGTTTTATTCCAAAATCAGCATAGCGCGCATACACCTCTGTCTTGGGATGATGGTAGCGGTTCAGGTAACCGACCTGGAAAACCGCAAGTGCCGGATGCACGGCGCGTAAAAATGCCGGTGTGGATGAAGTGCCGCTGCCATGATGCGGTGCCAGCAAGACATCGGCGGGCAGTTTTTGTGGAATCATGTTGACCAGTTCATCTTCCTGAATTGCCTCAATATCGCCTGGCAACAGCATGGAATACCGGGCCGTCGATACCCGCAACACACAACTGCGTGCGTTCGGCTTCCATTTGTTGCTGTCATAACTGGCAGACACAGGTTGCAGTATTTCAAAGTGCACACCATCCCAATCCCATTGTTGCCCTGCTTCACAACGCTGATGTTTGCTGGCTGCCTGAACGATGGGGCTATCCAGATGCAATGAACTTCTTACCACATCCACCGGCAATTGCTTAAGTATAGTGAGTGCGCCGCCGGAATGATCGCTGTCATTGTGCGACACCATCATGCCATCCAGCTTATTGATGCCACGTGCATGCAGATACGGCAAAATCACCCTGCTGCCACTGTCCGATTCGGGCGAATACGTGGGGCCGGTATCGTAGAGCAGGCGATGCTGCGAGGTTTCCAGCAACAGCGCCATGCCCTGCCCAATATCCAGCGCAGTCACTTGCAATTCCCCTTCAGCCGGTGTTGCCGGTGTCTGAAAAAACAGTGGCAGACAACACAGCACACCCAGCCAGCGCATGGGCCAACCCCTGGGTGCCAGCAACCAGACTGCACCCAGCATGGCCAGGCAAAACATCCAGAATGACGGTAAAGGCGCATTCCACACCGCCAGCGGATAAGCACTCAGATAAGTCAGCAAGCGGGCCAACAGATCAACAAAAACATGGGCAAGTCGCAATAGCCAGGCTGACAGAGGAGCAGGCATGACACTGCCCAACAGCGCCAATGGTGTCACAATAAAACTGACCAGCGGTATCGCAATCGCATTTGCCAGTGGACTGATCAATGAAATTTGCCCAAACAAGAGCATGGTCAGGGGAACCAGGCCAACCGTCACGGCGTATTGCGTCAGGCCCGCTGTCCGCAATACATCCGGCAGCGTTTCAAACAAGGTCTTACGTAGGGCAGTGGTATCTTGCTCAGCCTGCTTTTGATGCAGATAACCATCACTGGCAAACACGATCATGGCTACAGCAGAAAAAGATAACCAGAAGCCTGGTGACAATACCGCCCAGGGATCAAGCACAACCACACTCCCCAGCGCCAGACAGAGTATCGAAGAAAACTGGCTTATCCGCCCATGCCAGACCGCCAGCGCCACCACGATCAGCATGAACATGGTTCTTTGCGCTGGCACCCCAAACCCGGCCAGCGCAACATAGAGCAGCGCCATGGCAGCACCCGCCAGCGCCGCTGCTTTTTGCGCCGGCAGGCGCAAGGGTAAAGGTGTGGCCATGCTGAAGAAAAAAGAATGTCGCCACAAGTAATAAATCAATGTGGCAAACAGGCCGGCGACCATGGTGATATGCAGGCCGGAGATACTGATCAGATGACCGATACCGGCACGATTAAATACGGTCCAGTCGGATTGGGGAATTTCCCGTTGATCTCCCACCACCAATGCCACCAGCACCCCCGCATACGGATGGTCTGGCAGTGCGGCATGAATACGGTCACGCAAACGGGCTCGCCACAACTCGATCACATTCCCCACACTCCAGACAAAGGCGTCGAGCCGCCGGTTTTTCACAACCTGGGTTTCTGGCCGGACCGTGCCAGTGGCGCGCAGTCTTTGCTCTAATAACCAGGCTTCGTAGTCAAAACCGTAAGGGTTGGCATTGCCGTGCGGGCGCTTCAGCCGCACCCGCAATTGCCAGCGTTCGCCCGGCTGGATATCTGCCGCCTTTCCTGCGGCATTGCTATCGGCATCCTGACCATCGCTATCAGCATTGTGATCAACACCGTGACCTACACTTTGAGCTGCACTTTGACCTGTATTTTGACCTGCACTGCGGTCCATGCCGCGTTCACTGCCATACCAGGACAAAGTCAGTTTGGAAGGCCAGTCTTTGTGATCCGCCATACCGTCGGTAATGACCTGCTCAACAGCAAAATTAAAACGTACGCCCTGCTCAAAACGAAATGGCAAACTATCTACCGTACCAATCAGCACGATGTCTTTGTTTTCCCATTCTACGGGCAAAGATTCACTCAGATATACTTGGGCAAAACCGCTGGCCCAGACAAAGCCAAGCACGACAGCCAGACTGGTGCGTGCGGGTAAACGCAGGCGTTCGGAAGACGAAAATCGGTATGACAGCATGCAGGCGCAAGTCGATACGCCAGCGACTATCAGCAGTGAGGTCCAACTCAATAAACGCGCCTGTTGCTGCAATAAGGCGACGCCGACTACCAGGCCCAACATCACCGCCCGCACGATTTATGCCCTTTGCATGCGAGGCAAGATATCCAGCGCATTGGCACTGGTGGCAGCCGCCAGTTGCGCCTTGTCCATCTGACGCAATTCTGCCAGCACGTTGCCTATCTGCGGCAATTGGGATGGACTGTTGGCACCGGCAGTCAGCCAATGGGGTGGGATATCTGGCGCGTCGGTTTCCAGGACTATGCTCTCCAGCGGTAGTTCGCTTGCCAGACGCCGTATTTGCAAGGCACGGGTGAAGGTCATGGCACCGCCGAAGCCCAGCTTGAATCCCAGGGCGATAAATGCCTCTGCCTGTTGCTGGCTGCCGTTGAAGGCATGGGCTATCCCGCCACGGACTTTGATACGACGCAAGTGCTTGAGTATGATGTCTTGCGAACGGCGTACATGCAGCAAGACCGGCAAATCAAAATCGCGGGCAATTTTAAGTTGCTCAACATAGAAATATTCCTGTTTTTCCCGCAGCGGACTTTCGGTCAGGGCAGGCACAAAATAATCCAGGCCGATTTCACCTATGGCGACCAGTTTTTGGTCGGCATCTTCGCCAGCCATCAGACTATCGACTTTTTGACGCAAGAGCAGCAAGTCTTCTTCTTTGGACGTGGGAACATACATGGGATGTATGCCCAGCGCATAAAAACAGTCACTACGCTGCTGGCCAAGCTGTATCACCGTCTCGAAATTGCTTTTATGCACGGCTGGCACCACGATGCCTGTCACACCAGCCTGGGCAGCCTGTTCGGCCACCTGTAGCGAGGTGCCGCCAAATTCAGCGGCGTCGAGGTGACAGTGTGTATCTATCCACATAAAATCAGTCAGGGTTGGTTTAAAAATGAAACTGCCAATCTTCCCCTGCGATTATGAAGCAGATTGCCAGAATCCTTCAGTTTTTTGTATTTCCCTGCGTCAGAACATCGCGCCTGCTCTGTTTTGAGCGCAAATCAAACACGATCAAACCGGCTGCTGCCGCTGCCAGCAAATGTTTGAGGCTATGACCGCTGACGATGTGCAAGGCACGTAGTATTTCAGCGTCCAGCAGCTCAGTCACTTTTGCAACTACGTACAGCAGCATGGCACAACCAAACAGTAACCTGGTCTGGCGTACGCTGCCCCATATGGCCTGCCATACGGGTATCAGTATCAGACTCAAGAGCTGTAGCAGCAAATAAGGGCGCAAATCACCCGAGTGCTGCCACCACAATACAGAGGCAAAACCGGCGAACAAGAGCACTGTCAGTTCGGTCAAAGCACGCCTGGCATCCATGCCGGGCAGATTGTCGGCCCGCACTCCCGCCAGCAGGCTGCAACAAGCCAGTGCTATCGGCAGACGGTCCCAAAACAGGCGGGCATCGTCCGGGGCCAGATGATAATAGCTTGACCCTATGGTCGTTGCCAGCAAAGCCAGCACAAACACGCAAAGGGCAGGAAAAGCCCTGTCTGCACCACCTTGCCTGAATTGTTCAATCAGCACCACCACACCGGCTAGCGCTACCAGGGCAAAACCGATATTCGACAAGACATCTATGGCATGCGAGATGCCCATCCATGCCGATTGATCAGCAAAATCATGATAATGCGCGAATTGCAAAATGGGCCCGTGTACCAGCATGGCGACTACCGCGAGCGCGATAATTGCCCAGGGCAAGGCAGTTGTCAATTGAGATGGACGTAAGGTATGCGATGCATGCACGGTATGAACTGTACGAACTGCAGGGGTTTCCATTTATTTCACCTGTTCTTCAGTAGCAAAGCAGCTAGCTTGCCCAGAAGGATAGAAAAATGAAACTCCTTATCGAAAAGTAGCGAACCATACTGACAAAAGTATTATTTTCTGCCACCATTCATTCTCTTATCGAGATAACGACGATCATGACTGAAATCCGGCAAATTCTGAACAGCATCAAATTCCAGCTTAAACAGCAAGGCAAGACCTACCGGGATGTTGCACTGGCGCTGGATTTATCCGAAGCCAGTATCAAACGGCTGCTCAGTGTCGAGAATGGCGCCTCTATGAGCGTAGAGCGGCTGGCGCAGTTGTGTCATTTCCTGGGTTTCAGCCTGATGGAAATCACGCAGGAAGCCAATGCCAGCAATGCGCGCATCCATACACTGAGCGTGGCGCAGGAAAAAGAACTGGTGTCTGACAGCAAACTCTTACTGGTCGCGGTATGTGCCATCAACCACTGGCAATTTGAAGATATCTTGCGGGTGTATCAGATCAGTGAAACCGAATGTCTGAGCAAGCTGCTGAGGCTGGACAAGCTACAACTGATCAGCGTATTACCGGGCAACCGCATACGATTGAATGTCGCCCGTGACTTTGACTGGCTGGTCCACGGCCCCATACGTGAATATTTTCGCGAAAGTGGTATGCCGGATTTTCTGAAAGCCGCATTCCATCAGGAAAATGAATCCATGTATTTCCTGCATGGCATGCTGACTGAACCGGCAATGCAGAAATTTCATGCCGAATTGCGCCAGTTGAAACAGAGTTTTGCAGAGCTGCATACAGAAAGCCTGGCCAGCCCCTTGAAGAAAAGGTGTGGCACTGGCCTGCTCATGGCAATGCGGGAATGGGAACCTGCCAGTTTTACGGCTTTGCGCAAGAAGCATTGACAGGATTTCACTAATGCCCGTCGATAGTTGCGGGTTTAGGCAGGCTGACTGAAGCCGGGATGACGATATCATCACGCAGGCGCAAGAATTTAAAGCCAAGCAGTTTTCTTGGATTGGCAAGCTTACTGGTCCTGGTGCGCTCATGAGTGCGGTTGATGAAGGCATCAAAACTTTCTTCCCTGACTTGCGGCTCGGCAGAGTTCAGGAAATTTCTCTTGCCGTCGGCATCAATCACCACCAGGCCGACATGGGTGACAGACTGATAGCCGTCCTTGTCAGACACAACGTTGACGAAATCACCATTCTGCAACTGCGACAATACGGCATTCACCTGAGCCGTTTTGACATAAGCTTCGCGGCTGTTCTGTACCGGGATATTAGTGACTGTATGGTGCTGTTCCTTGAGGAACTTTGCCCTGTCCACAATGATGTCAAAGCTACTGGCCGCGCCAGGCAACAGATTGCCAGAGACATCCTTGAGCAGCCAGGCATTATTGATATTCCAGTCTACTTCGGTGTAATGATTGCGGGTCGCTACACCGATCTGACCATCCTTGTATCGTATGCGCTGCAATATCCAGAAAAACTCTTCCCATGAACGGCTTAATGCCATGGCATAGGTATGTTCAACAAATACCAGGCAATCGCTATGCGTCAGGCTATACATGGGTAAAGTGTCATGCAGCTCGAAAGGAAATTCACCCAGCAAATTCAGGCGATAAGGCTGGCCGATATTTTTCCTGGCGATGATGGCTATTCTCTGACGCAGGTCTGGCACGCTGGCATGCAGAAAAGCCAGGTACTTATCAAGCTCTTGCGGCGTCATCTGGTGGATTTTTTTTGCCGGGAAAGGATCAATTTCCAGCTTGCCAGCAGCTGATGGGACAGCGACTCTATCCTGCGCCTGCGATGGCGCGGCGAAGAATAGCGCGGCTACCGCCAATGACAGTGGTGAAAATAAGCGAGAAAACATAGGCAGGTAAAAGGAAATGAGTTCTACTCAGACTTATACCATAGGAAAAGGTTCCAATAAAAATAAACGCATCGCCACCTGTGTGACCATGCATTTCCTGCCTTCGCCCATGATCGACTAATGATACTGAAATAGGACTTACGCAAAATCGTCCCAGCAAGGCGCAGCGACGAAGACAGTACTTTAGTACGGCAAGGAGCTGCAACGCAGCTGGGGCGGTTTTGCGTAAGTCCTATGAAATTCAGATCAATGCATGCCTGGCGACCAGCACGCCATCTATATCCGCATAAATCCAGTCGCCCGGATGAATCGCGACACCGGCGATATTGATCAGCAAGTTTTTCATCCCACCACCGTGTTTGGCGCTGCGCAAAGGCATGGATGCCATCGCCCGCACACCGATGTTGCACTGGTTGATTTCATCGACATCGCGGATACAGCCATGCACAATGATGCCCGACCAGCCATTTTTTTCACCCAGTGCAGCCAGGTTGCCACCCACCAAAGCACAACGGAAGCTGCCACCACCATCAATCACCAGGACCTGGCCGTTTCCCGGTGTCTCCAGCGTAGACCTGACCAGTACGTTGTCTTCAAAGACTTTCAGTGTCACGGCCTGTCCACTGAATTTGCTGGTTTTACCAAAACGCATGAAGATGGGTGGCACCACAGACAACTCATTGGTGGCGATCTTGCCCTCATTGGCATCACAGATATCACAGGTCGCAAAGCTCATGATTTTTCCTCAGTTGAACTTGGTTAGGATGAGGTCTTATTCTAACCAGCAACGCTCAAACTGCCAATGCACGCGTCTTGGTTCCGACATTGACGGCCGTCAATATTGCTAACACCTGGAACACGCCTATGCAGACAAAAATCCAGGAAGGATGATGCGCATCCATGATGGCACCAAAAATCAGCGGCGCCACAGCCAGACCGGAATCCAGGCCCGAATAGACAACGCCATACACACGGCCAGTCGCATTCTTGGGTGCGGCTGCCCGTATCAGCAAATCACGTGAGGGACCAGCAACGCCCGATCCAAAACCTATCGCTGCCATCAACACGATGGCTATCGGCACATTCACCACGCCACTGGCCAATATCAGGGAAAATATTCCGGCGAAGCTAAAGGCCAGGGTGATCGTCCTGTCATGTTGCGATGTTTTTGCTACCAGAAAGCCGCCCCACAGCATGCCGGCAGCAGACGCCAGCATATACCCGGTGTAGGCAGTGGTCGCTTCACTCAATTTCATGCCATACATATCGCGCAGACCGGAAGAAGAAAAACTTTGTATGCCCCCTAATGCCATCGCGGTCATGAAGAAAAATCCAAAACACATCCATACAGCCGGTATGCGCAAGAAATCCGTGCTGCCACCTGCCGTTTTCACGCCCGAAGTGTGTGCATTGTGGTGATGTACTGGCTCGGTATGCAATAAATCACGATAGACAAACAGAATCGCCAACACGGCAAACGGCAGAAAAGCGGCACAAAACAGTGCAGTGCGCCAGCTCGTCAAGCCAGCGATGGTTACCAGAAACACCGGTGCAGTCGCCCAGCCCAGATTGCCCGATATGCCATGCACAGAAAACGCATAACCCAGACGCGCCGTGGAAACCTTCTTGTTCAACAAGGTGTAATCCGACGGATGAAAAACGGCATTACCAACACCAGCCAGCATGGAGCCAGCCAGCAGCATCGCGTAATTTTGTGCAGACGACAATACCAGCGCAGCAAAGCCCAGACAGCTAATACCAAAGAACAAGACCGCCCTCGCCCCCAGTTTGTCGACAATAAAACCCGACAAGGCCTGACCGATGCCGGAAATGACAAAAAACACCGTCATCAACAGACCCAACTCGGCATAACTCAGGCTGAACGCATCCTTAATCCAGGGGAACAAGGGTGCCAGTATCATATGGAAAAAATGCGAAATACCATGTGCCAGCCCCACCAGACTGATCACCATGGCGTCCTGTCTGAGATTCACCGGTGGGCTTACTGCTGTAGTCATACCAAGTCCTTTCGCTATTGAATTGGCGCATATTGGCGCATGACAGCGCCCGACCTGATGAGTGTATGCAAAATCACTCAGTCTGATTTAAGATAGATAGACAAACTTTGTCGAAATTACGACAACTCAACAACAATAATTAATTGACAATACCCGTGACAATATCCGTGACAATCTCAGTATGGCAATAGAAATCCTGACCGACACCCGCCCGCAATCAGCGGACAAAAGCCCCACCCCGCAACGGCCGGTGCGCCTGGCGGCGCGCGACCTGCCGACTGAAGAAGTGATACGCACACATCATCACCAATGGGGGCAACTGACCTACACGCCGCAAGGCATGATGCAGATCCTGGCCAACGACAATACCTGGTTCGTGCCGCCATTACGGGCTATCTGGATACCGGCGGGGGTAGAGCATGAAGTCAGGATTATCGAACCATCGCAATTGCGCCTGCTGTATTTTCATGCTGACCATCTACCTTTCAAAGGCGACAATTGCCTGGTACTGGAGGTATCACCATTACTACGCGAACTGATCGCCGGTATGGAGCAGATCGATCACGCTGGCCCACGTGAAAATCATCTTGCTGCCGTCATCACGGATGAATTGCAGGCAGCCAAGCACCTGCCCATACGCCTGCCCATGCCGCGTGACAAACGCCTGAAAAGCCTGTGTGAAATATTGCTGGCCGACCCGGCATCCGGCCTGACACTGGAAGATTATGCAAGCCAGGTAGGCGCATCATCACGCACGCTGTCACGCCTGTTTGAGCAGCAACTGGATATGTCCTTCACCGCCTGGCGCCAGCAAATGCGCTTATCAAAAGCATCACCATTGATCACCAGCGGCCTGCCCTTGTCGCAAGTGGCGGCTGAACTGGGCTATGCCAGCCAGTCAGCTTTCTCTGCCATGTTCAAGAAAACATTTGGCGAATCACCGAGCAGTTTTTTTCGTCAAAAATAAAAAAAGGGCAACGTTTGCACGCTGCCCCAACTTGCTTCCTACATCCCTATAGACCAGCAACTGGTCTCAAAGTTCAATTTTTCTATTCAATCAAACACTGGCTTTGGTGAACACCAGTCCATGTTCTTTGGCGTCAATGGCAATCACATCCTTGGGTCCAAACTGGCCTTGCAATATCATTTTCGACAAGGGGTTTTCAATTTCCTGCTGAATGGCGCGTTTTAATGGCCTTGCGCCGTACACCGGATCAAAACCAGCCTCGGCGATCTTGTGCAAAGCGGCGTCGCTGACCTGCAAGCCCATGTCCATCTGATGCAGACGCTGTTCCAGCGTTTTCAACTGTATCTTGGCGATTGCACCGATGTTTTTGGCATCCAGTGCATGGAACACCACGATCTCGTCTATACGGTTGATGAACTCGGGGCGGAAATGAGTTTTCACTTCACCCATGACAGCCATCTTGATCACTTCGGGATCACTGCCCTCCATCGCCTGTATCTGATGCGAGCCAAGATTCGACGTCATGACGATCACGGTGTTTTTAAAATCCACGGTGCGCCCCTGCCCATCGGTCATGCGGCCATCATCCAGCACCTGCAGCAAGACATTGAAGACATCGTGATGGGCTTTTTCCACCTCGTCCAGCAAAATCACGCTATAAGGCTTGCGACGTACTGCCTCGGTCAGATAACCACCTTCTTCATAGCCGACATAGCCCGGTGGCGCACCGATCAGGCGGGCGACCGAATGTTTTTCCATGAATTCACTCATGTCGATGCGGATCATTGATTCTTCCGTATCAAACATAAAACTCGCCAGCGCCTTGCACAGCTCGGTTTTACCAACACCAGTTGGCCCCAGGAATAGGAAGGAACCATACGGACGACCCGGGTCGCCCAGACCTGCACGCGAACGGCGAATCGCATCGGATACAGCAACAATCGCTTCATGCTGACCGACCACGCGCTGATGCAATGCGTCTTCCATTTGCAAGAGTTTTTCACGCTCGCCCTGCATCATGCGCGATACCGGAATACCGGTGGCGCGCGAGACGATTTCGGCAATTTCTTCGGCACCGACCTGGGTGCGCAACAATTTCATCTTGCCATGGTCTTGCTGGTTTTTATCTGCCTGGGTATCGGCCTGTTTCAGTTGTGCTTCCAGTTCAGGCAAGCGGCCATACTGCAACTCGGACATGGTTTGCCAGTCACCCTTGCGCCTTGCATCATCCATTTGCAGGCGAATTTTTTCTATCTCTTCCTTGATATGGGTGCTGCCCTGCACGCTGGCTTTTTCTGCCTTCCAGACTTCTTCCAGATCGGCATATTCACGGGCCAGTTTGTCGATTTCTTCTTCGATCAGCACCAGACGTTTTTTCGAGCCTGCATCCTTCTCGCGTTTGACAGCTTCCTTTTCTATCTTTAACTGTATCAGGCGACGGTCCAGCTTATCCATGACTTCCGGTTTGGAGTCGATTTCTATCTTGATCTTGGCAGCGGCCTCATCAATCAGGTCAATCGCCTTGTCTGGCAAGAAGCGGTCGGTGATATAACGGTGCGACAACTCTGCCGCCGCGACGATGGCCGGGTCAGTAATGTCGACCCCATGATGGACTTCATATTTTTCCTGCAGACCACGCAAAATCGCTATCGTCGCTTCGACGCTGGGTTCATCCACGATGATTTTCTGGAAGCGACGTTCCAGTGCGGCATCTTTTTCTATGTACTTTCGGTATTCATCCAGAGTGGTGGCGCCTACGCAATGCAATTCACCCCGCGCCAGTGCGGGTTTCAGCATATTGCCGGCATCCATCGCGCCCTCGGCTTTGCCAGCACCAACCATGGTGTGTAATTCATCGATAAAGACGATGGTCTGGCCTTCATCCATGGCGATTTCTTTCAGCACGGCTTTCAGGCGTTCTTCAAATTCACCACGGTATTTGGCACCCGCCAGCAAAGCTGCCATATCCAGCGACAAGACGCGTTTGGATTTCAGACTGTCGGGTACTTCACCATTGACGATACGCTGCGCCAGGCCTTCGACGATGGCGGTTTTACCGACGCCAGGCTCACCAATCAGCACCGGATTGTTCTTGCTGCGACGCTGCAAGACCTGGATGGCACGACGGATTTCATCATCACGCCCGATCACAGGGTCAAGCTTGCCCAGACGGGCGCGTTCGGTCAGGTCGAGGGTATATTTTTTCAGGGCTTCACGCTGGCCTTCAGCATCCTGGCTATCTACATTGCCACCACCGCGCACGGCAGCAATTGCCTGTTCCAGCGCTTTGCGCGTCAGGCCGTTTTCCCGCGCCAGCTTGCCGGCTTCCGATTTATCGTCTGTCAGGGCCAGCAAGATCATTTCGCTGGCCAGGAACTGGTCGCCGCGCTTCTGGGATTCTTTATCCGCCAGGTTCAGCAAGCCCACCAGTTCACGCCCTGCCTGTACCTGGCCGTCCGTGCCAGACACCTTGGGCAATCTGTCCAGGGCCGATTTCAAGGCATTACCAAGCGCAGTCACATTCACACCTGCCCTTTGCAGCAGCGAACGGCTACTGCCATCATCCTGGTTAATTAATGCCAACAATACGTGCACAGGCTCTATGTATTGGTTATCATTGCCAACTGCCTGGCTTTGCGCGTCGGCGAGGGCTTCCTGCAATTTAGTGGTTAATTTGTCGAGCCGCATGACTCACTCCTGAAGAATTATTTAGTTTCTCAATTTGGGGCAGCAAAGCCAATTTCAAGAATATTAAAAAAACAGATGCACGCTTGTTTGCTTTACATCAAAAGAAAGACATGGATTTACAACAATTACAAATAAGTTACCTGCCAGTTCAGGACAGACTACTGGTCAAGTTTTCCTTTGCCGAGAAATCAGCCAGCGCCAGGCAAGAGATTCACCTGCTGTTTACCCGTCGGCTGACCATGCAATTCTGGCCGACGCTGCTGGAAGCCATGGCCAAACAGGTAAAACTGGGCAAGCCAGCGGCTGCCCATGCCAGTGCAGAAATGGTACAGATGGAACATGAAGCTTCTGTCGCCCAGATGAAGGATGGCGGCAATTTTGATGCCCCTTTCCCCAGCAAGGTCGAAAGCTGGCCCTTGGGCGAACAGGCTTTACTGCCGGACGATATCCAGTTTCACGTGCATGCCACCGCCGCCTTCCGTATGGAATTCATTGTCGCTGATGGTAAAAACTTTGAAGTGGCGATGGGACGCCGCCTGCTGCACGGCTTTTGCAAGCTGTTTCAGGATGCGGTAGAAAAAGCCGATTGGGGATTTACGCTGGAAATGCTGGGCGGCAGCAGTACATCCGAAGATGCACCGCCGCGCCTGCTTAATTGATACCCTCGTGATACTTATTGATGCTTATTGATGAACTGAGGCTTACTCAAACCTGCCGCTTTGCCGGAATTGCTCGGTAGCGCGCACCAGCGCTTCCGCGATCCCTGGTTCTGACCCGGAATGCCCGGCATCTGCAATCATTTGCAGGCTGGCTTCCGGCCAGGCCTGATGCAGGCGATACGCACTGACTGGTGGACAGACGACGTCATAACGGCCCTGCACGATCACTGCCGGCAGGTGGCGTATGCGCTCAATGTCCTGTATCAGTTGATCTTCACGCATGAAAGCCGCATGGAGCATGTAATGCGCTTCGAGCCGACCCAAGCCTATACAGATGGCATCTGATTCAAAGTCGGCTATGGTGTCGGGCTGCGGTTTAAGGAAAATACAAGAGCCTTCATAACGACTCCAGTTACGGGCAGCCTCGATATAGACCGCCGGATCATCCGAAAACAGGCGCTTCGTATACGCTGTCAGCAAATCGTGGCGTTCTTCTGCCGGTACTGCTTCAGCAAAACGCTGATGCACTTCGGGGAAGAAGAATTTCATGCCATTCACAAACCATTCCACTTCAGCCTTGGTGCACAGGAATATACCCCTCAGTACAAAGCCCAGGCAACGTTCAGGATGTGCCTCACCATAGGCCAATGCCAGTGTCGAACCCCAGGAACCGCCAAAGACCAGCCATTGTTCTATACCCAGCATGACGCGGATTTTCTCTATGTCATTGACCAGCAAGGGCGTTGTATTGTCACGGTATTCTCCCAGTGGCAGGGATTTGCCAGCGCCACGCTGATCAAACAACACGATGCGGTAGTGGACAGGGTCAAAAAACCGCCGGTGAGTGGGCGAAGTGCCTGCACCGGGGCCGCCATGCAAGAACAGCACCGGCTGCCCTTGCGGATTACCGCTTTCCTCCCAATACAGGGTATGGGTGTCATCCACCTTCAGCATGCCACTGCGGTTTGCCTCGATGGCTGGGAATAAGGGAAAAGTATCAGCAGTCATAGATGAATGATATAAATTTGTCCAAAAGTAAGATGATTAGGACTTACGCAAAACCGCCACAGCTGCGTTACAGCTCCCGCATTTAGCAAGATTCGGTACTATTCGTACTGTCTTCGTCGCTACGGTGTAGTTGGGGTTTCAGACAACATGTTGTCTGCCAACGTAACGAACCTCCCTTGCAAGGGAGGTTTCCGAAAGCGATAGCCTTGCTGGGACACTTTTGCGTAAGGCTTAATGATTATACTCAGAATGTCAAGAATGAGCATGTTGACATCAATTTGCTATTTTTTACACAGTTTGCGATGATATTTCTTTTTTACGCCTATTCGTCATGCCCCTGACCGACGCCCATACAGACCTGAATGACCCGGATGCCCCGGTGCGCATCAAGCTGCCGCATCTGAAAAACTATTGGTCACGCATGATGGCCGCGCGTCGCGGAGAAAAAATCGACCACCACACTGATTTTCACACCGACCGGCTGATGCTGCATACCCTGGGTGTCGGCCTGGAACAGGTTACGCAATTCATCCTGAATGAAGCACCTGATTTCGCCCAATTTGAAGCCTGGCTCATCCACACTGCAGGCATGCCTTCGGCAGACAAGGTGGCGCGCATCAATGCCCTCACCCAGCAAACGGCGCAAGCTGCCAGCGTATTGGCATGGCAAGCAACACTGGCCAGCATGCCGGACGTGCTGTCCGAAGATGATTTGCACCATTGGGATGAACAGGGTTTTGTCATACTGCGGGAAGCCGTGCCTGCGCACGATAGTGCAGCGGCAGCACAAGTGATCTGGGATACATTGAACGCGAGGGAAGATGATGTTGAATCCTGGTATCACGGTAAACATGCAAACATCATGGTGCAACTATTCCAGTCCCAGGCATTCGATGCCAACCGCCGCTCGCCGCGTATTCATAAAGCCTTTGCACAATTGTGGCAAACCACAGATTTATGGGTCAGCACCGACCGTTGCGGCTTCAATGTCCCGGAAAGGCCGGGGCACAGATTTCGTGGGCCAGACCTGCACTGGGATACGAGCCTGCATCAACCCATTCCATTTGCCACGCAAGGAATTTTATATTTGACGGATACGCCACCCGAACAAGGTGCACTGACGCTGGTACCCGGCTTTCATCGCAGGCTGGATGCCTGGCTGTCCAGTCTGCCGGCTGACGCCGATCCGCGTGAACAGGACTTGCATGCGCTGGGTTCCACGTCGGTAGGTGGCAAGGCCGGCGATATGGTGATATGGAATCAGTTACTACCGCATGGCAGTCGCCCCAATCGGGGGGCCAAACCCCGCATCGTGCAGTACATCAATATGCTCCCCAGCACCTTGCCGATTCAACAGACCTGGCGTTGAACAATAGGAATAGTAAGCAATACTAAGCAAACAACGCCCGATAAGTGGCAAAACCGGCAAAGCAGCAAACAATGGAACCGATCAGGTGTGCACCGCTATGCATGAGGGCCCAGCCATAGTCGCCGCGATGCAGCAAGCTCATGGCTTCGGCTGAAAACGTGGAGAAAGTGGTCAATCCCCCCAGGAAACCCGTCACCAGAAACAAACGCCATTCAGGTGACAACTGTGGATAGGCAGAAAAAAAAGCCACGCAAAAGCCGATGACGTAACCACCACCGAGATTGGCGATCAGCGTGCCCAATGGCAATAAGGGATAGGTGGTATTCAGCCACAAACCCAACACCCAGCGCAGCCAGGCCCCGAAAGCGGCACCCAGGCCCACTGCTAATGTACCCAGCCAGGTCATGCCTTGCCTCCGGCATCCGTGTCCATGTCCGTTCCTTGTGTCCATTTTTGTAAAGCCTGATCATCGGTTTCCCTGGCATCTACCCAGCGCGCACCTGCCGGCGTCTGCTCTTTTTTCCAGAACGGTGCCTGGGTTTTAAGGTAATCCATGATGAATTCGCAAGCCGCAAAAGCCTCGCCACGGTGGCGCGACGCCACGATCACCAGCACTATCTGGTCCAGCGGCATGAGTGCCCCCACTCTGTGAATGACCAGTACATCCATCAATTGCCAGCGTTGCTGCGCCTGCTGCACGATCTGTTCCAGCGATTTCTCCGTCATGCCGGGATAGTGTTCAAGTTCCATGGCCTGAACGGACTGCCCCTCATTCATATCGCGCACGACGCCGACAAAGCTGACCAGGGCACCAATGGCCGGTTTGCCCTGACGCATTAGTGCCATCTCTGCATTCAGATCAAAGTCTGCAGTCTGTACCCGTACTGTCATCGGTCAGCCCCCGGTCACAGGTGGAAAGAAAGCGACCTCTGCCCTTTCACTAATGCGCTTGTCAGGCTCACACATTTGCTGGTTGAAGGCCATGCGCAAGGCACGGTCAGGTGCCAGCACGTCTGCCCAGACATCACCACGCTGTATCAGCCATTGCCTGACATCGCCCACGGTCTGCACCTCTGGCGGCACCTCGACCTCTTGTGAAGACAAACCCAGTTTTTCGCGCACGCTGGCAAAAAATCGTAATTGAATATGCATAATCAATCTGAAAAAAGCTTAGCCCATCAGGCTACTGAAAGGAATGAATTTGACCACATCACCGGCATGAATACTTTGACCTGGTGCAAGGTCAATCAAACCGTCACCCCAGACTGTCGAAGTCAACACGGCAGAACCCTGGTTGGCAAATAACTCCAGGCCCCCTTCGGCATTCATGCGAGCACGCAGGAATTCATTGCGGCGGTCTGGTTTCAACCAGTCGAAATCGGCACGCACAGAATACGACTGTGGGCTAACTTTTTGCACGCCCTGCATACGCAGCAGGAAGGGACGCACGAATAACAAAAAGGTCACGAAACTGGATACCGGATTACCAGGCAAGCCAATAAAGAATGCCTTGCCCACTGCGCCAAAAGCCAGCGGTTTGCCAGGTTTGAGGGCAATCTGCCACATATCCAGGCGGCCTTCTGCTTCAACAGCTGGCCTGACATGATCTTCTTCCCCGACCGATACACCGCCAGAAGTGATGATGACATCATGTTCCTGGCTGGCCAAACGCAGTGTGGAGCGAGTGGCATCCAGTTTGTCCGGTACGATGCCATAGTCGGTGACATCGCAACCCAGGTCTTGCAATAAGGCTGTCAGGGTAAAACGGTTGGAGTTATAAATCACCCCTGGTTTCAAGACATCGCCCGGCATGGCCAGTTCATCACCGGTAAAAAATACCGCAACCCTGGGTCGGCGCAACACAGGCAACTGCGCCAGCCCTACCGAAGCTGCCAGGCCCAGTTCCTGCGCCCTTAACCTGGTGCCGGCAGCCAGGATAGTCGCGCCTGTAGCAATATCTTCGCCCTGCCTGCGTATCCATTCGCCAACCCTGGGCTGGTGCCTGATGGTCACAAAATCACCGTCAGCGACACATTGCTCTTGCATGATGACTGCATCAGCACCTGCAGGGATAATGGCACCGGTAAATATGCGTGCAGCAGTACCCGCTTCCAGCGCTTCGCCGATATAACCGGCGGGAATGCGCTGGCTGACGCGCAGGCGTGTTTCGGCATCCACACAATCAGCGGCACGCACGGCATAGCCATCCATCTGGGTATTATCCAGCGGCGGCACATTCAACAGGGAAGTCTGGCTCTGCGCCAGCAGCCGGCCATTGGCGGCCAAGGTAGCGACTGTTTCCACATCCTGTATGGGACGGACAGCAGACAATAAAAATTCCAGCGCCTCAGCCACAGTGAGCATAGGTTTTGACATGAAGTATTCCCGGATTGAGCAAATTGTTAATTGTTAATTGCTATTAGGCGATATTGTAGCCTGTATGTTCCTATCCGGTGACTGCTGCCGGCATTCACAAAATGCTGCGTCAGGCAAATAACTATTTCACAAGAGAATGCCACGCCAGGACAGACATATCTGCAAGGTGTTAACAAAACAAAACCCCCGGCACTACATGAAGTGCCGGGGGTGAATATATGTTTTTTATCAACTATACATCAAGGGCCATGACCAGACTCAGGGGGCCAGTGCCAATTGCCCGTTCTGGAAAGTGACCCTGATCCTGTCACCCATGCGGTAATAATTATTCGGTTCCACCAGCACGGTGCGCTGCTCGCCATTTTGCAGGCGTACTGTCAGTTCCATCTTGTTTTTGGGTGTGGACGAACGTTCCATTTCATTGCCAACCAGGCCACCGGCAATCGCACCGCCTATGGTTGCCAGATCACGCCCATTGCCCTTGCCAACCTGATGCCCAAGAACACCGCCTATCAGCGCACCAACTGCCGCACCAGCACCGGACGAACCACCGCTGCCGACATTGACTTCACGTATGCCAACGATAAGGGCCGTATCCACATACGCATTCTGATTCGGATAAGGCGTCTGATTCTGCCCATATGCTGGATACTGGGTCGGATGTTGCTGGTACTGGGTGGGGTACTGGGTCGGATATTGACCCTGTGTATTGGCAGGATAACGCTGCACCGCACATCCTGCCATCGAGCAAATGAGTGCAATGGAGGTCAGGATAGTAAGCTTGCGCATGATGTACTCCGAAAAAGGTAATGTACTCAATCAACGCGACAGGCAATAGTTTGTTGACGCGACAGGCGTAAAAACAAAGCCTCGTAACAATCCCTTGCATTTCGGAGACATGCTTTAAATACCTTAATAAATACCTTACATCGTTTGCAACTATGTAAACTTTATCAATATAAGCAAGCCCGGCTTGTTCAATGCGCATGCATTTTCTTGTGCATGCGTCGCAGGCTCAGCCATACTGCCCCCACTACCAACGGCACCATGATCCCGGTGAACAGGTCAGTATTCAGATTGACACCAGTCTGCTTGATGGCTTTGCCGACATAGGAAAACAAGCCGGTCACATAATACGAAATGGCAGCTACCGACAGCCCTTCTACCGCCTGTTGCAAGCGCAATTGTTGTGCGGCACGGGCATTCATGGATTGCAGTATCTGGCGGTTTTGTGCTTCCTGCACGATGCCCACGCGGGTACGCAATAGATCATTGGTATTTGCAATTCTTTGTGCCAGCGCTTCTTGCCGGTTAAGCATGGCAACGCAGGTATTCATGGCTGGCGTCAAACGTCTGTCCATGAATTCTTCTATGGTGGGAATGCCTTCTATCCGGACCTCACGCAATTCTTCTATGCGCGCTTCGATGATCCTGAAATAAGCCTGGGAAGCAGAAAAACGATAGCTATTGTCCAGCGCCAGTTTTTCTATGCGTGCAGCCAGTCGCATGATCTGGTCCAGCAGATCATGGACTGATACACCGTCCTGCTCTGGTGCTTTGCCCTTGGCTGGTTCACCTGCCTTGACCATGGCTGCCGACAAGGCAACCAGTTCATTTTCTATGCTGTTCAGTGAAGCTGCTGCCTGATGGGCATAGGGCAGGCCCAGCAAGGCCATCATGCGATAGGTTTCGATTTCCAGTATGCGCTGCACCAGGCGTCCTGCCTGCATCGCCCGCATGTCGATATCACGTATCACGAAACGGCTGAAACCATCCGCCTGAATGACGAAATCCGACCACAGTTCGCCCCCTAGCATGACATGGCTGCCAGCCAGCACATTGCCTTCAAACACCCGCGCCAGACTACGCGAAAACTGCTCGGTACTTTCACCGTTGCGGCACAAGGCAACATGCGCTGCCACCAGCATTTTCCCCTGCAGGCGCAATAACCATTCACCCGGCAACTGGGTTACCGGCATGTGTTCAAACATCTCACCCAGGGCCGGTACTTCCGCCAGGCTTTCGGCAAAGGTATAGGTGGCAAATTCGGCATGACATTCCCACTTCAGGCGAAACCGCCCAAAGTCGTGATAAAAATATTTGGCCGTACCCGCCGGTGCCGCCACGGCAAAATGGGCGCACAGTGCCGCCAGCAAGGCATGTTGTTCATGTGCAGTGGATGTGGCTGCCTTGCTTTCAGCACCGGAATACACGGCAAGATGCGATATGCGTTCGGGTGCCTGTAATTTCAAAAAAGGACGGGAATGGATTTCCGAAGCAAGCGGAACCCGCAATTGATGATTAAGTGTGGAATAAATGATGGACATGAACGTCGGGAAAGTAAGCGTCAGCAATAATTAACGATAAGCATAGAGCGTGCCAGATCAATACAACTCTGCGGCCACGGCGCGTACGGCCTGTAACAACAGGTCGGCACCGGGTGACAGCAAATGGTCACGCTGGCGGATAATGCCGAAGGCATCCATCTTGCATGGTAATTCTATTGGCAAGATACTCAATACATTCAGCGAAGCATAGTAACGTGCCACATCCACCGGCATCACATGCAGGCTATCCGTCTGCTGTAATAAGGCAGTGATCAGCAATAAGGCCGTGGTATCGACCACATTCACCGGTGGTTCCAGCCCTGCCCGCCTGAACATCATGTCGAAGCGGTGGCGCAAGACGCTGCCTTGCAACGGCAATATCCAGGGACGGGTATTCATGTCTTGCAATTGTAGATTCGGGTGTTCCAGTAAGGGGTGGCCGATACGGGCCACGACACAGGCGGGTTCTTCGGTCAACTCTTCATAACTGAGGCTGGCACTGTTTTCCTGATCAAGGATACGGCCTATCATGAAATCCAGGCTGCCGCGCTGCAAGCGCTCCAGCAAGATATTGCTTTGCTCCATATGCACGCCTATGCGCAGTAACGGAGCCTGTTGCTTGATGCGCGCAATCGCCTTGGGCAGCAAGGCCATGCCCGGTGTCATGATGACACCCACTTCCACCTGCCCCAGCAAACCAGACCTGAGGGCGACAATATCATCATGGGCAAGTGCCAGGCTGTTCAGCGCCATGCGTGCATGACGTATCATGGTTTCGCCAAAGATGGTGGGTTCCATCCCACGTGGCAGGCGATCAAACAACTGCACGTCGAGCATTTCTTCCAGGTCCTTGAGTTGCTTGGACGCTGCTGGCTGCGTCATGTGCAGGGCTTCGGATGCGCGATGGATATTGCGATGCTCATCAAGTGCAATCAACAGCAATAATTGCCTGGTCTTCAGACGTGCGCGCAAAAACCAGTTGGGATTGGGTGTATCCATAAATGAGCAATGCCGTAATCAATATTGAATTCGCCGGGGGCATGTTGCCACATATTTTTCTGGATGTTTGATATTCCCAAAATATATTATGACGTACTGACCTGGAACGCCTCCCTTCAAGAAGAGAGGAATGCGTTCTCGCAAGCCCCGCATGATTCTAGCGATATTTCATCCGGACGTATGCTTTGTTTCAACTTTTCGCGTTTCTGTAACAACACACTGCTTATGCTGAGTACCCAATCTTCAATATCAAGCCTTGCCAGCTATTGCAGTCGCCGCCGGTGCTTTTGCAGCACTGATCACCATGATCCTTTGCACCAGGCAGAATACAAACAACAAGCTGCCTATGACGATCTTGGTCCACCATGAGCTTAGTGTGCCGTCAAAGGCAATCAGGGTTTGTATGGTGCCCAATACCAGCACGCCGGTCAGCGCACCGGCCACATAACCGACACCACCGGTCAGCAGGGTGCCGCCGATGACTACGGCAGCGATAGCGTCCAACTCTGTGCCCTGTGCATGCAGACCATAACCGGATAACATGTAAAACGAAAACAATAAACCAGCCAGCGCCGCACAAAAGCCACTGAATGCATAAATCATGATCTTGGTCCGGGCAACCGGCAAGCCCATCATCAAGGCGCTTTGCTCATTCCCACCTATGGCATATACCGCGCGCCCAAATTCACTATAGTGCGCCAGATAAATCGCCAGGCCCAGCATCAGCAAGGCAATCACCACACCCGGCGAAACAAAGACATCAAGAAATGCCAACTGGCTTTGCGACATGCTGACAAACCACGGATCATCAATGGTGATGGAATTGATACTGATCAGATAGCACAGGCCACGCGCCAGGAACATGCCAGCCAGGGTGACGATAAATGCCTGCAGTTTAAAGAAATGAATCATGGCCCCCATTACGGCACCAAACAGGCTGCCCAGCAGCAATACCAACGGCACGACTACAATGGGTGGCCAATGCCACATCTGCAGCATCCAGGCCGTGATCATGGTGCTCAGGGCCAGTACCGACCCGACCGACAGATCGATACCGCCCGACAAAATGACGAAACTCATGCCGATGGCGATCACCAGCAAGAAGGCATTATCGATGAGCAGGTTGCAGATCACCTGCAAGGACAAAAACCCGGGATAAGCCACGCCCCCCAGCACCAGCATCAGCAATAACAGGCCCACTGTCACCAGCGAGATGAAATACGCGCCCTGCGTGAGCTTGCGCAAAGTATGGAAAAAAGAAATCATGTCGGGGAAGTCGTATTGTGCTTGGAAGGACGTTTGACGCGTGCCACGGCACGTTGCCAAATGACTTTGAATTCGGCGGATTGCGACAGGCACACCATGAATACGACGATGGATTTGACCACCATATTCACCTCTGGCGGCACGCCCATGGCATAAATCGTATACGTCAGTGTCTGTATGATGAGTGCACCGATCACGCTGCCTATCAGGCTGAACTTGCCGCCATTCAGCGACGTACCGCCCAGCGTCACCGCCAGAATGGCATCCAGTTCCAGCAAGAGTCCGGCATTATTTGCATCAGCACTTTTGATATTGGCGCTGATCATCAAGCCGGCAACACCGGCGCACAGGCTGCAAAACAGGTAGACGAAAAATATCAGGGCAGCGGTTCTGATGCCGGCCAGCCTGGCAGCCACCGGGTTGATGCCGATAGCCTGTATAAACAGGCCCAGTGCCGTTTTGCGCATGATCAGCGCGGTCAGCAAAAACACCAATGCGACTATCGTCAATGAAAACGGCAAACCAAACAAATAGCCGCTGCCTATGAAAAAATAAGGCTGGTAATACACAGTAACGATTTGCCCATCTGTCAGCAACTGCGCCAACCCACGTCCTGCCACCATCAGTATCAGCGTCGCCACGATAGGTTGCAGGCCCAGCAAAGCCACCAGCGCGCCATTCCATACGCCACACAACACCGCAGCACCCAGGGCTGCACACAGGGCCCACACCATGGGCGTGTTACTGACATATTCGGGCGTGCCGTTTTTCATGCTCAGCGTACCACCTATCAGCATGGCGGCAACCGTACCAGACAATGCCACCACGGCACCAACAGAGATATCAATGCCACGGGTAGCAATCACCAATGTCATGCCCACCGCCGTCAACATCAATGGTGCGGCACGGTTCAGGATATCAATCACGCTGCCATACAGATGGCCGTCTTGCAGCCTCAAATGAAAGAAACCGGGAATCAGCAGCAAATCAATGATGCACAGCACCAGCAATGCCAGTATGGGGCGGGACAAGGGATGCTGCAGCAAGATGGATAATCTGTTTTTCATGGACAAAGTCGGTACAGGACTGGATAGCGTTGGTGCAGCTTGTGCTGGTAGTGCTGAAGATAGCACATCGGGTACATCGGCTTTTGCTGACAGTGTCATCACGCGCCCCCTGCTATGACTTCCAGAACGGATGTTTCATCCAGTTCACCTCTTGCATATTCGCCGCAAATCTTGCGGTCACGCAGGACCAGCATGCGGTCACTGCAACGCAAGACTTCCGGTAACTCGGACGAAATGAACAAGACTGCCAGGCCCTTGCGGCACAGGGTGGAGACGAAATCCATGATTTCCTGCTTGGCTTTCACATCTATGCCACGGGTAGGCTCATCAAGTATCAGCAAACCTGGCGATGTCAACAGCCAGCGCGCCAGCAACACCTTTTGCTGGTTACCACCAGACAGCGTGCCTATCGGGGTATCGATATCGGCGGTTTTAATGCCCAGGCTTTGCACATATTCCAGCGCCAGCGCCTGCTGCTCCTTCATGGGCATGGCACGTAAAATACCGGTCCTGGCCTGCAAGGCCAGCATCATGTTTTCACGCACAGACAAAGACAATATTGCGCCTTCATGTTTGCGGTCTTCAGAGCAGAAAGCAATACCGGCAGCAATCGCATCCCTGGGGGATGAAAAATGCTGGTCCTTACCGCCCATGCGGATATGACCGCTATCAGCCTTGTCGGCACCAAACAGCAGGCGCGCCGCCTCGGTACGGCCAGCACCCAGCAACCCACAAAAACCGAGTATCTGACCGGCATTAATTTTTAAATCCATGGGCAGGATGGCCCCCTTGCGGCCCAGGCCATGCGCTTCCAGAAAAGTGACTGCTTCATTGCTTGCGGATGTCGTTCTGCTCGCGTCATCCATGCTGGATTGCAACTGCTCGGCCTCGTCCGGTGCACCTATCATTTTATTCACCAGTGCCAGCCGCGACAGATCCTGGCACAGGTATTCACCTTCCAGCATGCCATTGCGCAGCACCGTAATGCGATCCGAAATCGCATAGGTCTGTTCTAAAAAGTGGGTAACAAACAGGATGGCCATCCCCTGTTCACGCAAGCGTTTCAACACGCTGAACAGTAACTGCACTTCAGCTTCGTCCAGGCTGGAAGTTGGCTCATCCAGTATCAAGACCCTGGCCGACACACTGATAGCCCGCGATATCGCCACCATTTGCTGTATCGCCAGGGAATAATGTGCCAGCGGTGCTGTCACATCGATATCAATATGCAATTGCGCCAGTATGGCTGCCGCTTGCTGGCGCATGCTGCGCCAGTCTATGCGACCGAAACGTTTGGGATAGCGACCAATGAAAATATTTTCAGCGACCGACAGATTGGTGCACAGATTCACTTCCTGATAGACGGTACTGATACCCAGGTCTTGCGCGTCTGAGGTCGATTGCGGCTGCACCGCCTTGCCATCCAGCAAAATGCTGCCGCCATCTGGCGTATAGACACCGGTCAGCACCTTGATCAGGCTGGATTTTCCGGCACCGTTCTGGCCCATCAGGGTATGTACTTCACCGGCAAACAGGCGCAAGCCAGCCTGGCTCAGCGCTTTCACGCCGGGGAAACTCTTGTCTATGCCACGCAGTTCCAGCACAGGCGTGGCAGATGCTCCGTTATCGGATACGCTCATAATCATCAACAGGTTGGGGTACTGCAAAGGCCGTACTGTCTCCTGTCCTGCTAACCTAAGTCAGGCATACAGCGGGCAGGCAACGCTGGAAGGCGAAAAATATCTCCCCCTCCCCGCGCATTTTCAGCAATGGCCTGCAGGCTTCAGTATTTGCGATTTGGGAATTCTTTGGCCGCAACTTCAGCCGGGAATACGCCTTCTTCTGTCGTAATCCGCTTGGGTACCGGCTTACCCGCCAGCACATCACGCGCCACCTGCATCAGTTGCGGGCCCAGCAAAGGGCTGCATTCCACCGTGACATTGAGCTTACCAGCGATCATGGCTTCGAAAGCGCCTTTCACACCATCAATCGAAATAATGATTATGTCAGTACCCGGCTTCAGGCCGGCTTCTTCTATCGCCTGTATGGCACCGATCGCCATATCATCATTGTGTGCATACACCACATTGATGTTCTTGCCCTGTGATTTAAGGAAGGCTTCCATCACTTCCTTACCCTTGGCACGGGTAAAGTCACCGGTCTGGGAACGGATGATCTTCAACTTGGTATTGCCAGCGATGGCCTGTTCAAAGCCATTCTTGCGGTCTATCGCCGGGGCAGAACCCACGGTACCCTGAAGTTCAACGATATTCAGGCTGCGGTCTGGAGTTTTTTTGGCCCGCTCCAGCAACCAGCGACCAGCGCGACGGCCTTCTTCAACAAAATCGGAACCAATAAAGGTCACATACAGCGAAGTATCGGTGACGTTAACAGCCCTGTCAGTCAAAATAACCGGTATTTTGGCAGCCTTGGCTTCGCGCAGGACAGTATCCCAGCCGGTTTCGACCACGGGTGAAAAAGCGATTACATCCACTTTTTGAGCGATAAAGGAACGGATGGCCTTGACCTGGTTTTCCTGCTTTTGCTGGGCATCAGCAAATTTCAGGTTAACCCCTTCTTTTTTGGCCGCATCCTTGATGGACAGGGTATTGGCGGTACGCCATTCACTCTCGGCACCCACTTGCGAAAACCCCATTACGATAGGTTTGGCTGCCAGGGCAGATGCACTACCCAATCCGGCTATGGTGATAATGGCAAGCTGGATTGCATTGCCCACGAACGATCTACGGCTGAATGTCATGCTGGTCTCCTGAGTATTGGTTGTACCCTGCTATGTGCCCTGCTGTGTTTGAATGCATGAATGCATGGCTACAGATTCAACGGGCCTATCTTATCTGCGTAGTATAAAAGAAACAGGTATAGCCATCCAATGACTTATTTCTAGGTTGCGATACTGTTTTTGATATCTCGAAAAAACCCACTACATGACTGAGAGCCCTCAGAAATAACATGCGGCAATCAATCATAGGTGCATTAAGCGCACGCAGACTGACAAGCCTTATTGACAGCCCCATTCACCATTCGCTCCTATAGAACGCCCAACTCACCCAGAATTTTCTCTTTCAATTCCTGCAATACAGGGTTCGACAGCTTGCGCGGATGTGGAAATGGTACGTCGAAACTCGCCTGTATCACGGTCGGGCGTGGAGACAGCACCAATATCCTGTCAGCCATGAACAGGGCCTCTTCTACATCATGCGTGATCAATAACACCGTATGGCGCTCTTCCGTCAGGATACGTAATAGTTCAGTACGCATGCGCAGATTCATTAAAGCATCGAGCGCCGAAAATGGTTCATCCATGTACAGAATTTCTGGTTTGACCACCAAAGCGCGTGCTAACTCTACGCGCTTGATCATGCCACCGGAAAGTTCGTGCGGATAACTCTTTTCAAATCCTTTCAGACCAACCATCGCGGTATAGTGATCGGCCAATGCGGCCTTATCGCCAAGACCATTTCCGTTTAAGCCAAACATCAGATTTTGTTGCACCGTCATCCATGGAAACACCGAGCCATGCTGCGAAATAACAATACCTTTAGCGCTTGGGCCATGGCGTTCTGCACCATCTATGCTGACGCTGCCGGAATCAGGTTTTTCAAAACCTGAAATAATTTTCATCAGCGTCGATTTACCGCAACCGGAAGGCCCGACGATGGCAACAAATTCACCATCGGCGACGTTCAGGCTGACACCACCCACCACAGGCAAATTAAGTTTTCCCGACGTAAAACTTTTTTTGACATCCTTGACGACGATCTTACCGTCCATAACGCCACCTGACTGATTTAAGACTTTCCAGAAAGCGCATCAAGCCATCTAACACCAGGCCGATAACACCAATAATCAACATGCCCGCGATCACCAGGTCGTAGCGATTGCCTGCATTGCGTGAATCCATAATCAGGTAACCAAGGCCCGAGCGCAAGGCGATCATTTCTGCCGCTACGACCACCAACCAGGCAACACCCAGCGCAATGCGCATGCCAACGATAATTTCTGGCAGCACGGCGGGAATGATGATTTGACGGAATAGCGTAGATCGCGAGACGCCAAAATTTTCAGCCGCGCGCAGATAGCGTTTTTCTATGGTATGAACGCCTGAAGCGGTCTGCACTATCATGGGAAATACCGAGGCAAGAAAGATCAGAAAAATCGGTGACACATTACCCACGCCAAACCAAAGTATTGCCAGCGGTATCCAGGCTATCGGCGAGATGGGACGCATGATCTGAAACAGGGGATTGAGGGTGCGGTAAGCACCTTCCACGCGCCCCATCCACAAGCCCAAAGGCAGCGCAACCAGGCTCGCCAGCAAAAACCCCGCGCCCACCCGCAACAGGGAAGCGACAATATGTTCCCACAGCGTGCCGTCTGCCGCCAGTTCCAATGTGCCTGTGACTACCTGCAAAGGCGTAGGGAAGATCACGCTTTCAGTCTGCACTACCACCACCCACCAGAGCGCAATCAGGCTTGCGATCAGGGCGAGTGGTGCCAATATTTTCTTGAGTTTTTCCATATGGGTTTTTCAGTTTCTACGACAGATTTCTCGATAGTATGATGGCGTTAAACTTGTTCCAATACCATTGCAGCCGCCAGCGCAAGCGTGCCCAACCTTGCTCTGGCATCGCTGCAACGATGATGCTCATTTGCCCGCTGGCGTGCGCCGAGCATTCAAACTGGTAATCCGATGCCAGCGCAAACGGTAATCGAAAACTCTGTCCCGGCATGATCAGCACAGGGCCAAAAATTTGTGGCACATCATCCAGATTTTTCAGCAAGAGCACATCGTTCACGCCTAAAGTCAGATACACTTTGGCGGGCAATATGTCCACCTTGTCGCCCGCCATACGGCGCGCCCAGGTTCCCTTGGGTATCGCGAAAAGTTCATCACGCGTGGAAGATTGAATAGTCGCAAATGCGCCCCAGCCCACCGCACCGCAAACCATCATGAGTAAAAACAGCACAAGCCAGAAGCGCCACTGGTGGAGTAATTTCATGTTCGGCACCGGGCTATTTCTTTTGTGTGCTCAACAAAACACGCACGTCGTGCGCGACGTCATCGACACTACTGCCAAACGGCATCATACTGCGCAGACTACCTTGTCTGTCTATCAGATATAAGTATGACGAGTGCGACATGGTGTAGGCAGTCTTACTTCCTGGCACCATGTTTTTACTGGCGCTGATGCCATAATCTTTACGTACCCGTGCTAACTGTTCAGGGCTGCCGGTAGCACCAACAAAGCTGGGATCAAACGCGGCCAAGTATGGCTTCAGGATAGCTGCAGTATCGCGTTCAGGATCAACCGTCACATACACAATCTGTACATCGGCCGCCAATGCGCCAAGTTTTTTGCGCACCTGCGCCAGCATAGCCAATGAGGTAGGGCAAACGTCAAAACAAGAAGTGTAACCAAACTCAAGCACGACCAGCTTGCCGCGATAGCGACTCAGCTTAAGTTCCGTGCCATCTGATCCGCGCAAAGAAAAATCGGGGGCGATGCGTGGCGGATCAAATGCCCCGCCCTTCAGGGTGGCATCTTCTGCGGCATTCGCCATATCAATACTGCTGGAAAACAGAAGGAAAAACAGGGCGAAAAATGCTGCTTTCAATTGATAATCCTTAATGATGCAAAGCTTGCGATGGCAGAACTTAGTCAGCTCTGTATCAATTCTTGTTCAATTTTTTAGCCCATACTTAAAGCGTAATTACGACAGGCTTGATGTTCTTGACGAAACTTTCGTCAACATAAGATTCGTAGGCAATCGGGCGCTTGATGGTACTGGCTTCGAGCGAGAGCTTCATCAGATCATCGAACTCCGCCTTGATCATGCGCAAATCGCCATAGGTCACGCGGTCGGCCGGGTTTTCCATCACGAAGCGGATGATATTCGGATCTTGATTGAAGAATTTGCGCCCGGCGGCAATCGCCACCGCCTTGTTGCGGCTGACGGGCCCGGTGTCTAGCCAGGTACCGGCGGCCTGTACGTAATTCACCAGTTCTTGCACCAGCGGGCGGTTCTCTTTAATCAGCTCTTCACGTACTGTCAGTACACAACAAATATAGTTACGCCATTCGTCGCGCGTCATCGCCAGCGGCCGGGCATAACCTGCCCTTTGTGCAGCAGCACCGAAGGGCTCGCCGGTACAATACGCATCCACCGCTTTGGCATACAGGGCGGCTGGCATATCGGGCGGTGCCATCTCTACAATCTCGATGTCTTTGGGCGTCATGCCATCACGCGCCAGCATTTTGCGCAGGAATAAAAAATCGACGGCGAAGCGGCTAGGGATGGCAATACGCTTGCCTTTAAGATCAGAAAAACGTTTATGTGCAGAGTCGGTACGCACCATGATCACGGCACCGGAGCGATGGCCCAGCGAGACAATCTTCAGCGGTATTTTCTTATCGACCAGATCCATCACCAGCGGTGCCAGCATATACGCTGCCTGTATGCGCCCTGTCATCAGAGATTCTTTAATTTCTGGCCAGCCACTATATTTGCTGTATTCGAACTCAAACAAGGGGCCGCCTGCTTTGCTGCCACTACTGTTATTGGTCGCGTTGGCAACGCAAGCGATAGGCAAGGTCAGATTACAGGTGACAGGCAAGCCACCCACTACGATGGATTTGCTGGCAGCAGAGGCAAGCTGCGGTGCGGCCAAAGGCAAGGCAGAAGCCAAGCCTGCACCAAGCAGCTGCCTGCGCCGAAGGGCATGCGAAGTCAATCTATTTTCCTGAGGCATTTTTTCTACCTTCCTTGATATGCCGGTCTGACAGCGATGTGAATATGCTTCTATTTCGGAAGGAAACAGTCTACATAAGAAGCATGATTATATAGCAAGTGCCCCTTTCACCTGGCAGATTTTGCGTGGATTCCGCCGCATCAACAATGGCGCAAAACCATCAAAATGCTGGTGATTTAGATACTTATTTTGAAATAATTGGTTCGCAGCATAACAGGCGATTCCTCAGCCTGTTTTTCGATACAGGCGAGAACCCGGTGGTGATTGGTTTGGTTTATTTTTGGCGCAACACCAGGGCGTGTTGACCTGGTGAACGCCTGATGTGAAAACGTGGAAACACTACTGACCAGAAATACCGTGCAAGAAGTATTCTCGACAATCCCGGCATCAAGACTTCGCCTGCCATAACTAGTCATGGCTACCAGTGCATTTTTTCCTTGAGAAATGCGCTTAACTTGTCGGCATTGCGGATGTGCTGCGCTACGCGTGGATGGGCAGCGTAGCCAGTAAATTCGAAGAATATGGTATCTATCCTTTCTTCCGGATTGGCCTGTTTGAGACGGGCCACAGCACTGCTGACGTAGCCTGGCCATTTCGAGCCTGGCCTCATCGCATCCATGCTACCCAGTGCACACACGAAATAGGCAGATGGATAAATGGCCCGAATGGTCTTCACAAAATTCATATACGCCAGCACCCGCTGCTCATCATCAGGTTCCGGCTGCAAGCGATGTTCACGATCGATCAGCCAGGCGTCATTCTGAAACAGATTGATGACGACGACATCAGGCGTCCAGCGTGAAAAATCCCAGCGGCTATCATTTTTTCCTACCGCACTGAGCTGGTTGTAAAACTGCGGCATGGTGAATGGAAACCAGCTGATCATCAGGCCTATGCCACTTTGGGAAGTAACGTGCAATTCAGCATTTACATTACGTGCCGTAATAGCGTCATAGGTCATGAAGTTATTTTTATCTTTTGGGAAATGGTCGGGGCCATTGTCGGGCGCCTCATTGCCAGCCCCACTAGTTATGGAGTCGCCAAAAAATTCTATGCGCCGGGTTGGCCGCGTTGGCGGTATCAAAAGTGCCTCAGACTCGGCTAATTCCAGTCCCTTGAATACCGTGGCTCCCTCCTCCCCTTCAGTACGTTTAGTCAGCAGAAACTTATGTGGACCATTCTTTAAGTTGGTAGTGATGACATATTTTCGCTCCCCTTGTTGTGCCTGGATAATCAGGGGATGGGTATAGTCATCATCAATAAAGACATTGAAATAATTATGACCAAACTGGTCATCGAGCGTCACGGCGATCGATGGGCCGGTAAAGTTGGCGGCGATACTGGTGCCTGGCCAGCTAAGCTGCGGTGCCTGGCGGTTGCTGAAATCGACCCGCCCTGTATATTGCAGCTTGGGATCTGAGGCGGGAATGAAGGTGCCAGCCCACACAGCGGGTGCATTCAGCGCACCAAGAAAAAACAGCGATGCGATTTTCAGTACAGGCAGTAATTTCATATAAGTCCGTTTTGCATTTTATTGGAGCGGCTTTAGGGTGTGTTGACCTAGTGTAGTGCTGCACTAGGTACAGCCGCGAAATTTTACATCACTACTTTCAATAAATTTTATGAAAATATTATTTACGCAAAAGTCGCAAGCCGTATAAACCACCTGCAATCGACCCTGGCTGTGCAACAAAACGTACTGTCAGCTTGCCTGCTGACTTGGCCACGATATCAGCCGCAAGCGGTATGTCCAGATCATAAATATCTTCGGCATGGTCGGCAGTGAGCACCAATGTCTTGAGCAAATGGTCGTTGATATAAATATCAAATTTTCGCCCCGCATCGGTCCTGGCGAAACTGAGGCGCAAGCTGCCTGCCTTGCCGTCCTTGTCATTCAATTCGTAACTGAACCAGCCGCTGGCATGACGCCAGTGCCGTCCCAGGTGAATACCGGCATCAGCGCCATCAGCTTTAAAGAAATGATCAGATTCAGGTTGTTGCTCACCCGGTGCGACCTGGTCTATGGTCTGCGCATCCAGGGCCAGGCGTCCGGCTTCGGCGGCTGCCGCTTCGGAGCGGCGGTTAGCAAAGTTCTCTACACTGGTTTGTGGCCAGTAAATCGTGTATCGCGCTTCGTGCAGGCGGAAGAAGGGAAGCAGTGTGACATCTTGCACACCCTGCACACCCCGCGCACCCTCCTTACCTTGCCCGGTCATCATCACTGGCGCCGTAAATTGCAAGGGCTTGCCTTTGATTGGCTTGATCTTGCGCATGAAATTATCCACGTTGTCCACCAGCACAGGTGCGGCTTCCAGCGGACATACCGGTCCTTTCGCAATATGTCCCATGCGGCTATCGTCAGCGAAGAAATTCAGGTTTTCATTGGCAAACAGACTGGTTTTTGCAGCAAGTACAATAGGACCATGCAAAATCGCATAATAATTGCTGGCATCAGGCATGCGTTCCAGCGTAGTGGTCATGGGCAGGCTGATATCGACCTGGTCACCTTTTTTCCATGTCCGCCTGATATCGATATAGCTGCCCGGTGTGGCAGTAACCCTGACCGCCAGATGATTGACGCGCAATTCCAGCTTGCCGGCAGCCACCCATGCCGGGTAGCGGATTTTCAGCGTGAAGTCCTGCCCCTTCTGGATGACAATGCGCGTGCGCCCCTGATCCGGGAAGTCTGTGCTTTGCGTCAGTTCCACCTTCTTTTCGCGCCAGTTCAAGCTTGAAGGGATAAACAGATTGACATACAGGCTGTCGGCATCATGGGCATAAATAAATTCGCCATACTTGGCATGACTTTCTATGCCGGACCCCACGCAACACCACATCGCCTGCTCCACCTGTGAATACACGCGATAATGATTGGGGCGCATGGGCGTGAAATACACCAGCCCACCCGTATCCGGATGCTGTGATGACAGGATATGGTTATACAGCGCACGCTCGTAATAATCGCTGTAGCTGGCTTTCGGGTCACTCAAGAACAAGAGCTCAGTCAGTTTCAGCATATTGTAGGTGTTACAGGTTTCCGGTCCTTCCACTTCATTGATCATGGACGAGAAATTCTTATCGTCATGAAAATGCTCCTTGACGCTGTTGCCACCTATGGCCACCGTGCGATGGTCATGCACCACCTGCCAGAAAAATGCTGCTGCCTGTTGCCAGTCCTGTTGCCCGCTTAAGTCACCTATACGTTTGAAACCGATGACTTTGGGGATTTGGGTATTCGCATGCAGGCCATTGAGTTTGTCTTCCTTGCGCAACAAGGGCTGCAAAATCGCCTGGTGTGAAAAACGTATTGCCAGGTCCAGGTATTTCTTGTCGCCGGTCATTTCTGCCACGTCGGCAAACACTTCATTCATGCCGCCATGTTCACTGCGCAACATGGTTTGCATTTGCTCCTGGTTAAGGTACGTGGCAAGCTGGCCTGCCCAGTCTGCCAGTGCGATCAGCATCTGGCGCGCATCCTGATTACCGGCATAGCGATAGGCGTCACGCAAACCGGCATAGGTTTTATGCAGGTTGTACCAGGGTACCCATTTACCATTGACCGAAAAATTATCCGCCTTCAGCTTGCCATTTGTGATGGCTTGCCATGCATCTGCCCCACCGGGAATACCACCCAGATACCCTGTATGTTGCGCTTGCTGGCATTTTTTTAGTTCTGCGACAAAATAACTCAGCCGCTCAAGCACCTGCGTGTCGCCAGTGGACGCATACATCAGCGCCAGGGCAGACAAATAGTGCCCGCCCATATGCCCGTCCAGCCCGCTGGATTCCCAGTTGCCATAGCTGGTAACCGGCACCGGCAAACCGGCTTCGCGCCGGAAAGGTGCCAGCAGTTTGTCCGGGTCCAGTGCCATCAGATAATGCAAATTATTGGTTTGCGCCTTTAGAAAGGGGCTCGCCGTCAGTCGCACATCGGCCAGGGGGAACAACTGTGCAGCCGATGCCCAGCCAGACGCCAGCATCAACGACACGGCAAAACGTGCTGCAAGCGTCGATACAGGCTTCCTGTGCATCCACCTCACGAACAACTTGTCGAATCCGGGAATATTCATATTATTTGGCAGGCAGTTGCACGCTGCGATAAGTGTTGAGCTGGCCTGCATCCACCACCGGCCATAGGTCGACATCCCATTGCATGTCGAGAATTTTCAGTTTTTGCAGGTAATTGTCGGTTGTTTCATAGGCATGCAATACCAGGTAATCCTTGCCATCCATGTGATAGGCGCTATTGTGTCCAAGCGCCTTCCATTCCTGGTTGCCGGCTAAAAACAAAGAACCACCACCTTTCGCCATATCCTTGCCAGCCTTGTCCAGATAGGGTCCGGTCACGGTTTTGGAACGTCCAACGACCAGGTGGTAAGTGCTTTTTTCTTTTTGACAGCATAGCCCCCAAGAGACGAACAGGTAATAATAATCGCCTTTCTTGAAAATGAAGGGTGCTTCTATTTCTGCCGGCCCACCCGATCCATCCGGGGTCAACGCTGGCCTGGCACGCTGTGCAATCGCATGCCATTCTTGTGGTTCTGCCAAACCTGTCCATGCCTGGTTCAGTTTCACCAGCTTGATGCCTGACCAGAACGAACCAAAGGCCATCCAGGCCTGCCCCTTGTCATCAGTAATAATATTCGGGTCGATGGCATTCCATAAATCGCGTCCGGGTATGGACTGCAGGATCATGCCCTGGTCTTCCCAGCGATAGTCTGGCGAGCGTGGATTCAGTGTCTGGTTAACCGTGACACCAATGCCAGATGTCATTTGGCCAAAACTGGATACAGAATAATACAGATAGTATTTTCCATCATGAAACTGGCTATCCGGTGCCCAGATAAAACCTCTGAAGCCGGGTGCTGCCTTGCGTGCCCAGGTCGGCTCACCCGCAAAAATCCGCCCCTCAGGACGCCAGTCCTGCATATTGGTGGAACTATAAAAACTGATTCCGTGCCCGGTGCCGAACAGGTAGTAAATCCCTGCCTCTTTGGCCATCACCGGGTCATGCACAGATACTTCGGCAGCCATCAGTTGCAAATGCACAGACAGAAAAAATACAGCAAGCACACCGGCGATGAGCCTGAGCCCATAACCAGACCAATAGCCGTACCAATAACCGGGTCGCTTCATGGTATTCCTGCCTGTGGACATTTTTAGCCCTTGCATCCAAGTCTGGCAACAATCACCTGGCAAATCATTGCCAGGTGATTGACACTGCCGTTATTCAAGCGTCACGACTACCACCGCTTTGGCAGGGATATTCAAGGTCAGCTTACCCGCCTTGGCACTGGCATTAAAGCTGGCAGGTTGTACCGCCTGCGGTTGTGCAAAGGTATTGTGAGCATCCATGGCCTTGGCCGTCAATATGCGACCTTTGGCAGCGTTCAGCTTTTCACCAGCGACATTAATGTCAACACTGACATCCTTGTTGGGATTGGTATTGACCAGTGACAGATACAACTTGCCATCCTGCCCACGCGCAGCAGACGCACTGACTTCGGGGATGCTGGTGCTGCCAAAACTGTATTCAGGGTTATTTGCAATCGTCAAAGGCAAAGCTGTCGCATTTTGAAACGGCACATACATTTCAAATGCATGATAGGTCGGCGTCAGCAACATCTTGTCTTTTTCTGTCAATATCATGGCTTGCAAGACATTCACCATCTGGGCAATATTGGTCATGCGTACACGATCCGCATGGGCATGGAAGATATTGAAATTCAATGCCGCTACCACCGCATCGCGCAAACTGCTTTGCTGGTACAGAAATCCAGGATTGGTGCCAGGTTCCACGTCATACCAGGTACCCCATTCATCCACATCGAAGGAAATCTTGTTCTTCGGATCGTTCTTTTCCAGCTTGGCGACGTTGTTCTTGATCATCGTATCCATACGCAAGGTGTTTTTCAGCGTGGATATCCATTGATCTTCGCCAAAGCCGATAGCAAGTCCTTTCTTTTCCCATTTACCGGTAGGCAGGGTGTAATAATGGAAACTGATGCCATCGACCCGCGTACGAATGTTTTTAGACAGGTAATCAGTCCAGGTAGTGTCGTCATCATTGCCGCCGCTGGCGATGATTTTTGGCATGTAAGCCTTGGGGGCTTTCAGGAAACTGACGCTTTGATTGTACAGATTGGTGTAATGAGCCGCTGTCATGTTGCCACCACAACCCCATGCTTCGTTACCGATCGCGAAGAAATCGACCTTGAACGGCTTGTCATGCCCGTTTTTACGGCGCAGTTCTGCCAGTGTCGATTTACCGTCGCCGGTCATGTATTCCAGCCATTCCGCCATTTCCTGCGCTGTGCCAGAACCCAGGTTGCCGTTGACATAGGAATCCGCACCCAGCAAGTCAACCAGATCAAAAAATTCATGGGTACCGACGGCATTGCGTTCTTCCACATTGCCCCAGTTGGTATTCATCTTGACCGGACGACTTTCACGCGCACCGATACCATCACGCCAGTGGTATTCATCAGCAAAACAACCGCCTGGCCAGCGTACCAGCGGCACATGCATTTTCTTCAAGGCACCGATGACGTCATTGCGCCAGCCCTTGGTGTTAGGGATGGGCGAATCCGGCCCTACCCACATACCTTCATACACACCGGTGCCCAGATGTTCGGCGAACTGCCCGTAAATATTCTTGTTGATGACTGGCCCGGCTTTTTTTGCATCGATGCTGATACTGACTTCGTTCGCTGCATGAGCCGACATGGTCATGGTAGCAAAGGCAAGGACTACCGCAGAAAATACGCCTGCTTTAAAACTGGTTTTTAGTGTTTGCATTGTTGTCTCCTGATTTTTATAAGATGTTGCCAATATCAATTTATTCAAAAACTGCGACAAAGCCGCCCTGAGGCTTGATCGTGATCCGGGTTTCCTTCGCTGCCTGTACCGGTTGCTGCACAAACGCCCTGCTGCTGTCGCCGTCGGTCATCATTTGCGCTTTTCTGTCACCGATAAATGACAGATCCAGATTCAGTTGTTTGTCGCTGCCAGTCGCATTGATGCCGGCCACATACCAGGCTTTGCCAGCACGACGGGCAATCACCACAAACTGGCCCGGGTAACCATCCACAAAACGGCTGTCATCCCATGACACTGGCAAGGTCTGCAAAAAGCTTTTGACATAAGCAGGTACCGTTGCCATGCCTTCAGGTATTTCAGCAAAGTGCTGGATGCCAGACAAAAACAACACCGATTCCGCCAGTTCAAAACCGTTGCGGGTCTTGCGTTCTATCTTGGGGATATCGGCAAATACCATGGGGGTGAAATCCATGGGATCAAACAGATTGCGGGCAAAGGGCAGCATGGCCGCATGGGTGGCAACGGCATCCTGGTCTTTTTGGTCGAATGTCGTAAATTCCAGCCCCCTGACGGCTTCCATACTCATGAGATTGGGATAGGTGCGCGCCCAGCCACGTGGCAAGGTCGCTCCATGAAAATTCACCAGCAAGCCTGCATCTGCTGCATCTTTGAGGATAGCGATGTAATACGCAATCATGGACTGGCCATCACCGGCAAAAAAATCCACCTTGACGCCCTTGACGCCGATGTCGCGCAAACGGGCGAATTCCTGCTTGCGCTGGGCAGCCGTCAGCAATTGCCCTTTGGGGCTGTATTTGGTCGTATTCCAGGCACCAGAAGAGTTATACCAAACCAGTACGCCGACATTCTTTACTGCACCATATTCCACCAGTTGCCTGAGCTTTTCATAGCCTATTTTTTTATCCCAGTCGGCATCGATGAGCGTGTATTCCCAGTGCATGTCGGCGGCATAATCAATGAATTTCTTCTGTACTTCAAACGTCGTAAAATCATCCTTGAGCAAAGCCCAGCTCCAGGATGCATGGCCAGGCTTGACGATACCGGCATCAATTTTGATGGCCGGTGCAGCCAGGTCTGAACCCAGGCTTGAATTCATGACGCCAGGCAAACTGCCTATGCCGATAATGCGCCAGGGTGAACGCAAGCTATTGCTGCTTTCTGCCAACAACGCACCAGCAGTCTTGCCGTCAGTGAACACCTCTGCCGCCATGGGTGTGCCAAGCTTATAAACACCGCCTGCCGATGCTGCCTGCAAACGCGATGCATGCCAGCTGCCATCCATATCCGCTTCGGTCAGCACTACCCAGTTATCGCCGCTATTGAACAAGGCAGGAAACACCCACCCCGCCCTGGATGGCGAGGTAGTCCCTACCGGGATATTCATCAGATAATGTTCTTCGTAAGATGGATTGGTGTTACTCCAGCCGGTCTGTGCCACCGCGATAGGTTGCAGCCATGCCCTGGCTTTGTCGTCGAAGGCAAATGCAGTCGTTTCCTTGATGAATTTCTTGAATTTGACTGTCGGGTCGCTGACGATATAACGGAAAGCCACACCGTCATTTGACACCCTGAACACCACATCCATTTTTTGGTGGTGGGCATTTTCCAGCGTCAGCACCTGCTCATTGGCAGCATAGTGATTGATGCGACGTTTACCCACCAGCATCTCATAGCTATCTGTCACCAGCTTGACAGGGGACGCCTGCTTCAGCTTCAACTGTTGCGTAAAATCGGCGGCATCCAGTTGCAGGCCCAGCGCAGACGGCAGAATCACGGTTTGCTTGTCACGCGTCACGCTGTACACCAGTTGCTGTTGCGCTGACAGTTCTACTTTCAATTGCAAATGCTGGTCCGGGCTGGACAAGGTGCTTGCCGCAAAACTGGTGCCAGCCAACCAGCCAAACAGTACAACAAGGCTACATCTGATTATCATAGTCATTCCCATCTGAAGATAAGGCATGAGTTCACCCTGCCGCCCGTTTTTCCACAGGCGGGTCACGATGAATCGGAGACAACAGGTATTGCTAAACGCTATAAAGCCTTAGAACCAAGCCTTAGAACCAAGCTTTAGAACCAAGTCTTAGTGCCGCCGGGATCAGACCCAGCCACCATCGACGATAAATTCCTGCGCGGTACACATGGCGCCGTCATCCGCCGCCAGGAACAACACCATGGAGGCAATATGGGCAGGCATCAATTTGCTGGGTAGGCACTGGTTACGTTTGATTTCCTGCTCGGCCGTTTCATCCACCCACAAATCAATTTGACGCTGCGTCATCACCCATCCAGGTGACACGGTATTGACCCGTATGCCGTGTTCGCCAAATTCGCGCGCCAGGCCACGTGTCAAGCCGACGACTGCCGCCTTGGCCGTGGCATATACAGGGTAACCCGCACCCTTGATATGCCAGGAAATAGAGCTAACATTGATGATGGAACCTGCCCCTTTTTTCTTCATGCCAGGCAATACCGACTGGCAGGTAAAAAACATGGGGCGCTGGTTGATGGCGATACGTTCATTCCAGTATTCAACACTGACTTCTTCGGTCTGATGGCGCTGGTCATTGGCTGCATTGTTGACCAGCACATCAAAGTCACCGTTCTCTGCCGCCAGTTCGGCCATGATTTTTTGCAATGCCGGGATATCAGTGATATCGCAATAGCGGAACAGGGGAGCAGGCAAACCAGCAGCAGCCAGTTTGTTGCATAGTGCCTCGCTGGCATCTTTGGCGATATCTACAAACGCCACCTTTGCCCCCTGACGGGCAAAAGCCATGACCAGTTCTTCACCGATGCCGGTGCCGCCACCGGTAATAAACACTGACCGCCCCTTGAGGCTGGCGTAGTGTGCCAATTGATTCATGCTATCTCCTGCTTCACGTTTTATGATGCTGCTATTTTAAATCGACTGCGACGATTTCCTGTACTTATTGCATTTTCAGTTTATTTTTTTCCTAATACGCCATCATGGCGACGCCATATATTCGCGGCGTTTTCATCACGCAGACCAACTGGCAATAAAGCCTGCGGCAAGTTCTGGTAGCAGACCGGGCGCAAGAAGCGATGTATGGATGCCGTCCCCACTGAAGTACTGCGGCCATCAGCAGTGGCCGGAAACGGGCCACCATGCACCATGGCTGTGGCAACTTCAACCCCGGTTGGAAAACCGTTGGCCAGTATCCGCCCTACCTTGCGTTCCAGCACAGGCAGCAATGTGCTGACCTGTTCAAAATCGGCTTCTTCTATCTGTACCGTGGCGGTCAACTGCCCTTCCAGCCTCTCAGTCACGGCGCGCATCTGGTCCACATCGCGGCAAACGACCAGCAATGAGGTTGGGCCAAACACTTCGTTCTGTAATGCATGCTGGCTAAGGAAGGTATCTGCACTGCTGACAAACATGGCTGGATTCGCCTTGCCTTCTTCAGCATCGACCTTGACCAGGGTAGTGACTTCTTCCGCGTCGGCCAGGGCTTCTACCCCACGCTGATAGTTGGCTGCAATACCTGGCGTCAGCATGGGCGCGGGTAATACACCGGATATGATCTGGGTCGCCGATTTGACAAACCTGTCCAGGTCTGGCCCGTCCACTGCCAGCACCAGGCCGGGGTTGGTGCAGAACTGACCAGCACCCAGAGTCAGTGAGCTAACAAAATCTTTGGCAATCTCTTCTGCCCTTTGTGCCAAGGCTTGCGGAAACAGAAACAGCGGATTGATACTGCTCATTTCTGCATACACGGGTATCGGTTGCGGGCGTGCTGCCGCCACCGCCATCAAGGCCAGTCCACCAAAACGTGAACCGGTAAAACCCACGGCCTGTATGGCAGGATGACGTACCAGTTCCTGGCCGATTTCATTGCCGATACCTGTCAACAAGGAAAACACACCGGCAGGCAAACCGCACAATTGCAAAGCCTTGACGATGGCACGCCCTACCAGCTCGGATGTACCCGGGTGGGCAGGATGCACTTTTAATACCACCGGGCAGCCCGCTGCAAAAGCCGCTGCGGTATCACCACCAGCCACTGAAAACGCCAAAGGAAAATTACTGGCTGCGAAAACGGCAACCGGGCCCAGGCCTATCAATTGCATGCGCAAATCCGGGCGTGGTGGCTGGCGATCAGGCAAGGCGCTGTCTATACGGATATCCGGCCATGAGCCTTCGCGCAAGAGATCGGCAAACAATTGTAACTGACTGATGGTGCGGCCCCGTTCGCTTTCCAGGCGTCCACGCAGCAAACCGGTTTCGGCCATGGCACGCTCGATCAGGCGATCACCCAAGGCCATGATTTGCTGGCCTATGGTCTCCAGAAACACCGCTCTTTGTTCGCCAGTGCAGGCACGAAACGGGTCAAATGCTGCCTGCGCCATACTGCAGGCGGTATCAATCTGTTGCTTGTCCACCGTATAAAAAGCCGGTGCCATGCTGACCATTTTGGCTGGATCAAACGCCAGGAAAGAGTTGCCACTCCCCTTTTCCGCAATGCCGCCTATCAGGGCTTCGCCAGTGATATTCATAGGGTTTTGACCTTGGTAAATTCAATCTTCCTGACAGCCAGGCGATTGCGCAATGCTGGCCCGAATGCGGGCGCTTCAATTTCAAAGGTTTCGCCAGCCTTGACGCTGACACCGTCGGCAAAGCTGAGTGTCGCCGTACCAAAGAAATGGATGTGCACATCCCCCGGACGATTGAACAAGGGATATTTGAAATGATGGTATTCAAGATTGGCGATGGTATGCGACATATTTTGCTCACCGCTGACAAAGCTCTTTTCCCATCTTGGCTTGCCTTCGACATCATAAATGCGGGACGTACCGGCCACATGCTGCGGCAAATCACCTACCAGCAACGCTGGCCCCAGGCCACAGGCACGCAGTTTGGAATGGGCCAGGTACAGATAATTCTGACGTTCAGTCACATGATCAGAAAATTCATTGCCGATAGCAAAACCTACGCGATACGGCAAACCATCGTCACCAATGATATACAGACCGGCGATCTCTGGCTCTTCGCCACCATCGAGTGCAAAATCAGGCATATCCAGGTTTTGACCACTGGCGCGCACGACAGAACCATCACCCTTATAAAACCATTCAGGCTGTACGCCAGTAGCGCCTTCGGCTGGCTTGCCACCTTCCACACCCAGGCGGAACATTTTCATGCTGTCACTCAGGTTTTCAACATCGCCACCAATTTTCTTGTGCATGGCATCGCGTGCATCGGCACTGCCCAGATGTGTGAGGCCGGTACCGGTGACATAACAATGCGCATAATCGCGATGATCCAGCGGTGGCAACAACCGCCCTTCTTTGGCAATGTCTTCGTAGTTGTAGACGACCTTCCCCAGCGCCGCTGTCGCCAGCTTTTTCAGCCCCGTGCCAGACCCGATTGCAGTCTGTGCCAGCATATAGGTACTGGCATAGCCATCGATCACTCGAATCTGGTCTTGCTCCAGTGCGCCCACCAGACGTGTACCTGCTGGATTGGTAAATTGTACGATTAACATATTCTCTCCTGAAGCGAATTGTTGACTCAGACTGATGGGTTCACGGTATTAATGGGAATACGTAGTGGGGATACTTAGTGGAAATGCCTAGTGTGAATGCTTGGGCACTTCCGAACCACGGCTACCCAGCAGAAAATCAAAGTCACACCCCTGGTCCGCCTGCAAGACATGATCAATATACAGTTGCTGATACCCAGTTTTGTTGGATGGTTGCTGCTTTTCTGCGCGCCTGGCCAGACGTTGCTGTATTTCTTCATCTGTGACACCCAGGTCCAGCTTGCCATTGCGGCAGTCCAGCGTGATCCAGTCGCCATCCTGCACGATACCCAGGGGGCCGCCTGCCATGGCTTCTGGTGCCACGTGCAATACCACGGTGCCATAAGCGGTGCCGCTCATGCGGGCATCTGAAATCCGCACCATATCCTTGACACCTTGCGCCAGCAGTTTTGGTGGCAAACCCATATTGCCCACCTCTGCCATGCCAGGGTAACCTTTGGGGCCACAATTCTTCATGACCAGCACAGAATCTGCATCGACATCCAGATCAGGATCAAGTATGCGTTGCTTGTAATGTTCAAAATCTTCAAACACCACGGCCTTGCCGCGATGCTGCATCAGTGCCGGTGTTGCGGCAGATGGCTTCAGCACCGCACCCCGTGGTGCCAGATTGCCACGCAAGATGCAGATACCACCATCGGCCAGCAAAGGGTTGTCCAGTTGGCGTATGACTTCATCGTTATACACCGGCGCATCCTGGCAGTTTTCCCAGAAGCTTTTACCATTCACTGTCAATGCATTCTTATGCGGGACCAGACCGCCTTCGCCCAAGCGACGCACGACGCCTGGCAAACCACCGGCATAATAAAATTCTTCCATCAGGAAACGACCTGATGGCATCAGATCCACGATCGTGGGTGTGCCACGGCCAACCGTGGTCCAGTCTTCCAGTTCCAGCGGCACGCCGATGCGACCGGCTATCGCTTTCAAATGGATAACGGCATTGGTAGAACCACCAATCGCCGCATTCACGCGTATGGCATTTTCAAATGCTTCACGCGTCAGTATTTTGGACAGGCGCAAATCTTCACGCACCATTTCAACGATGCGTATGCCAGACATGTGTGCCAGTACATAACGGCGCGAATCCACTGCCGGAATCGCTGCATTATGTGGCAATGTCGTACCCAGCGCCTCGGCCATGCAAGCCATGGTGGATGCCGTACCCATGGTGTTGCAGGTGCCAGCAGAGCGCGACATGCCCGATTCTGCCGCCATGAACTGATGCATGGTGATAGAACCCGCCTTGACCGCTTCATGCAATTGCCAGACCGCAGTACCAGAACCGATATCCTTGCCATCCAGCTTGCCATTCAGCATGGGGCCGCCGCTGACGACGATAGTCGGAATATCACAACTTGCTGCACCCATCAGCAAAGCAGGCGTGGTCTTGTCGCAACCAACCAGCAACACCACCGCATCCATAGGGTTGCCACGGATGGATTCTTCCACATCCATACTGGCCAGATTGCGCGTCAGCATCGCCGTAGGACGCAAATTGGATTCACCATTTGAAAACACCGGAAACTCAACCGGGAACCCGCCCGCTTCCAGAATGCCGCGTTTGACATGTTCCGCCAGCTTGCGGAAATGCGCATTGCAGGGTGTCAGTTCTGACCATGTGTTGCAGATACCGATAATCGGTTTGCCTTCAAACTCGTGATCAGGGATACCCTGATTCTTCATCCAGCTACGGTACATGAAACCATTTTTATCCTGGGTTCCAAACCATTGCGCCGAGCGTAAAGTAAGTTTTTTCTTTGTTTCAGACATCCGGTATCTCCTTGTTTTTATGACGCAGGGTCGCAACTGAACCACGCACCCGCGCTTAATATAGAGATACTAATGACTCCAACGATGTCTTTCCAATGACTTTTTATTTGCAACTGATACTGCAATTGATATCGCAGCAAGTCTAATTTCACCAACCATGAAAATATCCGGGCCACGCACCCAGTCCGGGAGACTGCGGAACCAGCTTCTGGCGTGATTAAAAATCCCGCGCCTTCAAGCCTGCGCCGAGAATCGATAAATGGAGGTCGAACGATATTCCTCACCAGGCCGCAATATCGTCGAAGGAAATGCCGGCTGGTTCGGTGAATCAGGAAAATGCTGGGGCTCTATGCAAAAACCACCGTGCAGGGCATACGTTTGCCCCTTGCCGCTAAGACTGCCATCCAGAAAATTCCCGCTATAAAACTGCAGGCCGGGTTCGTCCGTCCATAATTCCAGCACGCGACCCGACACCGGTTCATGAACACGCACCGCCAGGCTGACTTCTTTTGTCGCTGCCTTGTTCAAGACAAAATTATGGTCATAACCCTGCCCATAGGCCAATTGCGGATCATTATCAGCGATGCGCGCACCAATAGCTGTCGCCCGACGAAAATCAAAAGCAGTACCAGCCACCGGTGCCAGCACACCCGTTGGTATCAAACCGGCATCCACCGGCGTATAGGCATCTGCATTGATCATCACCTCATGCCCCAGTATAGCCCCGCGCCCAGCTAGGTTGAAGTAAGCATGCTGGGTCAGATTGACTGGCGTTGCCTGGTCAGTAGCTGCGTGATAGCGGATATGGAATTGATTATCATCATCCAGCTCATAAGTGACCGTCACATGCAGGTTGCCGGGGTAGCCCTGCTCACCATCTTCACTGAAGTAACGCAGGCTAAGGCCGACACTATTGCGCTTCTGAAACGGTGTCGCATCCCACTTCACCTTATAAAAACCGCCACTACCGCCATGCAGATGGTTGTCACCATTATTGCGGTCAAGCTGATACGTCTTTCCATCCAGCGCAAAGCGCCCTTGCGCAATACGATTACCATACCGCCCTATCAGCGCCCCAAAAAATGAGGATTCGCCCGTATAAGGCTGCAAATCGGTAAAGCCCAGCGTCACGTCTGCCAGCACACCGTGCCGGTCTGGCACATGCAGTTCCGTAATGATGGCACCAAAATCCGTCACCTTGACCAGCATGCCCTGGCGATTGCGCAAGGTGTACAGATGAATGAGCTGCCCATCATCCAAATGACCAAAAACGCTTTGTTGCAGGCTTAAGTCCTGGATTTCATTCGTGAATTGTTCGGCAGACATCATGAGAGTTTATAAGCTATGGCGAGGAAAAATCAGTTTACCAGCGATGGCAGACCGAGTTGCAAGCATGCGGCACGCCTATGACTTCGGTATTTTGACAAAAACGTAGCAAAAACACCGCGCTACGCAGATATTGTTCTAATAGGCAAAATAACCCGACTGCATCATAAGCTGTGCCTAAAAATCCATCCAATCACATTTTTAGCACTTTTGATATTGGTTTCGGTATCGCACATTGATCATCTATAAACTAAAACCTGGCATGATATGGCGACCATCGACGGAGGAGCAATCAGATAAGCGTCGGGAACTTCTGGCATGGAAGAAAAGTAGCTATTTTGAATTGAGCCATTTCTTTGCTATAATCACAGGCTTCGCTTGCTAAGCGAACAACCAAGCCGGAGAGGTGGCAGAGTGGTTGAATGTACCTGACTCGAAATCAGGCGTAGTAGCAATACTATCGGGGGTTCGAATCCCCCCCTCTCCGCCAAAATACGAAAAAGCCCTTGAAAATCAAGGGCTTTTTTATTTTCCGTGAACTAATGTAAGGCGGCGCAAAACTTTGCACAAGTTTGCACTTGATATTGCATTTAAGTAGATCAAAAAGTCAGCTATTTGCACGAGTTACGAGATCGCAAAAAACAAAGTCTCGTGACATGTAGCGCAACCGCACTATCCAATCAAGATCATCACACGTTCATATCAGTCCTTGATAGCACGCTTAGCACGGTCTTTGTCCGCTTCTTCATCAAGAAACTCAAACCAGGAACTTCGGTTCATTTGTATTAAAACAAACGCCTCAAGAAAATATACAAGTGCTATCGCAGCCATACTGAGACACATTGCTGCGGCCCACCAAGTGGAGTACAAGCCGAGCGTGAGTTGAGAGGCGGATGCCAAAAGAGCCGATAGAACCGCGGCAGACAATAACCGAATAATATTTTATGCAGTCAAATGCATGATCGCAGGCGTGCTGGCGCGCGATTCTATCAAAAAGAATTTGAATACAGCCACGTTTTCTAAAAATATTTATTTGCACTTTTTTACAATATGTTGCAAATTCGGTTTATGCTTTATCAAACGGAGCGATGGACGCATCGAAATAAATATTGCCGTAGATAAACGAAGATGAAATACAGAAATAAGCAATTTGATACCAATAAGGGCGCTAATGAGTAATTCCAGCCCTTTATTCCGTCCCGAAGTCACAGCAGCATTAAGTAGTCAATGGATGGTTTCCGTCCGCCTGGCTCAACCAGCCTCGGCAAGTCTGATTGCTATCGTGGCAATGTTGATTGCCGCCGCATTGATCGCCTACATCACTTTTGGCAGTATTACCAAAAAAGCCCGTGTCACTGGCATTACTGTTCCAGTAGACGACCAGTTGAGTGTCGCTGCGTCCAATGCCGGTATCTTGCTGAACACCCACGTCAAAGAAGGCGAGCCGGTCAAGGCTGGACAAGTCTTGCTCACCATCTACATAGAAAGGCAAAACAGCCAGGGTGAAATCACTGCGCTGGTGGCCCAGCAACTGGCTACCCGCGCCGACAGGCGCAAACAATCAAGTCAGGCATGCGCTGGAAGCAGATGTGTTACAGGACAGTAGAAAGATTTGGGAATGAGTGATGGAGCCGGTTCTGATTGTGAAGCAACTTGCCTGAATGCAGAGAAAAAATCTTAGAATTCGTTGCTGAGCCTGTCGGGAAAACCCAACAGACCCGGCTCGGAAAAACCGTTCACGGTATTTGAGACCAAGAACGGAGCAGTAAAACCATGCCATGAGGTATGGTTCTTTTCAACCATGTTTAGGAGTACACAAAATGCGTTTGATTACAAATGAGGAATTGATGGTTGTGGCTGGTGGTGACGCTGCAGCAACTCGCTCTGGCAATGTAAATAGCTGGGGCGAAGAATATCCAAGCAAAGAAGGTCGCCTTGAGATTTTGATTGGTGGCTGTGATGGATCGACAGATTGTATGGACGCAATGTACGATCTGACACGTTAATTTTAAAAATCTGCCTGCTGGTCTTCCAATTGATGGGGCAGCAGGCATTTTCTGCGAACGGACTTTACTCTCTTTCTGGGATAAATATCGAATGAATGCAACCACACATATCGCCCAGTGTAGTGTTTTTTTGATGACACTTTTGTTTTCAAGCGTGACTCTTGGAGAGGAAATTGTACCCGCCAAAAGATTTGAAATAAACGGCGTCATTTCAAAAACTGATGTTGAGCGCTTCGATCAACTCATCAAAGAAAACCCAAATATTAATGAGATATTACTTTCAGATTCGCCTGGCGGATACGATGATGGAACAAGTACCGTTCTCGAATTCAAGAAACGCATTGATGACTTAAAGCTGAAAACTTCTGCACGCGGGCTTTGCGCATCTACATGCGCCTATATTTTTTTATTGGGTTATGAACGCACGTTACTGGCGAATCCATCAGGGAAAAAAACAATGCTTTTACTGCATCCTGTGCGCTGGATCGATAAAGACGATAAAGATGGCATAGGGCGAATCCAAGTTCAATATACTGACAAATTAAACAAGGCGATTTCCGAACGGAGTGGTGGAAAGATCACTACTGATTTGCTTGATAAAATGTACTCAACAGATGATTCCAGTGGTGGAATCTTCTTTTTAAGAGAAGCAAATTCTGAGAATAAATATATCCTTTTTTCTTCCAGCATAAAAAAGAGAATCAGAGCCATACCAATCAGCGATCTGACTCCCCAAGATTTGGGGATGATCATTAAGGACTGAGGGCAGAGAAAAGAGTTTCAGATTCGAGTCCTGAGTCTATAGGGAAATCTAGTTAGCGCATTTCCAATTCAACGGAAAATTGCTTGCGTCAATCACGCTGTGTAAAGTGGACCCATCTGTCCAGACAAATAATCGGTAACCCTCCGACAATGACATCGACTGGTTCAAGGTTGTGTTTCCCGCATTCCCTGACATCGTTAAATTGCCTGGCGCCTGGGAATCTGTCTGCGAGGACTGCTCTACAGACTGGATTAATTTCGATCTGCAATCTTGTTTCAAATCCTGCATTTTCAAATCCGAGGTCAAATCCTCCGATCCCTGCGAATAAGCTACCGATTGTTGGTTTCTTTGTTGCATACATATTTATCCTCAAAGTTTGTTAAAGACGCTCTGAGGCGTTCATCACTTGCACTCGCGGTGCTAAATTGATTTATTACTCCACACCTTGGACATTTAATGCTGAGCTTCTTATAGTCACCAAATCCCAATTTTTTACTACAACTTCCACAACGTATTTCCTGCATTTAACGCTCCGTGATAACATTCGGCCCACCTGTACAGGTGGCAGGGCCTTGGTTTGAGCGCAGTGCATGCTGCAATCAGATGGCCTGGCCAGTGTTAGCGCACTGACCGGGTCGCTCTGTTCTAAACGTCTATTACTTGTACTGTTAAATTCGGCGCGTCTCCCTGGATAACTCCATCCATGACAAAGACACTTTGCCCAACCACGCCATTTCCCCTGGCCGTGATTTGTCCGCCACCTGGCAGAGTAATCACACATTGCCCGACCTCGACAACGATCACTTTGCCCACCAACAGGGGAGCATTTGGTATCAGGTCTTTGAAAACCTTGTAGATATTAGCCATGGGTCTGCACCTCTATTGTCTGCCGTACTTTCGCCTGATCGGTACTCACTGATAACAAATACAATATTTCCAGCATTTGTCCATGCAGGTAAACCAAAACAAATCAATTCCCCTTGACATGAAGATGTCACAAAGCAACCTTATATTTCGGTAATGTCAGGTATCGTGCGTGGATTGTGGCGGCGGTGCTGGTTGTTTGCTTGCTGTTGCTTGTTTAATGGGAATTCGCCTCGATGGAAAGTAGTTTAGCGGGAGATACTGTGGATTATCTGTCTCAGCATACGTCTCAGTCTGGCATCCAGGCGGGGTCACCTGTCAGTCATGATGTGCTGATGCTAACGCAATTGCAGCGCATTATTGACCAGCGTTTGCTGACGGCGCGCTTCCAGCCTATCGTGCAAATGCATAATGGCGATATTCTGGGTTATGAAGGTTTGATACGTGGGCCGTCTGACAGCCCTTTGCATTCACCAGTCAACTTGTTCAAAGCCGCCTGGGAAAATAATCTGACGGTGAAGGTAGAACATCTGTGCCGCCGTATCGTTCTGGAGCAGTTTGCTGCCCAAAATCTGCCGGGCAAACTGTTTTTGAATGTCAGCCCGGAATGCCTGCTGCAAAGAGATGTGGTGTATGGCGAGACGCTGGATTATATCCATGAGGTGGGCATCAACCCTGAACGTGTCATCATAGAACTGACCGAATACCAGCCCACCCACGATTATGCGCTGCTGTGCGAGGCTGTCATCCATTATCGCGAGATGGGTTTTGAGATTGCGATTGATGACCTGGGTGAGGGATTTTCCAGCCTGCGTCTGTGGTCAGAACTGAAGCCTGAATACGTCAAGATCGACATGCACTTTATTCAGGGCATAGACCATGATCCGGTAAAGGCACAGTTTGTACGGTCCATACAAAGCATTGCCGAAAAATCGGGCACACGTGTGGTGGCCGAAGGTATAGAAACACAGGCTGAATTGATGGCCGTGCGCGACATGGGGGTGGCCTGTGGCCAGGGTTATCATATCGCCCGCCCACACCCGACACCGGCGCGTGCGGTGTCTGCCGAAGTGGCACGTATATTGACCAGCAACCAGTACCAGGCTGGACGCCGTTCCCCGACCACGTTTGAACGGTCGGCCACTGTAGAAAAAATACTGAAAACCCCGCCGACGATTTCTTCACGCATGCTGAACAATCAGGTCGATGACGTTTTTTTGCAAAACCCGAAACTGCAGATTGTGCCAGTAGTGGACGATGGCATGCCGGTGGGCCTGATCAATCGTTACCACATGATAGATCGCTTCGCCCGCCCCTATCAGCGCGAGCTGTATGGCAAAAAACCGTGCACGATATTCATGGATGCGCACCCTATCATCGTCGATAAAAATACCAGCATGCAGGATGTCAGCCACATCATTGTGGAAGCCAATCCCGATCACCTGATCAACGGTATCATCATCACTGACCAGGGCCGTTACATCGGTCTGGGAACCGGCCCGGACCTGATGCGCGAGATCACGCAGATGCAGATCAATGCGGCACGCTATGCCAACCCGCTGACGCAATTACCGGGCAACGTGCCCATCAATGAACATATTGATCAGTTGCTGCAAAAGGAACAGGTATTCTGCGCCTGCTATTGCGACCTGGATCACTTCAAACCTTTCAATGATGTGTATGGCTATCGTCGCGGCGACGACATCATACAGATGACCAGTGAAGTGCTGAAACAGCATTGTGACCCGCAGACGGATTTTATCGGCCACATAGGTGGTGATGATTTTATTATTCTGTTCCGCAGTGAAGACTGGGAAGTGCGTTGCCAGGAAATACTGCACAGCTTTGCGCAAGCCATCCATGATTTCTACAGCAATGAAGACCGCGAAAGAGGCGGTTATCTCAGTGAAGACCGTCAGGGTAAAAAGGTATTTTATCCACTGGTCAGCCTGTCGCTGGGTGTGGTGAAGTCACGGGCGAATAAATATTATTCGCACCACCAGATTTCAATTGCCGCATCAGATGCCAAGAAGCAGGCGAAAAAGATACACGGTAACAGCCTGTTTGTTGACCGCCGTTCCGAGATGGAATTATTGCTGGCGCAAGCCTGAAGACGTTCTGATGCAGCCTTAAAAACCCCGGCATTAAAAAACCCGCATGGTCAAAAAAGACAATGCGGGTTTTTTTATCGGCTTGCAGAATCAGCCAGCGATCTGCAATTTTTCTATGCCGCCCATGTAGGGGCGCAAGACGGTCGGGATGACGACGGAACCATCGGCCTGCTGGTAATTTTCCAACACGGCGACCAGGGTACGGCCCACTGCCAGTGCCGAGCCATTCAGGGTATGTACCAGTTCTGGCTTGCCCTGGGCATTGCGGAAACGGGCCTGCATGCGGCGCGCCTGGAAATCAAACATATTCGATATGGATGAAATTTCGCGGTAAGTGTTTTGTGCCGGCAGCCAAACTTCCAAGTCGAAGGTTTTGCAGGCACCAAAACCCATGTCGCCGGTACACAGGCTAAGCACGCGGTATGGCAGTTCCAGTTTTTGCAGCACGGCTTCGGCATGGCCTACCATTTCATCCAGGGCTTCCATGGATTTTTCTGGGTGGACGATCTGTACCATTTCCACTTTGTCGAACTGATGCTGACGTATCATGCCGCGTGTATCACGGCCATAACTGCCCGCTTCAGAGCGGAAGCATGGTGTGTGTGCGGTCAGCTTCACTGGCAATGCGTCAGCCGCCAGGATTTCATCGCGCACGGTATTGGTCAGGGTCACTTCGGAGGTAGGGATCAGGTACAGGGTTTCGCCCTCGCCTTCCTGGCCGCCTTTTTTTACGGCAAACAGGTCTTCTTCAAATTTTGGTAACTGACCGGTACCACGCATGGAATCTGCATTCACCATGTAGGGTGTATAGACTTCGGTATAGCCATGTTCCTGCGTCTGCATGTCGAGCATGAACTGGGCCAATGCGCGGTGCAGGCGCGCCATGCCGCCCTTCATGACGGAAAAACGGGAACCTGTCAGCTTGACGGCAGTATCAAAATCCAGGCCCAGGGCAGAACCGATATCGACGTGGTCTTTGATTTCAAAATCAAAGCTGCGTGGGGTACCGAATTTGCGCACTTCAACATTGCCGCTTTCGTCATTACCAACCGGCACCGATTCATGCGGCACATTGGGGATGGTTTGCAGGAACGCCGTCATTTTTGTCTGTATTTCAGACAGGCGCACTTCGGATGCTTTCAACTCTTCTGGAATACTGGCAACTTCAGCCATGATTGCGGAAGCATCTTCGCCCTTGCTTTTGAGATTGCCGATCTGTTTGGACAAGGTATTGCGCTTGCCTTGCAGTTCTTCGGTACGGGACTGGATTTGCTTGCGTTCTGCTTCCAGCGCGTTAAAGCTGTCCACATCCAGCTGAAATTTACGGGTAGCCAGGCGTGCTGCCACGTTGGCGATGTCTTTGCGCAGGAGTTGAATATCTATCATGGTCTATTACTGGTTAAATGCTGATTGAATGCCGGAAAAACAAGCTAGTCGGCTATTGTATCAAGGGACGAGCGTTTTCCCTAAAATTAGCCCATGGCAAAATGGAAAAGCTTGGGTTTATCAGTTACAAAAGATCAATAAAACAATCAAATGGCGGATGTACAAGCTGGTAAGTTTTCCTTGTCGCAGAGTTGCTGTAACCAGATTTTGGCCTGTTTATTATAGTTTTTGATGGCTTTTTTATACCAATCCACCGCCACAGAGGCTTGCTTGCTGAGGCCACCCACACCTAGCTCATAAGCACGGCCATACAAGCCCTGTGCCGTGCCATTACCTTTTTGTGCCGCTCTGGAAAGCCACAACACGGCCTTGTCTTCGTCTTTTTTCAAGCCAAACTGACCAAACCAGTATAACTGGCCCAGGGTACTTTCTGCCCCCACCTGCCCCTGTTCTGCCGACAGTGTCAGCATTTTGACGGCTTCGGCCTTGTTGGCTTTTACGCCTATGCCTTTTTCATACATCGTGGCCAGTTTAAGCTGGGCGATGCTGCTACCCTTGTCTGCGGCTTTTTTATACCAGTTAAAGGCTTCTACGGAATTTTTAGCTACCCCTTCGCCGTTGAGTAAATCGTCGCCCACCAGTACCAGCGCACTTTCCTTGCCTTGCTCTGCCGCCAGCGAAAACCAGCCATGGGCTTTCGTCGCATTTTTTTCTACTTTATTGCCAACAAAGTAGAGCCAGCCCAGTTGATATGAGGCTTCCTTGTCACCTTTGTCGGATGCCTGCGTCCACAGCTTGATGGCTTCATCCACATTCACCTGCAGTCCATTGCGGCCCAGGAAGTAATCCGTTGCGTGCTGCGACAAGCCAGCTGCCTTGGAATGATCGTAAGCTGGTTTTTGCTGTGCATATTGCGCAGGATTACTGGATGGCGTAGACCAGTTCAATAAAGTCACCACCTTAATCAGCGCAAAGAAAAGGCAAAAGAAAATGGCCTTGTTATCGAATAGCCAGTTGGAAGCGGGGGCTGGCGGTTTACCGATAACGCTGCCTATGTTTTTTGGCTGCCCATTATCCGCTACGGCTGACACGTCCCGGTACTGCGTCATTTCATTATAAGTTTTACGCCATTCGCGAATATTGCGGACCTTGGTCACCAGCGACATCCAGCCCGGGAACAGATTCATCATCTGTTCCATCTGCGGCAAATTAACTTCCAGATAATCGACGCCAGGAAATTCATCTGACCTGGCCTTACTGATCAGGGCTAGCTGTTTATTCTGGATTTTTTTGCTTTTTTCGTTAAAGACGGCCAACTCTGTCAGGGCACGATCCAGAATGAAAGCACGCGTATCCAGGCTGAACAGGCGCTGCTTGTCTTTGTTCCAGTCAAACTGTTGGACGGCGGCATCAAACAATTCGCCATCACCATCATGCCAGCCGCCCAGAAGATACCGGGCCATGCCGCATTCAAACAGATGCCGCGCTTCCACCTGTATCAGACGGGCATCATTCAAGGCCGCTTCCAGCGCGAGGCTGGCATGGTCTGCTGTGTCTGCGGTATCCTGCAATTGCTGGCGCATTTGCTCAAACACGGCTTCGGCCACGGCTTCGGGGTTGGGCAGCGAAGGTGCGTCGGCCTGCGCTGCTGTCTGGATGCGCGCCAGCGTTTCTGCGTCTGGCCAGTGCTTAGCCTTGCTATCAGGATGATCTGGCTCTGGTTCGCTTTCTTCGGGATATGCCTTGGCGACGGGTTCAATTTCCTGTTCTGTTAAAACCGGCGTCAGTGGCGCAGCCTGGTCTGATACCGGCGTTGCAGGTTGTGCAGGGATGACTGCATCTGCAGTTTCATCCTCATCCTCAATGTCGTCTTCAACATTTTCCCAGCGTGCATACAGGTCTTTGTTTTGCAGCCACTGCAAGGCATGTTCATAGGATTCGCGTAGCGCCTGAAAACCACCAGGGTCATTTTCCTGGTCGATTTTTTTCAGGGCTTTGGCATAGGCACGTTTGATATCGCGCTCATCCGCTTCACGGGCAAGCGCATGCTCATTGAAAAAAGAAGGCAGATACGACATGGCTTAATTGGGTTGCGGGTCAAAGTCGGTATGCAAATGCGTGTCTTTTTCGATCTGGTGCAAGAGCTCGGAGAACTTTTTCAAGGCCGGGTCAATCAGACGCGAGTTCTGGCTTTCGATCACGCCTTCAAATTCAGTGATCTGTACCGCCAGCCAGTGGCGTGCATTGCCACGCAAGGTTTCATAGATACGGTCAGCACGTGCCAGTGCGGTGCGCACTTCCAGCGTATCGCGCGGATGCATCTTGATTTTTTCCAGCTCGGCAAAACGTCGTTTGATTTCTTCGTCAGTCAACATGCCGGGGTTACCCTGGATGACGATGGAATGCGTTTCCTGCGTCTTGACCAGGGTCGCCTGCACTTCCAGCAAGCCATTGACGTCATAGGTGAAACGCACGTCAACACCGTTTTCATCGCGTGGCAAGGGTGCCAGTTTCAGGTTCAGGGTGCCAAGGTGGATATTGTCTTTCACCAGACGTGACTCGCCCTGATAAATCTCCAGGGTCAGCTTGACCTGTCTGTCTTCGATGGGAAAGAAGCGCTGTACACGACTGACGGGCACCGCGGTATTACGCTCGATCACCGGCGAGAAATGTCCTTTGGCATTGCGGCCATCGGCCAGCGAAATGGCCACTTCCACACCCAGGGAATACGGTGAGACATCCGTCATCACCACTTCATCCAGCGCGGCATCTTTCATCTTCAGGCCAGCCTGTACGGCGGCACCCATGGCGACCACTTCATCCGGATTGATGTCACTGGCAGGGAAGCGACCAAACATCAGCGTCACCAGGCGCTTGATGATAGGCATGCGGGTTGCACCACCGGCCAGCACGATGCTATCCAGCTGGTTGCTGCGCAGATTGGTATCGCGCAAGGCACGTTCTACCGGATCACGCATGCGCTTGAGCAAGGGTGCGCAAACTTTATCCAGAGCGGCTTCGTCCAGATCCAGTACCAGGTCACGCTGGTCTACATGCATGCTGACTTTTGCAGTCTGTGCCGTGGTCATGACACGCTTGGCATTTTCAGCGGCAGCGGTCAGGCGCTGCATGAAAGCGGCGTCATTACGTTTATCTGCATTTAAATCATGGCGCTGGAAGAACAGGTCAACGATGGCATTGGTAATATCTTCGCCACCCAGAAAATTATCACCGGCAGACGCCCTGACTTCCATGACGCCTTCAAACAATTCAAGTATGGAAACGTCAAAGGTACCGCCACCCAGATCGAATACCAGGAAGCGTGATTCACCATCAATCTGGTGCATGCCATAGGCCAGTGCCGCCGCCGTTGGTTCGTTCAGCAGGCGATCAACCTTCAACCCAGCCAGTTGCCCTGCTGCCCTGGTGGCCTTGCGCTGTGCATCCGAAAAATAGGCGGGGACGGTGATGATGGCTTCGGTGACTGGTTCACCCAGAAAGGCTTCGGCATCGGCCTTCAGCGCTTTCAAAACAAAGGCAGACAATTCTTCGGCACGAAACTCACGTTTGCCTAGCTGTATTTTTTTATCGCTGCCCATATAGCGTTTAAACACTGCCACCGATTTATCGGGATGTGTTTGCAAACGCTCTCTTGCGGCTTTGCCGACCAGTATTGTTCCATCCTGATCCAGACTGACGCAGGAAGGTGTCAGGGTGTCACCCAAACCATTTGCTATCAATTGTGCCTTGCCATCACGCCAGACAGCGACCAGGCTGTTGGTGGTTCCCAAATCAATACCAATGATCATACGCAATCAACCCCAAACTAATGTGTAGGACTTACGCAAAACTGCCCCAACTGCGTTGCAGCTCCTAGCCGTACTAAAGTACTGTCTTCGTCGCTGTGCCTTGTTGGGACAATTTTGCGTAAGTCCTAATGTAAAAAACTTATTCATACCAAAGCAAAACGGTCTGAACAACTCGCCAAAGCATCATAAAATAAACCAGATTGCCTGTTTGTGGCAAACAAAACAAGCAAACAGGGTCCATTTCTGCCTTACCTAAAGACAGAAATGGACCCTGCGGAATCACAAAGAACAACAAAGAACCAGTATTGGTAACGGTTCAGTGGCAGATCAGTAACGAACGACGCTACGGTAGACCAGCTTGGTGCTGCCCTCGGCTGGTACGCTGATCTTCCAGACTGCGGCATTACTGGCAGCTTTGACATAAGGATGGCTGCTGCTCAGCACTTGCCAGTCACCTGGCATAGGCTCTTGTACAGTCACGACGACGGCTTCTTTCTTGGCATTTTTCAACACCAGCTCATAGGCGCTTTCAAATACATAATTGTATTTTCCCGTACCTGAGAGTTTTTTGAAATCTGTCTGCTTCTTGTCTGCTGTCACATCAAAAGCTTCACCCAGTTTCAGGCGTACTTTTTCATTCTTGGGTGTGTGATCAACACTGTCTTCACCGATGAACTGGGCGTTGCCCGATGCATCTTTTTTATACACGCGTACTATGCCTTTTGGCAGGGGCATACCCAGTTGCGAAGCTTCTTTATTATCGAATTCGACAAAGACGCCTATCTTCATTTTCTGACCCAGATCGCCATAGCTGCTTTGGTAGTAATAGTCATTACCGGTCAATAGTAATTCCTTGCGCGCTGGCACACCAGATGCGGTCAGCAAGGCCACCTGTTTGGTCTGGTTTTCTGCGATCGTGGTGGGTCTGTCCAGGGTATACAGGTGGTATTCAAACAAAGACTCTTCGGCCATAGCCTTCCTTGCCAGCATTGGCTTGGCGGTTTCCATTTTGACCGAGCTACCCGTTATTTCCACCCTTTGGCTTACCTGATTGACGTCACCGGCCACCAACTGTAGTTTGGCATTGCGGTAGGTGGTGCCGCTGGTATTGCCCAGTGTGACCCAGCCAGAGATATCCAGCTTGTCATCTGCAGGATTCAGTTCCACCACGTAATCAGCTTTCCATGACAGGCCACTGGTCAGGTAACTGAGTTCTACATCCTGCTGTTGTGCACCTGTGTTATCCAGCGCCATCACCAGGGTTGGCCGGTCACGCAGATTGGCTGGCACATCAGGGTAAATGATGCGCCCACCGGGCAGGCCGGTTTCTATGCGGTCACCTATCTTCAATACAATGCCGCTATTGGCAGACAGGACCTGTGCAGATTCGGTAGTCTCAACGCCTGTCGCCGGATTGGTGCGGACGATATTGACATTGCGACCCACATATTTTTCCAGCAGCTTTTGCGGGGTCAGCAAATCAAAATTAAAATTCTGCTCAACGACAGACAAACTACCGGGTGAAGTCAGGCTGCGCAGCAAGGCAGTTTCTGGACGCATCCTGGCACTGACATCACGAAACGCCAGCGCAGTTGCACCCCGCTTCAGTTGCAGCTTGCGCTGGTCTTTGACCAGGGCCAGGTTTTCATTGTAGATCGTGACGGCGACTTCTTTCTGGTCTGCCAGGGTACTGCGCTGCTCTTCTGTCTGGGCATACGCACTGCCCACCAGGGACAATAACAACAGGCTGGCAGCGAATGAGCGCACAGCAGTCGGGCTTACAACAGTTGGGCTTACAACGAATGGTTTATGCATGACAAATCCTTGATAAAAATTGTTGGCACAATGGATGTAGCTACGGACAGATGCAACGACCTCTACTTGGCCTGATCATCCAGGCTGCGCAGATAAGCAAGCTTTTCTGCAATCTTGATTTCCAGACCGCGTGGTACCGGGTGGTACCAGGATTCATTTTCCAAACCTTCGGGCAGATAGGTTTCGCCAGCGGCATACGCATCTGGTTCGTCATGCGCATAGCGATACAATTTGCCATAGCCCAGCTCTTTCATGAGCTTGGTAGGTGCATTGCGTAAATGTTCGGGCACCAGGCGTGACTTGTCTTTGGCAATCAGCGCACGCACGGCGTTGTAGGCGTTATAGACGGCATTCGATTTGGCAGCACAGGCCAGGTAAATCACGGCCTCTGCCAATGCCAGTTCGCCTTCGGGCGAGCCTAGTCTTTCATAGGTTTCTGCAGCATCCAGGCAAATGCGCAGTGCACGTGGATCAGCCAGACCAATATCTTCTGACGCCATGCGTACGATGCGCCTGGCCATGTAGCGTGGATCGGCACCACCATCTAGCATGCGTACCAGCCAGTACAAGGCAGCATCGGGGTTGGAACCACGCACCGATTTATGCAGGGCAGATATCTGGTCATAAAAAGCATCACCACCTTTATCAAAGCGGCGCAATGCATCACCCAGGCATTCGCCCAGCAAACCCTGGTCTACGGTATCCAGATGCTTGGCCACCGCTGCATGGGCAACGATGTCGAGATTGTTCAGTAATTTGCGGCCATCACCATCGGCGCTGGACACCAGGCTGGCCATTGCTTCTGGTGTCAGCGTCAGGCCATTCAGTTCACGCTCGCAGGCACGCAACACCATGGCAGACAGGTCTTCATCCGTCAGTGATTTCAATACATAGACTGAAGCACGTGACAGCAAGGCGCTATTGACTTCAAACGAAGGGTTTTCTGTAGTGGCACCGATGAAGGTGAACAGGCCACTTTCCACATGCGGCAGGAAGGCGTCTTGCTGGCTCTTGTTGAAGCGATGGACTTCATCGACAAACAGGATGGTTCTGCGATGTGAAGTCGCCTGCAATATCTGGGCACGTTCTACCGCTTCGCGGATGTCCTTGATGCCGGACAATACCGCCGACAGGGCGATGAATTCACACAGGAAAGCGTCTGCCATCAGGCGTGCCAGCGTGGTCTTGCCTACGCCTGGCGGGCCCCACAATATCATCGAATGTGGCTCACCCGACTGGAAAGCCACGCGCAGCGGCTTGCCCTCGCCCAGAATATGCTGCTGGCCGATGACGTCATCCAGCGTGGTCGGACGCATGCGTTCAGCCAGCGGTGCAGGTTTCTTGCGCGGATTGTTTTGCAGCGTATTCATTTACTGGCGAAATACGTCGGCACCGGCGGGTACAACAAACTTGAACTGATCAGGTTTCAGTGCCGGATTTTTTTCCAGGTTTTTCAAGGTCAACACAGAAAACTGGCCAAAGTTGTCACGCAATTCCAGCGCCACAGGCAAGCCATCTTTCATGCCTATGCCTATATGTTCAAACTGGGAATCCTTGGCCTTGGGTGTGGCTTCCAGCCATTCCAGCCCCTGCTTGTTACCGACTTCCTTGAAGCTGAAGTTTTTGTCCAGGTCGGCGGCACCAGCACTGCCAAACAGGATGGCGGCGGGACTGGAACCCAGGGCATTGCCCAGAGGACGTATGGTGACCTGATTCAAGTCCTTGTCGTAGATGTAGAGCTTGTCGCCATCGGCCTGCAAAATTTGTTCATACGGCTTGACGTAAGCCCAGACAAATTTGCCTGGCCGTGCGAAGATGAAATTGCCAGTGGCAGTTTTACTGATCTTGGGGCTTCCATCAACCATTTTGACTTGCTGCTGGGTAAATTCACCCTTGGCGCTTTTATTATTGCTGACAAATGCCTTGAACTGCTCAACCGCAGCAGTCGATGCTAAGGCAGGCATGATGGCAAATGCCATCGCAGCTACCGACAGTTTTGCCATCACACTAGTGTGTTTCTTCACTGAATATCCTATTCTGCTATGCCGTTACCATGCTGTTTTATTCTGTGCTTATTCTGTGCTTATTCTGTGCTTATTCTATATTCCCGGCCGGAACCAGAATTTCGCGGTTACCGTTAGACTGCATGGTAGATACGACACCACTTTGTTCCATTTGTTCCAGCAAACGGGCGGCGCGATTGTAACCGATACGTAAATGTCTTTGCACCAGCGAAATGGAGGCACGGCGGTTCTTGAGTACTATAGCTACCGCCTGATCATACAGGGCATCGGCTTCACCACCGCCAGCACCGGCACTTTCGCCGCCCACTTCACCGCCCTCTTCCAGCGTACCGCCTTCGAGTATGCCTTCGATGTAATTCGGCTCGCCCTGGGATTTTAAATATTCAACCACGCGATGTACTTCTTCATCTGACACAAAGGCACCATGCACACGAATAGGCAAGCCCGTGCCTGGTGGCATGTACAACATGTCACCCATACCAAGCAGGGCTTCGGCCCCCATCTGGTCAAGAATCGTGCGCGAATCGATCTTGCTGCTGACCTGGAAGGCGATACGGGTAGGAATATTCGCCTTGATCAGGCCGGTAATCACGTCCACCGATGGCCTTTGTGTTGCCAGGATCAGATGCAGACCGGCTGCGCGGGCTTTTTGTGCAATACGGGCAATCAGTTCTTCCACCTTCTTGCCAACCACCATCATCAGGTCTGCCAATTCATCGATGATGATGACGATGGTAGGCAGTTTTTCCAATGGTTCTGGCGCATCGGGCGTCAGGCTGAAGGGATTGGGGATATGCACTTCCTTGCGCGCGGCTTCCGCAATCTTGGTGTTATAGCCAGCCAGGTTACGCACACCCAGTTTTGACATCAGCTTGTAGCGGCGTTCCATCTCGCCCACCGCCCAGTTCAGGGCGTGGCCGGCCTGGCGCATGTCGGTCACCACTGGTGCCAGCAAATGCGGTATGCCTTCGTACACCGACATTTCCAGCATTTTTGGATCGATCAAAATCATGCGCACATCATTTGGATCTGACTTGTATAACAGCGACAGGATGGTGGCATTGATACCCACCGATTTACCGGAACCAGTCGTACCCGCCACCAGCAAATGCGGCATCTTGGCCAGGTCGGCGCAGATGGGGTGGCCGCCAATATCCTTGCCCAACGCTACAGTCAGGCTGGACGAACTGTCGTTGTACACTTTGGAACCCAGGATTTCTGTCAGGCGCACGATCTGGCGTTTGGGGTTGGGCAATTCCAGGCCCATGAAATTCTTGCCGGGTATGGTTTCGACCACCCGTATCGATGTCAGCGACAGGGAACGCGCCAGGTCACGTGCCAGATTGACGATCTGACTGCCCTTGACGCCGGTTGCCGGTTCAATTTCATAGCGGGTAACCACAGGGCCAGGGTAGGCGGCCACCACCTTGGCATCGACGCCAAAATCGGAGAGTTTTTTCTCTATCAAGCGACTGGTAAATTCCAGCGTCTGCACGCTGACGGTTTCCTGCACCGGTGGTGGTTCATCCAGCAAGGACAAAGGTGGCAGATTGGTATCTGGCAGCTCATTGAACAGGGATACCTGCTTTTCTTTTTCTACCCGTTCGGAACGCTGCACGGCCACCACTTGCGGTTCTATGCGTATCGGTTGTGCTTCAACGATCTTGGCCCGTTCTTGCACCACGACTTCTTCACGCTTGACTGCGGCAGTCTGACCGACGCGACGGTCTTCTGCATCCGCATGTTTGCTTTGCACAAAGACAAACGCAAACTCGATGCCGCTGCCTATGCGTTCGGCAATTGTCAGCCACGACACATGGAAATACAGGCTGATACCCAGCGCAATCATCAACAGCAGCAACAGGGTCGCCCCGGTAAAGCCTATGACGGCAAAGGCGGCATTGCCTATCAGCTCACCCAGCACTCCACCGGGTGCCAGCGGCAAGGCAACTTTCAGGCTGTGCATGCGCAGAAATTCCAGCCCCATGCTGCCAGCCAGCAGCAAGGCAAAGCCGATAGCTTCGGTCAGGATTTCAGGGAAACCGATTTCCGGTTCAGGTTCCGGGTTAAGCTTCACTCTTTGCGACAGCTTGTGGTACGACTTCCAGACCTGGCGGCAAGCACCAACACACCACCACCATGCAGAGACACCAAATACATAAAACAGCACGTCAGACAGCCATGCACCAAACTTGCCGGCGATATTGTGTACCTTGGGGATGTCGACGGACCTGGACCAGCCAGGATCACGGGTTGAATAGGTGGCCAGTATCAGCACCAGGCACACGCAAAACGCAGCCAGCGCAATCCACCTGGCTTCCATCAGCAACACGACAAAGCGGTTGGGTGGTGCTGCAGGTGCTGCGGTTTTACTGCTTCGCGTATAAGCTTCGTTACTTGTAGTCATAAAACGGGAAAAACCTCATCCAGACAGCTATCGAAAGCTGACAAGATAGCATGATAGCCTGTCTGCGCCAAACAAGTCGGCTGTAACAATTGAAACAAAGTTGTCCCTCCTGAACTACGCCATCTCCCTATGCTGCCTGACGACCCTGTCATGGATAGTCTATAATTTACACTTATCACAGAATAGCGATGCAAAATAGGCAAAAATACTTGAAATTAGCCTGAAAATCGCCATCTCACCAGCATATTAAACATCTAATCATCTACCTTTCGGTTAACTTTTTATCAGGTCTGCCATGTCCACACCAGCAATCGTACCAAAGCACGCTCATGTATTAATTCTTGGCTCTGGCCCCGCAGGCTATTCTGCTGCCGTGTATGCAGCCCGTGCCAACCTGAACCCGGTACTGATCACCGGGGTCGAGCAAGGCGGCCAACTGATGACCACCACGGACGTGGAAAACTGGCCTGCCGACCCCATGGGCGTGCAAGGCCCGGAACTGATGCAGCGTTTTCTGCAACATGCAGAACGCTTCAATACTGAAATCATTTTTGATTACATCCACACTGCCAAGCTGGATGAAAAACCGATACGTCTGATCGGTGACCAGGCCCAATACACCTGTGATTCATTGATCATCGCTACCGGCGCATCTGCCCAATACCTGGGTCTGCCTTCTGAGCAAGCCTTCATGGGCAAGGGTGTATCTGCCTGCGCTACCTGTGATGGCTTTTTCTATCGCGGCAAAGAAGTAGCCGTCGTTGGTGGTGGCAATACGGCGGTGGAAGAAGCCCTGTACCTGTCGAACATCGCCAGCAAGGTGACGGTGATTCATCGTCGCGACAAGTTCCGTGCCGAAGCCATCCTGATCGACCGTTTGATGGCCAAAGTGGCCGAAGGCAAGATCGAAGTCAAATGGAACCACACACTGGATGAAGTGGTTGGAGATGAATCTGGCGTGACCGGTATCAAGGTCAAGGCAGCCGATGACACGGTGACACCCATTACTGTGCACGGTGTTTTTATCGCGATTGGTCACAAGCCCAACACCAGTATTTTTGAAGGCCAGTTGGAAATGCATAACGGCTACATCAAGACCCGTACCGGCACTGAAGGCATGGCAACCGCCACCAATGTGCCTGGCGTGTTTGCGGCAGGTGATGTGCAGGATCATGTGTATCGCCAGGCCATCACCAGTGCCGGCACCGGTTGCATGGCAGCGCTGGATGCGCAGCGCTTTTTGGAAGAATAAGACCAGCCAGGTCAGGAAAGTATCAGATGTCGTCTTTTAAAAGCCTTGCTGATCTGAAGTCACTCAGTCAGCAATTAAAGCAGCAAGAAGAAAGCCGGCAACGTGCAGACGCAATACGCCTGGAACAGGAAAAGAAAGCCAAAGAAGAGGCAAACATTTTCCGTTCCAGCGTGGGCACAATAGCACCTTTGAAAATTGCTGCGAAACACAGCCCGATACCCACTCGCATCGCCCCCCTGCCCTTCCAGCACCTGGCAGATGAGCAGGCAGCATTGCAGGAATCGCTGTCGGATGAATTCGATGCCGATTCCCTGCTGGAAACCGATGAAAATCTCAGCTATACCCGTGCCGGGGTCGGCCAGGATGTCGTCAGGAAGCTCAGGAAAGGTCACTGGGCGATACAGGCCCAACTGGATCTGCACGGCCTGCGCCGCGACGAGGCCAGGGATAGCCTGGGAGAATTCTTGCGCAAGTGCATGCGCAATGGCACACGCTGCGTACGCATCATTCATGGCAAGGGTTTAGGATCAATCAATAAAGAACCCGTACTCAAGCAAAAAGTCAGGAACTGGCTGATACAGAAAGATGAAGTATTGGCGTTTAGCCAGGCGACTGCTGCAGATGGTGGTTCTGGTGCCCTGATCGTGTTACTGAAAGCCTGAAAGTGACAGCAGACATTGAGCTCGGAACCGGGCTCAATGTCTATGATTTGCTCAACTCAATTGTGGAACTTCTTGTCTTTCGTAATAACGGTCATATCAACATACTTTGAACCATTATGATTGGAAGATGAGAAGCTGACATCAAAGCCGCCCGTATCGTAGCTGGAGCGATTGATCGTTTCCAGCGCAGACAGCAGTTTTTCCCTCGTCAGTGCAGGCCCGGCGCGTTTCAAGCCTTCGACAAACACCTTGGCTGCGATATAGCCTTCAAAGCTGGAGAAGTTCAGAGTTTTGACACCTGCCTTGTCCAGGCTTTTGGTGTATTCGCCCACCAGCGGGATCGATCCCGACCATGGGAATGGCGTCACCTGGGAAATCACCACCCCTACACCATCCTTATCCAGCGCATCAGCCAGTGCCTGGCTACCCACGAAGGACACATTGTAGAACATGCCGGTGTACGACGCCTTGTGCATTTCCTTGATCAACGCACTGCTGGCTGCGTAGGTACTGATTTGTATGATGGCATCAGGGCGATTGGGCAATAACTTGGCAACTGCGGCGGCCACATCAGTGCTGTTTCTTTCCACAGTCGCCAGCTCGACAACGCGCAAATTTCTTTTCTTCATTGCCAGTTCAACACCGGCAAGACCTGCTTTGCCATAAGCATCATTCTGATAAAAGACAGCGATACTTTTTGTACCCAGGTTGGCGAGACGGTCTACCAGATATTCAGTCTCATCATAATAACTTGCCCGGATGTGGAAGATTTGCCGGTTGAACGGTTCCCGCAAGGATTGCGCGCCAGTGAAAGGGGCAAAGAAAGGGACTTTTGCTTGTGAAAAAATCGGCAAGGCAGCATTGCTGGTTGGTGTACCTACATAACCAAACAAGGCGAATACGCCGTCGTTTTCAATCAAGGCCTTGGTATTGGCAGCAGCGAGGTCCGCCTCATATTTATCATCCTTCTGGATGATTTCAATCTTGCGACCATACACACCGCCCGCCGCATTGACCTGATCAAAATAAACCCTTGCACCCAAGTTCAACTGTATGCCAAGTTGTGCCGCCGGCCCGGAAAACGCGGCAGACTGTCCCAATAAAATCTTCTTGTCTGTGACACCGGTTTCGGCATGGGCATGCGCCATCACCGTCAGCACCAGTGCCACGCCTGCTTTTGCCCTTGCTTTTGAAAAACCTGCAAATCCAAGTTTTATCAACCGCTTTACTGTATTCAACGTCTTCATATTAAACCGCATCAGATCCCGTCTCGCCAGTACGAATTCGTATCACTTGCTCAACATTTTGTACAAAAATTTTGCCGTCACCAATCTTGCCAGTGTGGGCTGCCTTGATAATCGCGTCTACAACATTGTCTGCAATATTATCATCGACGACGACTTCTACCTTGATCTTGGGCAGAAAATCGACGACGTATTCTGCGCCACGATACAGTTCTGTATGTCCCTTTTGACGACCAAAACCTTTTACCTCAACCACGGTCAGTCCTGTGACGCCAACGTCAGCCAGGGCTTCACGTACTTCGTCCAGTTTGAACGGTTTGATAATAGCGGTAATCTGTTTCATTTCCCTCTCCTTAGTTAATACGAATTAATTTATCGTGAGCTTAACAGTTGAACCAGCATACAGCAGGTAGCACGCGGCCCTGATCGCCGGGTTAGCGCCTTTCATTTCTGTTTCAAAGTTGCAATCCATTAGTGGACTGTAACAATTGAAAACAGAGTGCCTTCCGCTTGCGCGACGGCCATGGCTGCGTTGCAAATGCTCGCGATAGTTCACTATCGCTGTGCTTTGCGCCTTGCCCTGATCGCCGGGCAAGCACCTTTCACTTCTGTTTCAACTGTTACAGTCCACTAGTCTCTGAACTTCGAAGTAATAGGATAACGCCAGTCACGCCCAAAGGCGCGATGGGTAATCCTGATACCTATGGGCGCTTGACGCCGCTTGTATTCATTAATCTTGATCAGGCGCGTGATGCGCTCCACATCTTCTGTCTTGTATCCGGCTGCAACGATCTCTGCACGTGCCTTGTTTTCTTCCATATACATAGCCATGATGCCATCCAGGATGTCATACGGCGGCAGGGAATCCTGATCCTTTTGATCGGGTCGCAATTCAGCTGACGGTGCCCTGGTCAATATCCTTTCGGGTATCACGGCTGACAGGGTATTGCGATAAGCACACAGGCGATATACCAGAGTTTTGGCAATGTCCTTGATGACCGCAAAACCACCCGCCATATCACCATACAAAGTGCAGTAGCCAACCGCCATTTCACTCTTGTTACCCGTCGTCAAAACGATGGAGCCATATTTGTTCGACAAAGCCATCAACAAGGTGCCGCGTATCCTGGCCTGAATATTTTCTTCTGTCGTATCTTCTTTCAGTCCGGCAAATTCCTGACTGAGCGTAGAGCGGAAGGCATCAAAACAATCACTGATGGCAATCTCATCATAACGCACACCTGTGCGTGCCACCATGTCGCGCGAATCTATCCACGAGATATCTGCCGTATAAGGTGACGGCATCATGATGGCCCTGACCTTGTCCGCCCCCAGCGCATCCACGGCAATCGCCAGCACCAGGGCCGAATCCACACCACCCGACAAACCCAGCAAGACGCTGGGGAAGCCATTCTTGCCTACATAATCACGTACCCCCATCACCAGCGCCTGATAGACCTCAGCTTCGAGTGACAAAGCGGGTTCAATACGGGCCATGAGAGGCAAAGGCTGAGGCAGGGCACCATCAAATTCAATTACCTGCAAATCAGCTTGGCAATGTTTCAGTTGCGCGCATACCTGGCCTTGCGCATTCATGACAAAAGAATTGCCGTCAAAAATCAGTTCGTCCTGCCCGCCCACCAGGTTTGCATACACCAGTGACAGGCCTTGCGAAGTCACATTGCTGCGCATCACGTCGTAACGCTGATGCTGCTTGCCCACGTGATAGGGGGAACCATTAGGCACCAGCAAGACTTGCGCGCCAGCCTGTCTGGCCAGGGCAGGTGCATCAGGCAACCAGGTATCTTCACAGATATTGATGCCAAAGCAGATGCCTTTTACCTCAAATACACAAGCCTGAAGCGAGGATGAAAAATAGCGTTTTTCATCAAACACCATGTCATTCGGCAAATCGCGCTTGAAATAAACCGCTTTTACGACACCATCTTGCAGCACGGAAACTGCATTATACCGCCTGCCATCTGATTCCGCCGGATGCCCTACCAAAACAGCAAGTCCCGGAAATAGCGTAAGCTGCTTGCCAAGCGCTGTCATTGCTTGTGCAGTTTCAAGGTAAAACGCCTGCCGCAGCAACAAATCTTCAGGCGGATAACCGACCAGGGATAATTCTGGCGTCACAAGTATGTCTGCCCCCTGCTCTGCAGCGCGACGGGCATACTCTACAATCTGTGCAGCATTACCGGCAAGATCACCGACAACACTATTCATCTGGGCAATGGCAACTTTTACTGTCATAGTGGCAAATCTGTTTTAAATCGAAAATGAAATTTGAATCTATTGCACCGCATTATCGCATGCGCATCATTACTTCACTGTCTGACATAGCGCAGTTTCAATGGGATACGCTGATTGCCGCGCAATCACATCCCAATCCGTTTTTATCTTATGCATTTTTACATGCCTTGCATGAATCGGGTTCGGCATCCGCCCAAAGCGGCTGGCAAGCCCGTTTTATCACCCTGTGGGAAGGTGAGCAACTGATTGCTGCCCTACCCCTGTATGAAAAAGACCATTCCTACGGTGAGTATGTTTTCGACTGGGCCTGGGCCGAAGCGTATCAGCGCTATGGTTTTGTCTATTATCCCAAATTGCTGTCGGCAATACCATTTACCCCGGTCACCGGCAATCGCCTGCTGGCCTATACCCCAGAAGCGCAAGATACCCTGGTGGCAGCCCTGCAGGAACTGCAAAGCGCCGGTGAATTCTCATCCAGCCACCTGCTGTTCCTGCCGGAAGAACAGGCGCAGCGCTTGGGCCAGGCCGGTTACCTGTTACGCACGGGCGTGCAGTTTCATTGGGAAAACCACGACTACCGCTGCTTTGAAGATTTTCTGGAAGGACTGGACAAGAAGAAGCGCAAGAACATCCGCGCCGAACGCCGGAAAGTCAGCGACGCCGATATACAGTTTCAGCATATCAAGGGCAGCGCCATGCAAGAAGAAGACTGGCTATTCTTCAAGCGTTGCTATGACCACACTTACAGGGAGCATCACTCCACCCCATACCTGAACCTGGATTTTTTCTTGCGTATAGGCAAAACCATGCCTGAGCACATCCATTTGATTTTCGCATTGCGTTCAGGCAATAGAATTGCTGCTTCACTACTGATTCATGACCAGGACACGGTGTATGGCCGCTATTGGGGCTGTCTGGAGCATCATCCCTGTCTGCATTTTGAAACTGCCTATTACCAAGCTATAGAATTTTGCATACAGGAAAAAATTCGCATCTTTGAAGGCGGTGCTCAGGGTGAACACAAGATGGCACGCGGCTTTTTACCCACCAGGACCTGGTCGGCCCATCACTTGAGCCATCCGGATTTTGCGAATGCGGTGTCGGATTTCCTTAAAAGAGAAACTGGCGGGGTTGAGCTGTATTTCAACGAACTCAACGAACATTCCCCTTACAAATCTTCACAGTCTGGTACGGGTACCCCTACTTGAAATTTTACCTAGATCAGGGCATCCTGTGGCCATGCAAAATAATTTCATTTCCACACCGAACCTGCCCCCTGCTCCGTTACCGACCAAGCGTGTGGGCCGCTTTTATCTGAGCGAAAGAATAGGTATGGGATCCAATGGCGCTGTCTACCGTGGACACGATCCCGTCATTGACCGTGATGTTGCCATCAAAATATTTAGCGCAGGCAATAATGCGGCTGACAAGAAGCAGCGCGAGCAGCAGTTCATCAATGAAGCGCGTGCTGCCGGTCGCCTGTCCCATCCCAATATCGTGACGATTTTTGATGCCTCCAGCGAAGGCGGAAGCACCTTTATTGCGATGGAGTTCCTGCAGGGCAAAGATTTGCGGCATTTGTTGGCTGATGGCAGGGAGTTTGACATCATAGAAACCGCCAATATCATACAAAAAATCGCTGATGCGCTGGAATACGCCCATGGTAACGGCGTAATACACCGTGATATCAAGCCCGCCAACATCTTTGTCTTGCCAAGCCAGCAGCCCAAAGTCGTCGATTTTGGGATTGCCCGCGCCCCCAACCGTGTACTGGATGAAACCAGGGAACAGTCACATACCTTGTTCAACAACAACATTATGGGTACACCGAACTACATGTCGCCGGAACAGGCGAACGGCAAACAGGTCACGGCGTTGACAGATGTATACTCACTGGGGGCAGTGATGTATGAGATGCTGACCGGGCAAAAGCCTTTTCAGTCGCAAGATGTAGACAAATTATTGCAACAAATTGTAAGTAAGCCGCCCAAGAATCCGTCTGAAATTTGCGCAAATATTCCGGAATCCTTATCCAGAATCGTCATGAAAGCCATGCAAAAAGACCCTTCTGCGCGATATGAAAGTGCCGCCGAGATGTCGCTGGCGCTGGAAAAATTCCTGGATCGCGACAAAAAACTGAAGCGCAAACGCATGAAACAGGGAAGCAATAGCGATATCGATTTCGATAAGGCAAAAAGCAGCCACTCCAATTCCTGGCTGAGCTGGGTTGCCGTGGTTCTGGCCGGTCTGGCAGTGGCAGGTTATTTTCTGAATAAATCGCAGATGCTGCAGTAGATCATCGCCTGCATGCGGCGATGAAAAACCGGTCGCAGATAACCGTTGAAGACGAAAAAAAGGGGCGATCTGACATCACCCCTTTTTTTAAGCCACAAGCAAATTACGCATGGGACTTGTTGTAGCTTTCTACGCCAGCCATGATTTCTGCTTTGGCATCATCCGGACTACCCCAGCCTTCAATTTTCACCCATTTGCCTGGTTCCAGGTCTTTGTAATGCTCAAAGAAATGTTGGATTTGACGCAAGCGCAGATCATTCAGGTCTTCCGGTTGTTGCCAGTGTGTGTAGATAGGCAAAATCTTGTCTACTGGAACTGCCAGTACTTTGGCATCATCGCCGCCTTCATCCTTCATTTTCAGGACGCCAATTGCACGGCAACGTACCACCACACCAGGGATCAGTGGGAAAGGTGTGATCACCAATACATCTACCGGATCACCGTCACCAGCGATAGTGCGGGGAACATAACCATAGTTGCACGGATAATGCATGGCTGTGCCCATGAAACGATCAACGAAGATTGCGCCACTTTCCTTGTCCACTTCATACTTGACCGGATCACCGTTCATGGGGATTTCGATAATGACGTTGAAATCATTAGGCAGATCACGACCTGCCGGGACTTTATTCAAGCTCATGTTGCACTTTCTGTATAAGTATCAATAGAAGAAATTAATCTGGTGAGATTATATCGGCTTTCGACACACAATTGTGCATCGCAGCAGCAGGCGCTTGCCTACAGCATGGTGGCAATTGCACACTGACGATAATGGCTGGCAGCCTCTTCTGCCTGGCCAAGTGCCTCATGCAATTGCGCCAGTTTCAGATTGGCTTCACGCACCGTGCGCGGATCAACTGCATCCGACAGGGCCTGTTCCATATGTCGCTGTGCCTTACCCCATAATTTTTGTCTCAGACACAGTGTACCAAGTGTCAGTGCCAGTTCGGGGTCGGTGGGATGTTGCTCTGACCATTTTTCACAATGTTCAATTTGTGACAACAATGCGGCGGAGCCTTCTGAAGCAGCGGCGTCACGATAGGCGCGCATCAGGCGTTCATCCCAGTCTTCGCTCAGGGCTTTTTCGACAATGCCACGTGCATCATCAAACAAACCGTGGGAATTGAAGGCACTGGCAGCGACGAAGGCAACGAAGGCAGATTTGCGTTCTGCCTGGGGAATTTCAAACCATACCCGGCGTATCGATTCGGCATCATGCCCCTGGTTGGTCAGAAAATCTTCATAAGCCAGTTCACGCAGGCGTTGCGACAAGGCCGGGTGCAAGGCGCGATGCTTGTCCAGTGTGCGGACCAGCTTCAATACTTCCTGCCATTTCTGCGCTTGCTGATTGGCTTTCAATGCCCAACGCAATACCTGGATATGGCGCACGCCGCTGGAATTCAACTCCCGCACGGCTTCCAGCGCCTTGCCGGATTGATGCTGATCCACCAGCAATTCTGTCATGCTGACCAGACGTGCGACTTTAAAGTTATTGTCTGCCTCGATACCGGAGAACCAGGAATCACGCCGTTCAAACTGGCCCATGTGATGGGCAGCACGGGCACCGATCAGCGATGCCACGCTGGCATTTTCTGGCAATTCAGTGGCACGCATGGCAGCTTTTTCAGCATGACCAAAACGTCCTTCGAACAAGGCCTTCAAGGCTTCACGCAAGGCCTTGTTACTGTCTTTTTCACGCTTGTTCTGACGATACAGCGCGACCTTGCGCGGCATCTTGCGGGTAGTGACGATAGCCCGTATCACCAGGTACAGCAACACAAACAGCACCAGCACCAGGAACAGGAAAAAATTCAATGACAGGTCTATCCGGTAAGGCGGATAAAACAAAACCACGTTACCGGGGTTGTAGCGCGCACCGACAGCAAGACCTACGGCAAGCGCAAACAAAATCAGAAGCCGGATAAAAATTCGCATACTGTTAAGGCTTCACTTTATAGTTACGTACTGCGTTCAGACTTTCGGCCAGCGTCGGCATTTCTATCGACAGATTGCTGCCCTGCACCTGACGCAACAGGGCCTGCACGGTCTGGGTCTGTTTGGCACGGGTATCAAAATATTTGGCAATGGCATCCTGGGCAGCGATCATGTCGCTCCTGAAAATATTTTCATTGCGCGACAATAGTGCCAGACGCGCATTCAGCAATCTCAGCTTCAGGTTTTCACGCGCAAAATACGATTGTGTGGGACTCAGCAACAAGACGTCTGGTGTTTCTACATTCCGCACGCGTATCAGTTGTCGTACCTCATTCCACATCTCGCTGGAAAAACTCTGCCAGGCATCCTGCAGGCGCATGCTCCAGGTATTTTCTTCTATCTCTTCTGCCGGTTGCGTAACTGTTTTTGTACCCGGCAGCGATTTCGGCAAGGATTTTGGCAAGGATTTCGGCAATACGCGCAAAGGCGCTTTCGGCGGCGTCGCAGAGACCACGGATTTTTCATCTGCCCATAAAGGGATATGGTCTATCTGTGCAATCACGCTATCCAGACGCAGCGCCACACCGGGCAAATCCAATGCCGGCAGGGATTTCAGCCTTTCTATGTCTTTCGCAATTGCACGACGGATGGAGATAAATTGCGGTTTTTCCGATTTGGCCAGACGGCCATCGGCATTTTGCAAGGCGATCAAGGCGCCCTGTACATTGCCAGCCAGTTGCAATTGCTGACTGGCGGTCGCCAATACCTGCTCAATTTCGGCCAGCGCCCAGTCATCACGGTTCCTGGACAAGTCCTGATACAGCTGTTCAAGTGCCAGTTGCTGACTTTGTGCCTCGGATTGCTTGCCTTCCAGCAGAATCACCTTGGATTGAACTTCCTTGGTGGTTTCTTGCACATTGCGCGCCAGCACCTTGGTTTCACTGCTATTGGTATCGGCACTCAGCAGGCGGCGAGCGACTTCTTCACGCAGGCTGGCGATCTGGTTTTGCGATGACCACCAGTTAACCGCCAGCAGCACGGCTAACACGCCGGAAGCCAGATAAGCCGGATTCCCCCAGGCCATGGACTTGGGGTTTTCCTGTGAGGCAGGAATTATCGGCTGGCGAGCAGCTGGCTCGACAGGATTTGCCGTCATTGCGGCTTCAGAATTTGGTTGCTGTTCACTCATAGACGAGATTGTAACGCGACAAGCAGTTGTTCGTCGCCAGAAGCTGTTAAGGTAATAAATTGAAATCCCAGGGATTTCGCGGTTTCTTCAATGCGACTGTGCGGAACCAGCAGCACTTGCCGTTGCATTTTTGCCACGCCATCAGGCAAACCCAGTGCATCAACATCATGCAACAGATTGCGCAATGCCTCAGAACTAGTGACAACCCACTGGTTTTCCTGCTCCAGCAAGAGGCGCAATTGCTGCGTCCTGCCGGCATCCAGTTGCGGTGCCACCCGCCGGTAAGCAGCCAGTTGCCTGACTTCGATACCGCGTGCACGCAAAGCATCGGCCAATAATTCACGTCCGCTTTCACCACGGACAATCAAGACTTTTTTATCCTGCAAGGCGGCGCAGTCCAGTTCGTCCAGCAAGGTTTCGGAATCAGTCTTGAGTTGATTGCGGGGACGTATGATGGTCGCCGTCTGGTCATTCAAGCCATATTCTGCCAGACGCTGACGACTACCCTCGCCCATGACAGCAATCGGGATTTCTTTTGGATACTGGCTGACATGGCGAAAGAAAGCATCAATCGCATTCGGGCTGACAAAGGCCAGCAAGGCATACTCCTGCAAATGCGCGATTTCAGCGATCAAATGACTTTCGTCCGGCAAGGGCTGGATTTCCAGCAGGGGGAACAGTACACAATCCCGCCCCATAGCCTGCAAGCGACGCGCAAAGTCCTCTGCCTGGGCAGCGGGCCGGGTAATGATCACCGCCCTTCTGTCCCTGCCATCACTACCATTCCTGCTGCTAATGCGATCAATGTGATTCATATCGCCCATATTTTGCAAAATTTTTGCAGAAAGAATTATTCCGTGATCTGGGCTTTGCATACCGCCAGGATGCCTTCTGCATCCTGTGCCGACAGGGCGCGTGCCAGTTCCTGCCCCAGACTGAGCGCCTGGTCCGCATCACCGCGTGCTTCGGCACGTGCAATGCGGCTGCCGTCCGGCGTTGCCACCATGCCGCGAATGAACATCTTGCCCTGGCTGACGGTCGCAAACGCCGCCAGCGGGATTTGGCAACTGCCACCAAACGCCTTGGATACGGTACGTTCTGCAGTCACGGCCTGATCGGTTTCGAGATGGTTCAAGGCAGCCAGCATGGCTTGCAGCTCGGGCCGGTTATCCGGTATTTCTATCGCCATTGCGCCCTGGCCTGCGGCTGGCAGGCTTTGTTCCGGGTCCAGGCAGGCACGTATTCTTTCTGGCAAACCCAGACGTTTGAGGCCGGCTGCTGCCAGGATGATGGCTGCGTATTCGCCGCTATCCAGCTTGCGCAGACGGGTATCCAGATTGCCACGCAAGGGACGGATGACCAGATGCGGGAAACGGGCCGCAATCAGGGCCTGGCGTCGCAAGCTACTAGTACCTACTACCGCACCGGCAGGCAGGCTATCCAGATCGGCATAGTCATTTGAAACAAATGCGTCACGCGGGTCTTCGCGTTCCAGTATCGCGGCCAGGGCAAAGCCTGCCGGCAGATCCATGGGAACATCCTTGAGCGAATGGACGGCCAGGTCAGCACGGCCTTCGGCCATGGCGACTTCCAGTTCTTTCACAAACAAACCTTTGCCACCGACTTTTGACAGCGCCTTATCCAGAATCTGGTCGCCGCGTGTCGTCATTCCCAGTATTTCTACCTGCCAGTCGGGGTACAGTGCGATCAGGCGATCGCGCACATGTTCAGCCTGCCACATCGCCAGACGGCTCTCACGTGAGGCAATAATCAATTTTTTAACGCTTGAGCTGGTCAAAATAAGGCTACTTTCAACTATATAAAAACGAACCGCGATTTTATCATTTTGGGAAATGACTTTATAAGTAATTCAGATGACAAGATGATAGTTTTAAGTGAATTAAGGCAAAATATCGGATAGATCAAGCTGGGGAAGCCTGCAAATCTGGTCAAACTTGACACATCCAGCCTGAAAACGGCATCATAGCCATAGAACACGCCTTGATATCCGTCATGCCGCTCATAGCTCATAACGCAGCGGCATTTTTTACGTATACTCCAGGTTCTGTCAGCACTTTCACCGTATTACCCAACTGGATTTAGCATGCTCCCTGGTACCGAAAACAAAAAACACCTGATATTGACTGGCGATCGCCCTACCGGCCCCTTGCACCTCGGCCATTTTGTCGGCAGCCTGCGCAACCGCGTCAAATTCCAGCATCAGTATGAACAGTACATCATGCTGGCCGATGCCCAGGCATTGACCGACAATATGGAAAACCCGGCCAAGGTGCATGACAATGTCATGGAGGTGGCGCTTGATTACCTGGCCGTCGGCATAGACCCTGCCAAGTCGACGATACTGATACAGTCACAAATTCCTGAACTGACAGAACTGACCTTCTATTACCTGAACCTGGTCACCGTAGCCCGCCTGGAACGTAACCCCACCATCAAGCAAGAGATCGTCTTGCGCAATTTCGAGCGTGACATCCCTGCCGGCTTTTTGACCTACCCGGTCAGCCAGGCATCCGATATCACAGCCTTCAAGGCCAGCCTGGTACCAGTGGGTGAAGACCAGATACCGATGATAGAGCAGACCAATGAAATCGTGCGTCGCTTCAACCGTCTGGCAAATAAAGATATCCTGGTGGAATGCCAGGCTCTGGTGCCTGAAATTGGCCGCCTGCCCGGCGTCGATGGCAAGGCCAAGATGAGCAAGTCACTGGGCAATGTCATCAACCTCAGTTTCACGCCCGCCGAAATCAAGGCAGCAGTGCGCAATGTCTACACCGACCCGTTGCATCTGCGTGTGGCCGACCCTGGCCATCTGGAAGGCAATGTCGCCTTTATCTACCTGGATGCCTTCGACGAAGATAAAGCCGGCCTGCAGGAAATGAAAGACCATTACGTGCGGGGCGGCCTGGGTGACAGCATCGTCAAGGCGCGCCTGGAAGGTATCTTGCAGGATTTGCTGAAACCTATTCGCGAACGCCGCGAAGAATTTGCCAAAGACCGTGGTCAGGTTTTACAAATCCTGAAAGAAGGTACACGCAAGGCACGTGAAATCGCCGCGCAAACTACCGATGAAGTCAGGGCAGCCATCGGTTTGAAGCACTTCTGATCTGCGGGGGAATTCGAACCCCCGCCCCTGCCTCCTACCCCCAGTTATTTTTTTACGGCAATGACTTTATGAGCGCAACTGATTTCCATCTGACACTCAGTTCCGCTCGCGCCCTGCATCTGGCGGCACAGGGCTTGTTGAATCCTGCGCTGCGCAAAGCTGGCAAACTGGATGTGCTGGCCTGCATACGCAATATGTCTGCCCTGCAGATCGACACCATCAGCGTAGTGGCGCGCAGCCCCTATCTGGTGCTGTGGAGCCGCTTGGGAAACTATCCGCATGCATGGCTGCACGAATTGCTGGAAGAAGGCCATCTATTTGAATACTGGTCGCATGAAGCCTGCTTTTTGCCGATAGAAGACTATGGCCTGTATCGCCACCAGATGGTGTCGCCACAGGGCCTGGGCTGGAAATACAATCACAAGTGGCTGAAAGAAAATGCTGTGCAGGTTGACACCGTGCGCCAACATATCCATGCAAATGGTGCCAGCCGCTCGGCAGATTTTGAACGTACCGACGGCAAAAGTGGTGGCTGGTGGGAATGGAAGCCAGAAAAACGCTCGCTCGAAGTCTTGTTCACCACTGGCGAAGTGATGGTCGCCAAACGCCATAATTTCCAGCGCATTTATGACTTGCGTGAACGCGTGCATCCCAAATGGAATGACAAAAAACATCTGAAGCCCATCCTGCATTGCGAGCGCACGCAAATCTTGCAATCAGTCCGTGCGCTGGGTATCTGCAAGGCAAACTGGATCAGCGATTATTTCCGCATGGGTAAACCTGATATCAACAATCAGCCTGCGCAACTGGTCAGGGAAGGTTTGCTGATACCGGTCACAGTCGATCAACACGATGCCCTGTTTTATGTGCATCCGGATCGCCGGGATTTACTGGAACGGGCCAGCGAGAACAAGCTGAAAGCCACGACAACCCGTATTCTGTCACCGTTCGACCCGGTGGTCTGGGACAGGAAACGCGCCATAGACCTGTTTGACTTTGACTATAAACTTGAATGCTATACACCAGCGCCGAAACGGCGCTATGGCTATTTCACCCTGCCCATCTTGCGCCGCGGCGTCTTGATCGGGCGCATGGACGCCAAGGCCCATCGCAAGCAAGGCATACTGGAAGTCAAGGCCCTGCATCTGGAACCGGGTGTGCGCGTTTCGCAAAGCCTGGCAACGGACCTGGCCAAAACCCTGCGCGAATTTGCACTCTGGCACGAATGCAATGATCTCCAGTTAACATGGAGCAATTCATCAGAGCTGACACCCTTATTGCAGGCACTGATCCAGGGCGTGTTGCCCTAGCCAGGCATCAACGATCTGAGCCCTTGAGTGCCCAATGCGTGCTGAATAATTCATCAAATCCCTTGTTTGAAATCAAAGCCGGTGCAACAATCAAGATGCACTATTAGTGGAGTGTTGTAACAGTCCACTAATCTCAAGCTCAACGATGAAAGGCACAGGATATGTACTCCAGAATCTTGTTACCCACCGATGGTTCCGAACTGTCACACGCCTGTGTCACTGCCGGACTGGAATTTGCGCTGCAATTGAAAGCGGAAGTCATCGCTGTGTTTGTTGCCAGCAATTATCAATATCCACTGTATGTCGATATCGTGCCCCCCAATGGTCCGACTGAAGATGAATACAAGGCAGCCATGCGGGCCATGGCCGAAAGCTATCTGCAACCAGTCAGGGAAGCCGCTGCGGCTGCCGGGCTCGCCTATCAGGAAGTCATACAGTTCAACGACTCTACCGCCAAGGAAATTGTTCATACCGCACAAGAGTATGGTTGCGACCTGATCTTCATGGGTTCGCATGGCAGAAGCGGCCTGGGCCAGTTCCTACTCGGCAGTGTCACCACCAAAGTATTGTCCCTGTGCCTGATTCCGGTACTGGTGCACCGTATCAAGCATCACTGATCCGCCATCACGGATTGATCATCACTGCGCACGCGCCAGCGGGCGCTTGCAGTACAATAGCGTTTCACCTTGCCGTGGCACAACACCGGGCAAGTTTCACCATGACTAACGCCTTGTACACAAACGATGACCCGCATTCTGATTGCCGACGACCATACCATCATGCGCGAGGGCTTGAAGCGCATACTGGAAGGGATAGAAGATATACAGGTCATCGGCGAAGCCATTGATGGATTTGATACCCTGGAAAAAGTCCGCAGCCTGGAATTTGATGTCTTGCTGATGGATTTGTCCATGCCAGGCCGCAGCGGTGTGGATCTGATACGCCAGATCAAGGACGAATACCCGAAACTGCCGATACTGATACTGACCATGCATGAAGAAGAACAGTATGCAGTAAGGGCCATACGCGCCGGTGCACGTGGTTACCTGACCAAGGAAAGCGCAGGCACGCAACTGGTTACTGCCCTGCGCAAAGTAGCGTCAGGCCGTCCCTATATCAGTATAGAAGTGGCCGAACAACTGGCCATGAGCGCCATGCCTGCCGATGACAGCCAGCCACATACCAGCCTGTCTGACCGTGAATTTGAAGTGTTCAGCCACCTGGTCAAGGGCAAGTCGATTACTGAAATTGCTGACCTCCTGCATTTAAGTGTCAAAACCGTCAGCACCCACAAGACCAGAATCATGCAAAAAATGAACATGAATAATCTGTCTGACCTAGTGCAATATGCAGTAGCACATCACCTGCTGCAACCACAAGCCTGAATATCCTCGCGCAGCCAGGGCTGCGCTTTCCCTCGCCATACCCTCTTCCATCCAGCCTTTCCCTCTCTCCCTCATTCCGGACTAGTGGACTGTAACTTTGAAACAGAAGTGAAAGACGCTTGCCCGGCGATCAGGGCAAGAAGCAAAGCACAGCGATAGTGAACTATCGCGAGCATTTGCAACGCAGCCATGGTCGTCGCGCAAGCGGAAGGCACTCTGTTTTCAATTGTTACAGTCCACTAGGAATATTCCTACATGTCAGGCTGTAAATCTGACACTCCGAATCAGCATTGGCTGATTTAAATCAAGCTTCATGTTCACGATAATAGAGGCTAAGCAAACACAGTAGCACTAACCACTTAACTCCACATCATGAACCTGTACATCGTAGAAGATTCGGCCCTGATTCAACAACGCCTTATCCGATTCATAGAAGAAGTGCCAGGCATGCATGTGGTCGGGGTAGCCGGCGATATCAGTCACGCCATGCAGGGCATTCTGGATGAACATGCGGATGCCATGATTCTCGATATCCAACTGACCGATGGCAATGGCTTGCAGCTACTCAAGAACATCAAGCAAAGCAATCCAGAAATTAAAGTTGTGGTGCTGACCAATCATGCAACCGAAGACAACCGTGTACATGCAATGCGTGCCGGTGCTGATGGCTTTCTCGATAAATCTACCGATTTTGGCCTGCTTCAAGAGTATCTGCTGCGCTGGCAGCAACCGAATTCAAATCATCAAATCAATTAATGTCGTTTACCTTAAGGGGATTACCATGACTACAGTAGCATTCACAAGCGGCAAAGCCAGCCTGTCATCGACAGCTGCCAAAAGAGCATTCCCATCCGTTGCCGGTGAAGCAGGCTGGCGCTGCCATGGTAACCTTTGGTCGAACCTGCAGGAAGTCTGCGAGCTCTTGCGCATCCCCGCACCAGCCGCATCTGCCGATGAAGAACAATTGTTCCAGCATGTACGCTTCAAGGCTGGCCAAAGAGTGCATACCATAGGCCAGGATTTTGAAACCCTGTACATCGTCAATTCCGGCTTTCTGAAAACTGTTCTGATCGATGAATACGGCAATGAACAGGTGTTGAGTTTCCCCATGAAAGGTGATTTGCTCGGCATCGACGGCATCCATAACCTGCATCATGCGTCCGAAGCAGTGGCACTGTCTGACTGCGACATCATCTTGCTACCTTACAAAACTTTTTCTGCCCTGGGCCGTTGCTATGCCGAACTGGAACAAGCCATGTTCAGCGTCATGAGCCGCGAACTGGTGCGTGAACAATTGATGATAGGCATGCTCAGCGCCCTCAGTGCTGAAGCCAAGGTGGCACGTTTCCTGACCAATCTGGGTGAACGCTTCAGCCTGCTCGGCTATTCCGGCAAATCATTCAACCTGCGCATGACCAGGCATGAAATTGGCAGCTATCTGGGTCTGACACTGGAAACCGTCAGCCGCACCCTGTCTGCCTTCAATGAACTGGGCCTGATCAGTGTAGACCAGCGCCAGATCGCGTTGCTGGACATCCATGCACTGAAAACCCTGCGCCGCCTGCCGCCCGCCAAATCACGCATCAAAGAAAAAGTCAGCGAAAAGGTGTCCGCCCTGGTTGGCAAGAATTTATTGCCGCAATGGACCAAAGAGGTTGCCGTTGCCTTAAATTAGTATAAGCTTGAATTGTACATATGCTACGTTTGCCGGCAGACATAGTGCCGGCGGCCATGATGATGGCTTGATGTTTTTCCACGATAATTCAATCAAGGAGTACAGACATGACATATAAAACCATACTGGTTCATGTAGACGAGTCAGAACGATCCAATTTTCGCGTACGACTGGCGGCAGAAATCGCCAAAGGTGATGCTGCCCACCTGATAGGCACTGCTGTCACCGGGGTATCCCGTTTCATCTATCAGGATGGCAATATCAGCGCGAATGATCCAAATCTGACCATACACCTCAAATACCTGCGGGAACGGGCAGAAAAAGCCGTTGCCAACTTCAACCGGCAAGCCGAATCGGTGGGTCTGGATTCTTATGAAAGCATGATCGCCAATGATGAGGCTGGCGGCGGCATAGGCTTGCAGGCACGCTACAGCGATCTGGTGATCATCGGCCAGACCAATCGTGACGAACCCTCTCCCTCTGTCCTGCCCGATTTTCCTGAATACCTGATCATGAATGCAGGCAGGCCGGTACTGATCATTCCCTATGTCGGTGATTTCACTTCCGTAGCCAAACGTCCGCTGATCGCCTGGGATGCCAGTCGTGAAGCGACGCGTGCGATCACCGATGCAATCCCCCTTTTGAAGCGTGCCGAGCTGGTTCAGGTTGCCATCTTCAATTCCAAATCGGTCCCTGATGCGCATGGTGAACAGCCGGGCAGCGATATTGCCCTGTACCTGGCAAGACATGGTATCAAGGTGGAAGTGTCTGTCCACAAAACCAATACTGATATCGGCAATGCCCTGCTGTCGCTGGCACATGATGTAGATAGTGACATGCTGGTCATGGGTGGTTATGGCCATTCACGCTTCCGTGAAATGATCATGGGTGGCGTCACCAGAACCATACTTGAAAGCATGACAGTTCCCGTACTGATGTCACACTAAGAACCTGTTTGCGATCTTACTGCGCGAGCGCAATCGGAGTCCACGCGGGGCTCATGTGCTGCTCAAAATGCTCATGTACCTGAAGTACATTCCGCTTTTTGCGCTGCGTTTTTGTTACCCTTACCCCGCTGACGCTCGCTACAGATCGCAAACAGGTTCTAAGTGCATACAAACAGGTGGCAGCAAAGCCTGCCACCCTGTAGACGATAGAACCGAGCTAAGCTGATCTGTACTGGAATGCGGCTTTCGTCACTGGTGTCAAACACCTCAGACAATTAAATCAGCTCATTTGAGAATCGGGTATGCATTCCGCTTTAAAATAGTGGATTCGATGCTACCGATCACGCACAGCGAATCACTCTTCCATGGCAACTGATTACACCAGGTTTTTCCGCGCACGCTGGATGGCCGCACTGCTCTTGCTCATATCCCTGTTATTGTGGGCGGCGCATGGCAAGCTGGCACATCTCAGGGTGGCAGCGCCATTATCCGTGCATACCTTGCTAGAAACCGTCACAGTCGTGATATTTACATCTGTCTTTATCGTGTGCTGGAATGCATTTGGCGGTGCCCGCAAAAAAAGCAGTGTCATCCTGGCAGTGGCCTTTCTCTGTACCGCTATACTGGGTTGCATGCATGCACTGTCCTTTCAGGGCATGCCCGGTTTCCCGGATGCCAGCGATATGCACAAATCCCTGCTGTTCTGGATACTGTCGCGCTCATTCATCGCTACCACCCTGCTGGGCCTGGCATTATCGCCAGAAGATTCGGATGTCAGCCCGCTACAGGCCTACCTGGTACTGATCGCCGGTTTGCTGGCCACCGCAGGCTGGACTTACACCGTGTTTGCCTTTTCCGATCTGCTGCCGCTGACCTATATTGAATCGGTGGGCCAGACTTCATTCAAGATTGCCTGTGAAGCGGGACTGATAGGCATCAATCTCATCACCGCCTACCTGTTGAATCGCGATGTCAAGCAGGAACAGGATGCCGAAAAAAACATTCAGCGTCTGCAGATAGATCGTGCCTCGATGTTTCTGGCAGCGATGCTATTGGCGATTTCAGAAGTGTACTTTGCCTTGTATACAGACAGCAGCGACCTGTTTGTCGTGATTGGCCATGTGTTTCAACTTTTTGCGGCGATCGCAATTTATCGTGGCATGGTCGCGGTGAATATCCATACGCCCTACACCAACCTGGCAGAAACCAGCCAGAACCTGGCGCGTTCGGCAGAAGAACTGCACTTGCAACGCGAACGCCTGAGCCGCATGATCGATACCGCCATAGACGGCATCATCACTATTGACGACACCCAGACCATCATCCTCGCCAACCCGTCTGCAGCCACGCTGTTTGGCTACGAAGTCAGCGATTTGCTGGGTATCTCACTCAATACCGTGCTACCGGAACGGCATCGCAAGGTGCATGGTGAGCATGTCAGGAAATTTGGCGAAACCGGCGCCACCCGACGCCGGATGGGTGGCAGCTTTGACGATTTTTACGTCACTGGCGTGAAAGCCAATGGCGAAGAATTCCCGATAGAAGCATCCATCTCCAGCCAGGTTGAGGTGGGCAGGCGCTATTACACCGTGATCTTTCGTGATATCAGCGAACGCAAGGTCGCCAAGGAAAAAATGGCCTTGTACCATGATGAGTTGACTCAACTTTCTGCCACCCTGCAAAGCATACGCGAAGAAGAACGCAAGCATATCGCGCGCGAATTACATGATGACCTGGGCCAGTTGCTGGCCGCATTGCGCATGGACTTATCGCTGCTGCAAAGAGATAGCATGCTCACCGGTAAATCACAGAAAACCGTCAGCAGCATGGATCAGTTGATACTGACCGCCATCACCACCCTGCGCCGTATCGCGACCGACCTGCGCCCGCGCGCGCTGGACGAAGGCGGCCTGTATTTTGCGCTACAGACTTTGCAGAAAGATTTCTCCAGCCGCCACGGCATCCATTGCGAACTGGTGGCGAATGAAGAACAACTGGCACTGGATGACGCCCGCAGCACAGCCATTTTCCGCATCATCCAGGAATCATTGACGAACGTGGTCAGACATGCCGACGCCACAGAAGTAGACATCCGATTTGAAAGAAATGCACACCTGATGCGTTTCACTATTTGCGACAATGGCAAGGGAATGGATGCTGACGACACACGCAAGGCACGCTCATTCGGTCTGGTCGGGATGCGTGAAAGAGTCAAGGCCATGCAGGGTGAATTCAAGGTTGAGAGCCAGCCTGGTGAAGGTACTTGCCTGGAAATTCAATTGCCATTAGAACCTGTTTACGATCTTACTGCGCGGGCGCAATCGTAGTCCACGCGGGGCTCATGCGCTGCTCAAAATGCTCATGTACTACAGTACATTCCGCTTTTTGCGCTGCGTTTTTGTTACCCTTACTCCCGCTGACGCACGCTCGCTACAGATCGCAAACAGGTTCTTGGTGCCAACATCTGACGATTTGTAACGCTTGTCCCTGTCTGTACAAATCAGGTTTCCGCTATAATCCCATGCATCGCGCTTGGTCTTCAGGAAAATGTCATGTCAGTTTCAGCACTCAATAGCGGCCTCTCCGGTCTCAAGGCTTATGCCAGTGCGCTCGACAGTTCTGGCCATAATGTCGCCAATGCCAATACTGCCAATTTCGTGCCGCAGCAAGTCAGCTTTCAGGAACAACCCGCGGGCGGTGTCATCACCACGATCAGCAAAGAAGGGGCCAGCCTGTCGTCACAAGAATCGCAAGATGGTAGCGGCACTGAGCTCGCATCAGAAATCGTGCAATCCATCCAATTCAAGGCAGGTTTTGATCTTTCTGCCAAGATAATCAAAACCGCAGATCAGATGCTTGGTACCCTGATCGATATCCAGGCTTAAGCACCCAGAACCGTTTCAGGATTCATGCTGCCGGCACCACACATAAAAAGGCTGGCATGTTTTTCATATCAAAATACCACAAGCCCAGCAAACCTACAGCAATCAAAAAACATGCCCCTGCCAGTCTGATTGCGCGCATGGTGGCCGTCTTGCTGGCGCGTTGAAACACCGCCTGCGTGAACAGCAGGTGTGGCAAGGCACTCAGGCCAAACAGGAGCATCAGGGCAGCCCCCGACCAGGCATCACCCGACAGCAAGGAAAACGGTGCCACTGCATACAACAAGCCACAGGGCAGACAAGCCCATCCCATGCCCATTAAGAACGGATAATCTGCGGCCTTGTTTAAAGGTGCAGTCAGCCGGCTCAGCATACGCTGCCACGCCCCCATCCATTGCTGCATGAACTGCAGGTGCGGCATGAGGCCCAGCAGGCGTACGCCAAGAATAATCAATGCCACATTACCTATCGTAAACATTAACTGCTGGACAGGGATAAATGGCTTGAATACCAGACCTGCTGCACCGATACCACCGAGTACCGCACCAGCCAATCCATACGTGAAAATACGACCACCATGCAACAAAACCTGATACAGCAAGTTATTCGTCGCAGCCACAGATTTGACATCTGCATTCGCCAGCATGGTAATCGGAATGACCTTATTGCCGACACCGTTGCCGACATCATTACCAGCGCCCTTGCCACGCTTTTGCCCGGCCTGTGTCAACAGCATGGATATGCCACCGCACATGCCTGCGCAATGTATGCCGCCCAGTGCTCCGGCAGTCAATGCAGCAATCACCAAGGGCAGAGTCAGCATGTCAGATCAGTTTTGAATAATGGGCCGTGGTCTGGCGTGTCAGGTAATGATCGAATGCCATGCCGACGGCACGCACAAACAAGCGCCCCCTGGCTTCGACAGTGATGGCAGTGGCACTGAGAGTGATCATTTTTTCCTGCGCATAATCGGCCAGTTGCATCAGTTCATCCGCAAAATAATCAGGGAAGGAAATACCGTATTGCTGTTCCAGCGCGCCAAAATCAACGGTACTGCTGCACATCAGGCTCATGATGATTTGACGACGCAGCACATCATCCATGCGCAGATCAATCCCCTTTTCCACCGGCAATTCGCCACGGTCGAGACAGGCATAATATGCATCAAGCGTACGCATGTTTTGCACATAGGATGCACCGATCTTGCCTATTGATGACAAGCCCAGTCCGATCAGGTCACAATCAGCACGGGTGGTATAGCCCTGGAAATTTCTGTGCAGGCTGCCATCATCCATCGCCCTGGCCAGGCTATCATCCGGCTTGGCAAAATGATCAAGTCCGATGTACACATAGCCTTCTGCCTGCAAGCGGCGCAGGGACATCAAAAAGATTTGCAGACGTTGCTCGGCAGATGGCAAATCTGCTTCAGCGATACGGCGCTGCGGCTTGAAACGGGTCGGTAAATGCGCATAGTTATAGAGTGCTATGCGGTCTGGCGACAAGGCAATGACCTGATCCAGTGTTTCAGAAAAACTGCCCAGGTTTTGTTTCGGCAAGCCATAAATCAAATCAAAATTGATCGACTGAAAACCGGCCGCCCTGCTGGCCTGGACGGTGTTATCCACCAGCTCAAATGTTTGCAGGCGGTGTATCGCTTTTTGCACATCAGGATTAAAATCCTGCACTCCCAGGCTGGTACGATTAAAACCCAGGTCAGCAAGCAATTGCAGGGTCGCCGCATCGACTGTACGCGGATCGATTTCTATGGAAATCTCGGCATCGTCAGCAAAATCAAAATACGCCCGCAGCATCTGCATCAGGTGACGCAATTCATCGTGACTTAGAAAGGTCGGCGTGCCGCCACCAAGGTGTAACTGACTCAGCATTTCGCGGTCATGCAGGTGTGCCGTCACCAGCTTCAATTCTTTTTCCAGATATTCCAGGTATTTTGCCGAGCGTCCGTGATCTTTGGTGATTACCTTGTTACATGCACAGTAATAGCAAAGCGAAGCACAAAACGGGATATGAATGTAAAGCGACAGTGGCGGTTTGGTACCAAGGCGACTGCGTTCCTCTAAATACCGGATATAGGATTCTGCATTAAAGCCGGCATTAAACTTGTCGGCTGTCGGGTAAGAAGTGTATCGTGGGCCCAGCTTGTCGAAACGGCGTATCAAATCTTCGGGAATCTCTGGCAAAGAAAAACCGGCTGGTTCATTCATTTTCATGGTTGTCTCGATTAATGTGCCTTCTGCACAAGTAAAGCGGTCAAACCACTAGACAGAATTCCGAGCAGCCAGAAGGCAAAAAAACCGACTGTATACACACCTGACGCGTGCATTTGCAAACGATGGTCCAGTACGATCAGTTCCATCGGATCTACCAGACTGAAAAATAATCCAGTCGCAGCACAAGCCATCAAAAAAGCTGGCCACAACACTATCATCAACATCGGTCGCAGCAGCGGTTTGTTGTGGCTATTATGGTGTTGTTCCAATTCTGTCCCCTTCTAGTGATTATTCAGCTTAAGGTCAATAAAGAATAAAGCTTTAGAACCTGTTTACGATCTTGGGGAAACAGCTTTATTTTGACGCATGTAACTGCACCGGCTTTTGTTCTGGGTCAAACCAGTCACCCGTCATGCGCCAGTCGCTGGTTTCCAGTTTGAGATGAAACAATTTTACCGAGCCTGCCGTAAAATTGCTCAGTGTTTTCATATCCCCTTCATACATACCGGGGCTGATCTGCTGCAAAGGCAGGCGTCGTATCACTTCGCTGACGGTATTGCCGCCAGTTGCCGCGTTGGCCAGACTCAGCTGTATGGTATCGGACAAACGCCCCTTTCCACTCAGTTGCAACTGTATTTTCCCTGTCAAAAAATCTGCCTTGATTGTGGCTTGCAGCTGCAACTCCCTGGCTTTGGCATCGCGCTGTATGTCTTTGTTGATCATCAAACCCTGCTTGTAATAATCTTCGGCGACGACCTTATCAGCGCCGTGCATGGCGATATACCCGGTAATCAGACTGGCGCAGACCACGATGGCAGGTCCGCCAGCCACCAGCAACAGCCATGGTTCTTTGTACCAGACGTCATGTGTTTTTTTGGGAGGCAATAAAGCAGCGTCCATGAATTTCTCCTATCGTGGAACAATAAATACAGCTTTTTCGGTGACATTGATTTCCGGTGCATCCAGGTCTTTGATGATGAAGCGTATGCGGTTGGAGCCGGTTTCCAATACCCCGGCAGGAACCCGCACCCTGACAGGAAAAGCCTTGGTCGTCGCTGCGCCCATGTCGATATCAGCATTATTCAGGATGACGGCACCGGCAGCACCCTTCACTTCTATGCTGTAGCGACGTGGTGATTCCTGGGTATTCATCACTTGCAGGCGGTAGACATTTTCTATCGCGCCTGTTTCTGTGATTTTCGGCATGCCGCGATCACGCAGCACATCCACTTTCAGGGGCATATGCAATGCCAGCGAAATGGCAGCCAGCAAAATGATCAGGCCCAGTATGCCGCCATAAATCAGGGTACGCATGCGAAATACGCGTTTCCACATGGCCTTGTCATCCAGCTTGTGGGTCAGCGCATGTTCAGTGGTGTAACGTATGAGACCGCGCTCATATCCCATTTTATCCATGACCTGGTCGCAGCCATCAATACAGGCTCCGCAGGCAATACATTCATATTGCAATCCGTCGCGGATATCAATCCCGGTTGGGCAGACTTGCACACAAATGCCGCAATCAACGCAGTCCCCCAAGCCTGCTGCCTTGTAATCGACTTTCTTGTTCCTGGACCCACGTGGATCACCACGGGCAGTGTCGTAGGTAACAATCAGAGTGTCCTTGTCAAACATGGCACTCTGGAAACGTGCGTAAGGACACATGTATTTGCAGACCTGTTCACGCATCCAGCCGGCATTGCCGTAAGTGGCAAAACCATAAAACAGGAACCAGAAAGTTTCCCATGGGCCCAGCGTGAAATTGCCAACACCAATCGCCAGTTCACGAATCGGCGTGAAGTAACCGACAAAGGTGAAGCCAGTCCATAGTGCCAGCGTAATCCACAGAAAATGCTTGAGGAATTTCAGTGAGAATTTGCGCGCCGACAAGGGGGATGCATCCAGCTTGATCCTGGCATTGCGCTCACCTTCAATCTTCGCCTCTATCCACAGAAAAATTTCGGTATAGACCGTTTGCGGACAGGCATACCCGCAAAACAATCGCCCGGCGATGGCAGTAAACAAAAACAGACTCAGTGCAGAAATCACCAGCAAGATAGCCAGGTAAATAAAATCTTGCGGCCACAACACCAGGCCAAAAATATAAAATTTACGTGCTACCAGATCGAACAGCACAGCCTGCCTGTCATTCCAGCTCAGCCAGGCCGTACCATAAAACAGGATCTGGGTAAAAAATACCAACACCCAGCGCCAGGAAGAAAACCAACCTTTCTGTGCACGTGGATAAATTTTCCGACGCTCTTCAAATAGAGCCAGTTCGGCTTCTTCTATGGGTACCGGGATGATGGGTATGTGCTTCATTGTGATTCTATTTTTATCCAATTTCCTGCTTGCTCATTGCATGACTCATTGCGTGCCTCATTGGGTGCCTTACCTGGCTGACGATGCAGCCTCAGATCCAGCTACGGCATTCGACGCGGCAACTGGTGCAGAAGTAGTGGCTATCTGCTGGATAGCCCCAGCATCTGCGCTACTGACCGCTGCTGTCGCGCCGTTATTCGACAAACTCCATACATAGGCAGCCAGCAGATGTATCTTGCCATCGCTCAACAAGGTTTTATGTGCCGGCATCTGATTGTTACGGCCTTTATTGATGGTTTCCATCACCGTATCGATACCGCCGCCGTACAGCCAGACCTTGTCGGTCAGATTAGGCGCACCCAAAGCCTGGTTACCCTTGCCGTTGCTACCGTGGCAGGCTGCACAGGCCGCAAACTTGGATTTGCCGATTGCCGCCTTGATCGGGTCATGCGCAGATTCTGACAGGCTCAGCACATAGTTAGCCACATTACGCACATCATCGTCAGTACCCAGTGCAGCACCCATAGGTGGCATCTGGCCATGACGACCTTCACGTATAGTAGTCAGGATAGTCTGTGGATCGCCACCATACAACCAGTCTGTATCAGTCAGGTTAGGATACCCCTTACCACCCTGGGCATCAGAACCATGGCATTGCGCACAGGTGTTCAGGAACAGGCGCTGGCCAATTTCCCTGGCTTGAGGATCTTTGGCAACCTCTTTGATATCCATGGCCAGGTATTTGTTGAAGATGGGACCATATTGCGCCTCGCCATCCTTCATTTCCTTCTCATAGGCACCGGCCTGGCTCCAGCCAAATGTACCCTGCCAATTACCTAAACCAGGATACACCACCAGATAGCCTGCACTGTAAATAACCGTCAGGTAGAACAACCACATCCACCATTTTGGCAGTGGATTATTTTGCTCCATCAAGTCGCCATCCCAGACATGGCCGGTGGTTTCTGCCGGCAAGGGCTTGCCATCGCTACCGACTTTGACCTTGACCTTGGATTGCGACCACAACAGCAACACGCAGGCCAGCATGGACAAAGCAGTGATTATGGCGATCCCTTTACTCCACCATTCGTTAAAAAAGTCTGCCATGGCTAATTTCCATCCTCATTATCAATTGGCAAGCGTGCCAGTTTCTCGAATTTTTCCTTGTTACCGGCGCTGAAGGCCCAGTAAATAATCCCCAGGAAAACGATGAGACTGATGACCGTCACTATGCTGCTCAGTATTGTGAAATTCATGTTATTTCTCCCTGAAAGGCTGAACCGACAAGGGCTCAGCATCCCTGTATCAATTCTTGTTCTTGATGGCCGTACCCAGTACTTGCAGATAGGCAATCAGCGCATCCAGTTCGGTCTTGTTGGTCAATTCACCAGGGCCGGCCTTGATCTGCTCTTCGGTGTAAGGAACACCGAGGGTTTTCATGGCCTGCAGTTTGGGCGTGATGGCAGCCGGATCAAGCTGAGTCTTGCCCAGCCAGGGATAGGCGGGCATATTCGATTCCACCACCACCGAACGTGGATCGGTTAAATGATCTCTGTGCCAGTTGTCGCTATAGTGACCACCTACGCGTGCCAGATCAGGACCGGTACGCTTGCTGCCCCATTGGAAGGGATGGTCATAGACCGACTCGCCCGCAACGGAATAGTGGCCATAGCGTTCGGTTTCAGCACGGAACGGACGTATCATTTGCGAATGGCAGCCATAGCAGCCTTCACGCAAATAAATATCCCGGCCCACCAGTTGCAGCGGCGTGTAAGGCTGCATGCCCTGCACTGGCTGGGTGGTGGATTTCTGAAAGAACAGCGGAACGATTTCCACCAGGCCGCCAAAACTGATGGTCAGGATCACCAGCACCAGCATCAGGCCCACGTTTCGCTCAATCAGATCATGAGTAAAATTACGCATCAAATTTCTCCTTTGATTTCTCTGCTATCTCTGATTTATGCATGGGCCGCAGCAGCAGGCAATGCAGGAATCGCGTTGTTGACGGGTTTGGCAGCCATGAGCGTTTTTGTGACGTTGTAGGCCATGACCAGCATACCGCTCAGATACAGCAAACCACCAAGCATGCGTATCACATAGTAGGGATACGTTGCTTTCACGGTTTCGACAAAGGAATATGTCAGGGTGCCGTCTTCATTCACGGCACGCCACATCAGACCCTGCATCACACCGGCGATCCACATGGAAGCGATATACAGAACCACACCGATAGTCGCCACCCAGAAATGCACTTCTATCAGGCGTTTGCTATACATCTGGGTCTGGCCAAACAGACGTGGAATCAGGTAATACAAACTGCCGATGGTGATGAAACCCACCCAGCCCAACGCACCAGAGTGGACGTGACCAACTGTCCAGTCCGTGTAGTGCGACAGCGCATTCACGGTTTTGATCGCCATCATCGGGCCTTCAAATGTTGACATGCCGTAGAAGGACAAAGACACGATCAGGAAACGCAGGATAGGATCAGAGCGCAACTTGCTCCATGCTCCTGACAGTGTCATGATGCCGTTGACCATACCACCCCATGACGGAGCCAGCAAAATCAGCGAGAACAGCATACCAATGGATTGCGCCCAGTCAGGCAAGGCGGTGTAATGCAAATGATGCGGGCCTGCCCACATGTAAGTGAAAATCAGGGCCCAGAAGTGGACGATGGACAGGCGATAAGAATAGACAGGACGTTCAATCTGTTTCGGGATGAAGTAATACATCATGCCCAGGAAGCCCGCAGTCAGGAAGAAACCCACCGCATTATGCCCGTACCACCATTGCACCATGGCATCCTGCACGCCCGAATAGGCAGAATAGGATTTCATGAAAGATACAGGAATGGCAGCGCTGTTGACGATATGCAGTATGGCGACGGCGATGATGAAGGCACCGTAAAACCAGTTGGCCACATAAATGTGTTCTATCTTGCGCTTGACCAGGGTGCCAAAGAAGACCACGGCATAGGCTATCCAGACCACAGCAATCAGTATATCAATAGGCCATTCCAGTTCGGCATATTCCTTACCCTGGGTGTAACCCATGGGCAGGCTGATGGCTGCCGCAACGATGACCAGTTGCCAGCCCCAGAAAGTGAATTCAGCCAGGCCATCAGAAAACAGGCGCACATTCGAGGTACGCTGGACGACATAATATGAGGTTGCAAACAAGGCGCAACCGCCAAAGGCAAAAATCACGGCATTCGTGTGCAAGGGACGCAAACGTCCGTAGCTGAGCCATGGTATTCCCCCGAGAAATTCTGGCCAGGCAAGCTGAGTTGCAATCACCACGCCCACGAGCATGCCGACTATTCCCCATACCACTGCCATGACAGAAAATTGCCGTACAACCCGATAGTTGTATGTGTTTTCTTTAGTTATCGTCATGATCTCACTCTGTTATAAAAATACACTGCAAGAATAACAATCGCACTACCTGGCTACATTGATTCAAATCAAAAGTTGCCGGATTCAAAGACAATTGCATGTGAAAGGCAACACCTGAAAGCATAGGTAACAATTGAATAAAACACAAAAAAAAAGACACCCGAAGATGTCTTTTTTTATACGCGTGAAAAATACTACGCAATACGTCTATCCATGATGTTATTGCGTCGCAGTAGGTGCAGGTGCCGTCAAAGCTGCCTTGTTCACTGTCACTTTGGCTTTTTGCTTCAGGACATCAATATACGAATACAGATTTTGCTGTGCCAGCACATTCGCCTGCTGCTGTGCTTCTGCAGTACGGCGTGCCTGGTCAGGCGTACCAGCGCTGACCTTGGAAATACGGAACACGATATAACCGTTATCGCCCAGGCTGGTACCGACAAACGCCGGCAGCTTGCTGGTATCCGCACGCATCAGATCAACGAAGGCAACATCGGGAATATCCTGATTTTTCAGACGCGACACCACTTTCGATTCAGTGAATCCGGCGGTAGAATCAGCAGCCTTCAAGGCCGCCAGTTTTGCCTTACCTTCTTTTTCAGCCAGTGCAGCCGCTTCTTTATGAGTGACGACGGCGACGATGGAAGCCTTGACTTCCTCAAACGGACGCCTGGACGCCGCTTTGTATTCGACAATGCGACCTGCTATCAAAGTATTTGGTGCCACTTCCACGGCTTCCGTGTTGTGTTTTTTCTTGACTACGTCGTCAGCAAAAATCGCTTTCAAAAACTTGGCGTTATTGGTTTCCACTGTGGCCGGCACCCCTGGCTTGCTCTGACGTGTCAGGCCACTCGCGGTTTCTATTTTCAGCTTCAGCTTTTCTGCCACTGGTTTCAGGCTGTCAGGCTGTTCATAGACCAGATTACCAAAGGCGTCGGCGGCTTCTTTATAGGCCTTGACTGCCTTCTGCTTTTTGATGTCGGCCGTAATTTGTGGCTTGACTTCATCCAGCGTCTTGATCATTGCTGGCTTAATGCCAGTCACCATGATGACGTGGTAACCAAAATCGGTCAGCACAGGTTCACTGATTTCACCCTGCTTCAGTTTGAATGCCGTTTCATCAAACTGTTTGACCATGGCACCATGCGCAAAAAAGTCCAGGTCACCACCTTTTTCGGCAGAACCAGGATCCTGGGAATTTTCCTTGGCCAGCTTGGCAAAATCTTCCGGTTTTTTACGCAGTTGCGCCAGAATGCCATCAATTTTTTCTTTCGCCTTGGCTTTGTCAGCACTGCTGCTGTCCTTGCCGGCGGCGATCAGGATATGGCTGGCACGACGCTGTTCGTCTGTACCGTACAGCTTCTTGTTTTGCTCATAGTAAGACTGCACGTCAGCATCCGATACCGTTACCTGCGCTGCCAGTGCCTCGCTATTCAGGATCACGTACTCGGCATTGATCTGTTCAGGGATTTCATACTGAGCGGCATTCTTTTCGTAGTAAGCCTTCAGCATGTCATCGGTAACTTTGACGCGGGACGCAAAGTCATCGGTTTTAAGCATCATTGCCTGCACTTCACGTTCCTGCTCATTGATGGCAGACAAACGGGCAGTTACAGTTTTAGGCACGAAAGCACTGCCCTGCACGGCGCTCAGCAATTGTTGCAGAGTCATGTCCTGACGCAGGCGCTGCTCATACCCGGCTGGGCTCAAACCCTGTGCTGCCAGCAAGCTCTTGTAGCGATCAGTATCAAAAGTACCGTCTGCCTTGGTCAGGCCAGATTCCTTCAAGATTGTCTGCTGCAGGGTCGCATCAGAAATCATGAGCTTTTTGCGTACCACTTCGGCAGCCATGGCCTTGCGCGCAATTAACTCATCCAGGATGTTTTGCCTGGCTTCTGGCGTACTCAGCATTTTGGAATCAAACTGCGGGCCATACATCTGACGCAGGCGGTCCAACTGGTCACGCGTAGCCTGATCCAGTTCCAACTGCGTAATGGATGTGCCGGCCACGGTCGCCACAGCAGTATCGCCACCGCGCGAACGGGTATAACTTTCTATGCCGAAAAATGCAAAGGAAGGGAAAATAATCAGCAGCAAAAGAAATTGCATCAACCGCTGATGGGTACGAATATATTCAAACATGTTCAACCGATCACATGGCTAAGTATGACAAAACACTCACGAATACAAAAAAAGGCGAACTTTCGTTCGCCTTTTCGATTTTCTGGCGGAGCGGACGGGGCTCGAACCCGCGACCCCCGGCGTGACAGGCCGGTATTCTAACCAACTGAACTACCACTCCTTTTTTACTGCTTTATGTTTGCTGCGTGGTGGGCGCTGAGAGGCTCGAACTCCCGACCTAAGCCTTGTAAGGGCTCCGCTCTACCAACTGAGCTAAGCGCCCCACTCGTACAATCAAACACCGTGGCGCTAGTCACCGCGCCACGAAAGAGCATTAGTTTACCGCATCTTTCAATGCTTTGCCAGGTTTAAATTTAGGAACCTTGGCAGATTTGATCTTGATGGCTTCGCCAGTACGTGGATTACGGCCAATTCTGGCGGCACGTTTACCGACAGAAAAAGTACCGAAACCAACCAGGGTTACTGTACCGTTTTTCTTCAAGGTCGATTTCACTGCACCAATCAGGGCATCCAGCGCACGCGACGAAGCCGCTTTAGAGATATCCGCTGTTTTAGCAATATGATCGATCAACTCAGTCTTGTTCACTTATAGCCCCCTCACAAAAATTTGAATTTCGCAATGATGTATTCGATTATTTTATTGCTCGCACATCCATCACCGCCAGCAGGAAATCTGCATCCGGTATTAGAGCAAGCCGCAAAGCCTTGTGTCAAGCGGTTTGCAAGCTTTCTGACCAAGTTTGACGAAATGTGATTTACTTATTTGTTTTTTCAGCGAACTGGCAGTAAAGCCACTGTGCAAAAAATCAGGTAGCTGAGTGTTTTTGCTGTGCAGAAAAGCTACCTGCTGCTTCATCCTGATTTAGAATATGACAGACCTGAAAATAAGACGCTACAATCAATGAGACTCGGAAGCGCATCTGTCGCCCACCCTTCATGCAGACAGCAAACTGCAACGGTATTCCTTGTTAGGCATATAGTATGGCTTTAAGTTATAGGCAAAAGCTCAGTTCCAGGCATGATATGCCAGCCAGCATGCAGACACTGACTGACATCGCCCGATCATCATTACACTCATCGACACTCACCTATATTCACATCAGATAATGAAGAATTTTGACGTAGCAATTGTTGGTAGCGGACTAGCCGGCCTGTCTGTCGCCCTGCACCTGGCGCAAACACGTAAAGTCGCCATCATTTCCAAGCGCGAATTACTCGACGGTGCCAGTAACTGGGCACAGGGTGGCATCGCAGCTGTACTGGATTCCCATGACAGCCATGAACAGCATATTTCCGACACGCTGATTGCAGGTGGCGGACTATGTGACGAAGGTGCCACCCGGTATATTATCGAACATGGCCGCGAAGCCATAGACTGGCTGATAGAGCAAGGCGTTCCATTCACACGCGATGAGGAAGCAGAACTCGGCTTTCACCTGACGCGCGAAGGCGGCCACAGCCAGCGCCGCATCATACATGCCGCAGATGCCACTGGTCACGCGGTCCAGGTCACACTGGAACAGAAGGTGCGCAACCATCCCAACGTCAGTCTGTTTGAACATCACTATGCAATCGATGTCATCACGTCCGCCAAGCTGGGTGATACCTCCCCCACACCACGCTGCCTGGGCCTGTATGTGCAAGATGTCAAAAGTGGCGAAGTACACACCTTCGCCGCCCAGCATACCGTGATGGCCACCGGCGGTGCCGGCAAGGTATACCTGTACACCACCAATCCCGACACGGCAACCGGCGACGGCATCGCCATGGCCTGGCGTGCCGGCTGCCGGGTTGGCAATATGGAATTCATACAGTTTCACCCTACCTGTCTCTACCACCCATTCGCCAAGTCATTCCTGATTACCGAAGCAGTGCGTGGCGAAGGCGGTATATTGAAATTGCCAGCCGAAGCCGGCACCTCAGCCGGCAAGCGTTTCATGACCAGTCACGATCAACGCATGGAACTGGCACCACGCGATGTGGTCGCCCGTGCCATCGACTTTGAAATGAAAAAACGCGGCCTGGACTATGTAGAACTCGACATCAGCCACCAACCACCTGAATTCCTCAAGGAACACTTTCCAACCATTTACGCGCGCTGCCTGGAACTGGGTATAGACATCACCAGGCAGGCGATACCGGTGGTGCCAGCTGTGCACTTCACCTGTGGCGGCGTGGTCACCGATACCGATGGCCGCACTGATTTGCCAGGCCTGTATGCAGTAGGTGAAACAGCCTACACCGGCCTGCATGGAGCGAATCGTCTGGCCAGCAATTCTTTGCTGGAATGCCTGGTGGTTGGCCGTGCTGCCGCCAAGCACATAGAATCACAAGAACGTGCCAGCGTGATTGCCCTGCCCGACTGGGATGAAAGCCGCGTATCCGATGCAGATGAAGAAGTCGTCATCGCCAATAACTGGGATGAGCTACGCCGCTTCATGTGGAATTATGTCGGCATCGTACGCACCACCAAACGCCTGGAACGCGCCAAGCATCGCATACGTTTATTGAAGGAAGAGATAGACGAATATTATGCCAACTTCCGCATCTCGAATAATTTGCTGGAACTGCGCAACCTGGTGGAAGTCGCCTCGCTGATCGTCAATAGCGCCCTGTCACGTCGCGAAAGCCGTGGCCTGCATTTCAGCCGCGACTATCCTGACACCCTGCCCAAGGCCTTGCCTACGGTACTCTCGCCCAAGCGCAAAAAATAATTACCACCCTCACTCGCCATCAAGTTGCCTGCATCCGCATCTTGATGGCCCTCCCCTGCAATTCATTTCAGTCTCAGTTATCTGATTTTTTGTCGTACCAGCGGATAGTCGTTTGACAAATAAATTTATCACAGTGATACTGCCCGACGCCGCCTTTATTTCGTGCGCTACAGCGCAAAAAATTGGAGTGCTGCGGCCAGATAATTTTTCACGCACAGATAAAAATTCGAATGATAAAACTGAATCAGGTACGCAAAACCTATAAACAGGGTGGGAATGAAATCCGGGCGCTGGATGGCATAGACCTGCATATCGCCACCGGTGAATTTGTCGCCATCATGGGGCCTTCTGGCTCGGGCAAATCCACCTTGCTGAACGTACTCGGTGCACTGGACAAACCCGACCATGGCAGCTACCTGTTAAATCAGGATGAGATCAGCGCCATGGATGACGATGCGGCTTCAGAAGTGCGAAACCGCAACATAGGTTTTGTGTTCCAGTCTTTTCATTTACTGCCACGCCTGACTGTACTGGAAAATGTATTATTGCCACAACGCTACAGCAAATCACCCGATGCTCAGGCAGAATCCAGGGCGCGCCAGTTACTGGAACGCATAGGCCTGGGACAGCGCATGGACCACAGACCCGGTGAATTATCCGGCGGCCAGTTGCAACGTGCGGCAATTGCCCGCGCCCTGCTAAACCAGCCAGCCCTGCTGCTAGCAGATGAACCTACCGGCAACCTGGATTCCAAAAGTGCCGCTGATGTATTGAGTCTGCTGGGTGAACTTCACTCAGGCGGGCAAACTCTGGTGCTGGTCACCCATGACCCGGCAGTGGCGGCAAAAGCACAAAGAACCATCCACCTTGCCGATGGCCGTGTTGCAGAGGTGAACGCATGAAGAACAATCCAACCATGACCGTGCGCAACCTCGCTGCATGCTGCCTGCCTGCGGCAATACTGATCGCCTGCCCCTTGTTCACGGATTCATCGCTGGCGCAGACCAAGGTGCCATCAGCAACAACATCAGCAACCACAGCCACAGCAAAAACCCGTCCCGTATTACTGACCGGTGAAGTCATCGCCAAAGATTCGCAAGCCATTTTTGTACCGCCATCCAATTCTTCTCCTGTGGTCTTGCGCAATTTCGTGGCAGAAGGCAGCAAGGTCAAAAAAGGCGATTTGCTGTTGCGTATAGAAACACCCAATAGTTCCAACATCGAACAACTGATCATAGGCATAGACCAGACACGCGCAAAAACCGAAGCCGAAGTCGCAAAGCTGGAAGTGACCGCGCTGGAAGCCGAGAAAAACCTGGTCACCGCCAAAGCCGCGCTGGCCAAGGCACTGGTCGATGCGGCACTGCCAAAATTACAGATTACAGCACTGGATTTCGATAAATACCAGGCAGAAAAAGAACGTGCCGAGCGCGATTTGAAAGTCAAGCAACTGGCTTTTGATGATGGTGCAGCCGCAGTCAGCAGAAGAAAATCTGACGGCGATCTGGAACTGCAAAAACAGCAGGTCAACGTCGCCTATCTCAAAGCACAACTGGCGCGTTCGGAAGTACTGGCCAGCCAGGATGGCATCGTCGTACATGGCTACAGTGCCTGGCGTGGCGAAAGGCTGGAAGAAGGTTCCAGCGCGTTTCCTGGCAATATCGCCGGTCAGGTCATGGGGTCGGGACATATGGAAGTCAAGGCCTGGGCGCTGGAAGCCGACAGAATCTACCTGGCCGAAGGCCAGCCTGTGCAACTGACATTCGATGCCCTGCCCGGTGTGACCATCCAGACCACCATCACCACCATCTCGCATGCGCCGGAAGAACATACGCGCTGGGGTTATGGGCGTTATTTTCGGGTAGATATCAAATTACCGGCGCAACTGGGCAATTATGTCCTGGCCCCCGGTATGAGCGTACTGGTAGAACCCTTGCAGGCAGCAAAAAAATCTGCCGCTGCATTACTGCCAGTAGCCAAAACAGTGAAAAACGAAACAGCCAATGAAATCACCATAGAGGGTGACATACAGTCACGCGTGGTCACCCCGATCGGGCCGCCTTCCATTCCCTACATCTGGCAATATACCCTGGCGCAAATGGCACCTGAAGGCAGTCTTGTCAAAGCAGGTGACGTCCTGGTGATGTTCCAGGCATCCGAAGTGCCGACGCAACTGGCCAGCCAGAAAAGCCAATTGAATGAAAAACAAAGGGCTATGGAAAAACTCAAGCTGGAACACGCTGAAGCAGAAAAAGCTGCCGACCTGGCTGTCGCCGAAGCACAAAGCAATGCTGAAAAAGCCGCCAGAAAAGCCACCATGCCGAAAGAGCTGATACGTCGCATTGACTACGACAAACTGGTGATAGAAAAATCCCTGAATGCCGATCTGGCAAGCTTGTCAGTCAAATTGCGCGCCACCCAGATTCGTGCCCGCAAGGCAGAAAAAATCGGACTGGAAGCAGAAATCGCCCAGTTGCAAGGCAAGATAGATGTGCTGCTAAAAGGTCAGAAGAACCTCACCGTGGTCGCCCAAAAGCCCGGTATGATGATTTATAAAACCAATTTCAGTGATGACAAATTCGCTGTCGGCAGCCAGGTCTGGGTGGGTATATCGGTAGCCAGTATTGCTGATCCGGATAAATTATTTGTCTCGGCCAAAGTACCAGAAGCACAATCCAATGCGATACGGGTGGGGCAAACAGCACGCATCAATATCCCTGGCGCAAACTTGACCCTGCCTGCCCGCGTCACTGGTTTAAGCACGGTCTTCCACAGCAAATCCACCACCCAGCCCATCATCGTGCGCGATGTGGAACTGGAGTTTGAACAAGCACCCAAAGGCTTGAAACCTGGTGCCGCCGTGCAGGCGACACTCTCAGTTGCTGGCTCAACTGCTGGCACCAACCCGGTCATCAAACCTGCCGTGGAGAAAAAATGATGTGCGCAAAAATAATCTCTTGCCTGGCGCTTACCCTGATGACATGTGCCGCCTGCAGCAATCAGCCAGAATCAGCCCCAGTGGCCACTGAAAATTTTGCCTCGCGCAACTGGAAAGAAAGCATCGTCGTCGATGGCGAAATCATTGCTGCCAACAAGACGCCGCTGACCGTGCCAGGTGAAGGCTGGGATAGCAGGACATTGATAGAAATGCTGCCCGAAGGCAGCCTGGTCAAGAAAGGCGAAGTCATCGCCCGTTTTGATGCTCCCAGATCACGCATGGAACTGTCACAGGCCGAGCTGGAATTGTTGCGCAAGGCCCTGGCAGAAGAAAACATACAGGCGAGCGATGCCAGCAGCCGCTCCAGCCTGTCCGCTGACAGTGCCAAGGTACAAAACGACCTGAGTCTGAGTGAACGCTACGCGAACGCTGACCTGGCTATTTTTTCACGCAACAAAATACTGGATGATCTGCAAGACGCAGGTTTCCTGAAAACCAAGCGTGGTTACCTGAACTGGAAAACCAGCCAGGTACAGGCGCGCAGCGCCGCCGAACAGGCGGTACTGGGCTCGCAAAAAGAAAGCGTCACCCTGAATGCCAACCAGCATCGCAAAAACCTGAGTGCGCTGGATTTGCTGGCTCCCCATGATGGTGTATTCTTATTGCAGGCAGGCTGGGATGGCAGTAAACCACAGATCGGTGCCAGCAAACGCCCGCGGGAAGAATTTGGTTCCCTGCCCGACCTGGAACAACTGGTCGCCAATTTCAATATTGAAGAAGGCCGCACTTTTGGCCTGAAACTTGGCCTGCCTGTGAAAGTACGCCTGGCCGGTAGCGGCAAGGAAATTGAACTCAGCATCACCAAGGTAGGCAATAGTGCCAGCGTCATGTCGCGTGAATCCCCGGTGAAATTCATCAACTTCGAAGCTGCATTCAAAAAAGAACAGGCGCAAGCGCTGGGGCTAAAACCCGGCCAGGCACTGATAGGCACCGTCAGTCTGATCAACCAAGCCAATGCCATGACCCTGCCGAATATCGCACTGGTCCAGGACGGGCCCAATTTTACCGCCTATGTCAAGGAAGGTGATCAAGTCAAAAAACAGGCCGTGACGCTGGGCTTGCGTGGCCCGGCCCGTAGCGAAATCAAGACCGGCATCAGCAACGGTGCACAAGTGGTTTTACTGCCTGAAACCAAAGCAAAAGACAAAACCAAAGAAACCGCCAAGGAAAAGAATTCATGAACCGCGCCCTGATCCTTGAAGCAGTCAACGAACTGCAAAGACGCAAATTACGTACCGGCCTGACCCTGCTGGGCATGATATTCGGCGTCGCCGCCATCGTTGCCATGTTGGCCGTGGGCGAAGGTAGCCGCCGTGAAGCGCTGCGTCTGGTGGCCGAACTGGGGCTGGACAATGTCATCGTCGAAAGCAAGCAAATCGATGACAAGCGCCTCAAAGAAATCCGTACCCGTTCGCTGGGCCTGTCTGCCGCCGATGCTGATGCGGCGCTGTCTGTCGTGCCTGGTGCCAAAGCGGTGGCACTCAAGAAAGAAATCAAGGTGGACCAGCTTGCCAGCGGCAGCCTGGTCGTCACGGCGCGCGCTTTTGCGGTATCCAACAGTTACGCCGAACTGGGCGGCCTGCAAGTGGGCCAGGGGCGCTGGCTGAATGAGGATGACGATGCCAGCCTGGCACCGGTATGCGTTCTGGGTCCGCGTCTGGCACATAAATTATTTGGTGACAGCAATCCCATAGGCGAGCGTATTAAACTCAATCATGCCTGGCTGGAAGTGGTGGGTGTGCTGGCCGACCGCGCACTCAGCAAGACTGAATTTGAAGGTGTGAAACTGGGCCTGGATGATGAACGCCTGTTCATGCCCTGGCAAACCGGACGTGCCCGTTTTCACTTCACCATGCTGGAAGATGAAGTCGATGGCATCAGCCTGCGCCTGGATGGTAAAACACCACCCGATATCGCCGCCCGCGTCTTGCAAAACCTGATAGAACAAAGACACGCCGGCACCGATGACACCAACCTCATCGTACCTATGGGCCTGTACCGCCAAAACCAGCAAACCCAGCGCATCTTCACCATCGTCATGAGTTCCATCGCCGCCGTTTCCCTGCTGGTAGGCGGCATAGGCATCATGAACATCATGCTGGCGAATGTGCTGGAACGCCGCCGTGAAATCGGCCTCAAGCGCGCCCTGGGCGCACGCCGGCGCGATGTCATTGAACAGTTTCTGGCAGAAGCCCTGGTGATTGCCTTTAGCGGTGCCATTCTGGGTGTGATACTGGGTGCCATTGCCGCCTACAGCATTGCCGCGCTGGCCGGCTGGTCTGTCGCCTGGTCGCCGGTCAGTCTGATTGTAGCCGTCAGTCTATGTATCGCAGTGGGGCTGGGCTTTGGTGTATTCCCGGCACGACAGGCTGCTGCGCTGGACCCGATTGCGGCTTTACGGACGGATGGTTAAACAAAAAATAAAGTAAAAATCTCGCCGATTTCAACTGAACCTGATTGCGTTTAGTTGAAGATTGGCGAGACTGCTATACAAACTGCATCAAACAGTGTCAAACGATCCGCAAAGAATAATCCGTCGCCTTGATATCCTTGGTCAGGCTACCGATAGATATGCGGTCGACCCCGGTTTCGGCTATTGCCCTGACCGATGCATGATCAATCCCGCCAGAGGCTTCCAGCAGTGCACGGCCAGCAGTGATGGTCACTGCTTCGCGCATCATGGTGGTGTTGAAGTTGTCCAGCAAGATGGAGGTGGCTCCAGCGTTCAATGCAGTCTGCAATTGCTCCAGGGTTTCCACTTCTATTTGTATAGTCACACCGGCATTCAGGCTCAGGGCCTGCTGCATGGCGGCAGCGACGCCACGGGCGGCGGCAATATGGTTTTCCTTGATGAGGATGCCATCGTATAAAGCCAGGCGCTGGTTTTTGCCACCACCTACACGGACAGCGTACTTTTGTGCCAGACGCAGACCCGGCAAGGTTTTGCGGGTATCCAGTATTGCTGCTTTTGTGCCAGCGATAATAGCAACGTATTTGCTGGTGGCGGTTGCCACGGCAGACAATAATTGCAGGAAGTTTAAAGCAGAACGTTCGGCTGTCAGCAAGGCCCTGGCAGGTGCCTTGATTTTGCAGACGATGGTGTTTGCCTTCATCTGTGCGCCTTCGGCGTATTGCCAGTCCACTTCGATAGTTGCATCCAGGGCCGTCATGACAGCATCGAACCAGGGGGCGCCACACAACATGGCGTCTTCACGCACGATGACTTGCGCCTGCACCACTTCGTCGGCTGGCACCAGCAGACATGTCAAGTCAACAGCACCGACATCTTCAGCCAGTGCATCGCTTATATTGCGTTCAAATGCTGTTTGCAAATCCGTGTCAAAGGGAAAATGCGTATTCTTTAAATTACCATGCATATCTAGTAAACCTCAATTAATTTTATTATTCTTGCGCAGTATTCAGGCTGGGCCTATGCCAGAAAACAGTTTGGCTTCTTTCGCCAAATCAGCAGAAGGACGCACATTGGCTTTTTTGGCTGCTGCAAAATCCAGCATGCGGTCTATGCAGACCTTGGCTTTTTGGCCAACAGCAGGGTCAACCTGAATTTCATTATTGCCGTTTTCCAGCACCTGCACCAGATTGCGCAAGCCATTCATGGCCATCCAGGGGCAATGTGCACAGCTCTTGCAGGTTGCGCTATTGCCTGCGGTAGGGGCAACGATAAAACGTTTTGTCGGTGCGGCCATCTGCATTTTGTGCAAGATGCCATTGTCGGTGGCGACGATAAATTCATCGGCATCCAGGGTCTGGGCTGCGTGGATCATTTGCGAAGTTGAACCCACCACGTCAGCCAGGGCAACCACGGCCGCCGGTGATTCAGGGTGAACCAGGATTTTGGCATTCGGGTGTTCTGCCTTCAGCAAATCCAGCTCTACTCCCTTAAACTCGTCATGCACGAGACAAGAGCCCTGCCACAGCAACATGTCAGCACCGGTCTGTTTCTGGATATACGCCCCCAGATGCTTGTCCGGTGCCCAGAGTATCTTTTTACCCTGCGCATGCAAGTGTGCAACGATGTCCAGGCCTATACTGGATGTCACCATCCAGTCAGCACGTGCTTTGACGGCAGCGCTGGTATTGGCGTAGACGACCACGGTACGGTCAGGATGGGCATCGCAAAAAGCGGCGAATTCATCGGCCGGACAACCCAGATCCAGCGAGCAGGTTGCATCCAGGTCGGGCATCAAAATGGTTTTTTCAGGGCTGAGTATTTTTGCGGTTTCGCCCATGAACTTGACGCCGGCCACGACCAGGGTTTTGGCGGGATGGTCACGACCAAAACGCGCCATTTCCAAAGAATCGGATACACATCCACCGGTTTCTTCTGCCAGATCCTGCAATTCGGCATCGACATAGTAATGCGCAACCAGGACCGCCTGTTTTTCTTTCAACAACTGGCGCACCCTGGCTTTCAGTTCCAGTCGCTCTATGGCTGAAGGTACATCAGGCACGCGTGCCCATGCGTTGGCGGTACAGCTACTGCCCACATCCATTTGTGGACGTTCAAATTCAACAACTTTGGTTTCCATATGGTCCATATCGCCCTACATATCTGGAGTGCACGCATGCTGCGACACTCTGATGACAAGAAATATCTGGCAGCTCAGGGGCATCCCCAAGCTGCATTCCAGGCCATAGTATACGCTCTTACCAGATATTTACCCGGGTCGCCGCTGGACGCAGAGGAGAACGCTCGCCCTTGCACTGGAAAGCATCAGAAAATTCAGGCATGTTTGCCAGTGGCGCAATGACGCGGTATTTGTCTGGTGCATGTGGGTCTATTGTCAGTTTCATACGCAGCATCTCGTCGCGTATCAGGCTGCGGAAGCTTTGTGCATTGGCAACAAAGAAACGTTGATCTACCGTCAAGCCATCAATCTCTTTGGCTTGTGGTTTATGTTCCAGCGACTTGTGCAGGGCTTGCAGGGCGACTTTCATCCCGCCCAGATCGGCAATGTTTTCACCGGCCGTCAGCTTGCCATTGATATGCAGTTTGTCGATAGGATTAAATTCGTCAAACTGTTTTTCTATGGCTTTGACGCGCAGCAGGAATTTTTTCTCATCCGGCTTGGTCCACCAGCTTTTCAGATTGCCTTCGGCATCATACTGACGGCCTTCATCGTCAAAGGCGTGCGTCAGTTCATGGCCAATGGTGGCACCGGTATTGCCATAGTTGGCAGCCGGGTCGGCATTCACATGGTACAAAGGCGGTTGCAAAATACCCGCCGGAAACACCATTTCATTCATGGTGGGATTGTAATAGGCATTCACCGTCTGTGGTGTCATGCCCCATTCATTCCGGTCTATGGGCTTGCCCAGCTTGGCCAGGTTGCGCCTGAATTCGAATTCTGCCGCGCGTGCCATATTCGCTGCATAAGGGCCAGTGTCGATTTGCAGATTGCTATAATCACGCCAGACATCGGGATAACCTATCTTGACGATCAGGGTATCGAGCTTTTTGTAGGCCTGCTGCTTGGTCGTATCCGACATCCATTCCAGCTTGCTGATACTGTCGCGCATGGCCAGCTTGATGTTGTCCACCATTTCCAGCACACCCGTCTTGGCTTCAGGACCGAAGAATTTCGCTACATACAATTCCCCCATGGCTTCGCCTGCCATGACATCAATCGCATTCAAGACGCGCTTCCAGCGTGGTTGCAACTCTTTGGTGCCAGCCAGGGTTTTGCCGTAGAAATCGAAGTTGGCGTTGACAAAGTCTGCACTCAAGTCGCGGGCAGCAGCATTGGTCAGTTGCCAGCGCAAATAGGTTTTCCATTGATCCAGGCTGACACTCTGCATCATGCGCCCGGCTTCGGCGATGAATTTGGGGTGTGCCAGATTGAACTGCCCGGGCTGGGCCAGACCCAGCGCATTGAAATAAGCCGCCCAGTCGGTTTTCTTATCGCTCTTTTGCAGGGCATTCAAATCTGTCAGGTGATAGCTGGCTTGTGGATCGCGCAATTCCACCTTGGTCAGCGATGCCTTGGCCAGACGGGTTTCCAGCGTCATGACGATAGCCGCATGACGCTTGGCCTGATCTTGCGCGTCACCCAGCAAGCTAAAAATCTGTGCTACATAGGCCAGGTATTTGTTGCGTATCTCTTTGGTTTTGGCGTCATTCTTCAGGTAATTGTCGCGGTCTGGCAAACCCAGGCCGCCCTGCATGATTTCTGGAATATAACGTGTGGTGTTTTTTGCGTCCTGATCAACAGCAAAACCAAACAATGGCATGACGCCCTGCTTATGCAGACCAGCGATCACGATCAGCAATTGCTGGCTATCCTGGATGGCATTGATTTTTGCAAGCTGTGGCTCCAGCGGTTTAGCGCCCTCTTTTTCTATCTGCGTCTCGTTCATGCCGCTGGCATAAAAAGCACCAACGAGTTGCGCTGCACGACTCTTGCCTTCGCCGTTGGCGGCGGCCTCCGCAATCTGTTTCAGCGCAGCCAGATTTCTTTCCGTGACTTCGTCGTAGGCGCTATAACGTGCGCGATCCGCAGGGATGGGATTGGCTTTCAGCCATTCCCCATTTGCATACTGAAAAAAATCCTTGCAGGGATCGGCCTTTTTATCCATGGTCATGGATTCCAGCACCAATTGATTGGAGGTGGCAGTTTCAGCCATCGCCAGATTGCCCATGCATGCCAGGCCCACCAGACTGGCCAGCAGGCTACGTTTAAGAATATTTTTTGTTTCCATTTTTTATTTCCCTCTTTTTTGTATTTATTGCGGCAATACCTGCACAACCAAGCCCGAATACTGTCCTGGCGAACGATACACCCGCTGCGTCGCCTTCTGGAAATCTTCAGGATTGGCCTTGGGGATATCCATGAATTTTTGCGGATTCAAATCCACCAACGGGAACCAGGTGCTTTGCACCTGCACCATGATGCGATGGCCGCGCCGGAAAGTATGCTGGATGTCCGGCATGGTATAGCTGATGGCAGCTACCTTGCCCGGCTCAAAAGGTTCGGGTTTTTCGAAGCTGTTACGGAACTTGCCGCGCAAAGGTTCTCCCCGCACCAGTTGCTGGTACCCCGCCATGGTGACTGCAGGTGGCTGCACGTCGTTGGCCCGGTCGCGCACCACCTGTTTGTCTGGATAGGTGGATGGATACACGTCGATCAGTTTCACGATCCAGTCAGCATCCGTACCAGACGTGGACACAAACAATTTTGGATTAACCGGCCCGACCAGGGTGACATCTTCTTCCAGTGGCGCGGTCTGGTAGACCAGCACGTCGGGGCGACTGGAAGCAAAACGCTGGTCAGACACCACATATTCACGCGGTGCGCCGGTTGCTGCGTAAGAAATGAAAGGCACGGGCTTTTTGGGGTCGCTGATGTATTCATCAAAGGTATTGAATTCGGTCTGCGGTTCTTTCCAGCTCAGGCTGCCATCACTGCCAAAATACAGCGTACGCTTTTGTGCCTGCTGTGGTGGCCAGCTGGCATATTCACGCCAGACATTGGTGCCAGTTTCAAACACGGTCACCTCTGGCAAAGCCTTGCCGCTGGCACCTTTCAAATACTGCTCGAAGAAAGGGAAGACAATATTCTTGCGGTAGTATTCGCCGGTCTTGGTGTCGAAATTCACATTCCCCAGCGATTTGCCATCGGCACCACTCCAGGCACCATGCGACCATGGCCCCATCACCAGACCGTTGTAATACCCCTTGTTATTGTTTTTGATGCTGTGATAAGTCGTCAATGGCCCTTGCGGATCTTCAGCGTCATACCAGCCACCGACGGTCAACACGGCAGCCTTGATGTTTTTCAGGTGGGCAGCGATATTTCTGCTTTTCCAGAAATCGTCATAACTCGTATGTTCTATCGTCGGTATCAGCAACTCGCGCTGTTTGTCTGTCAGTTGCGCCGTGATGTTTTTCAGGCTCATGTGTTTGAGGAAAAACTCATAACCATCGGATGTACCAAAGTCGAATGATTCCCAGCGTTTGGGCAAGGTCGTCGGATTTTTTTCTATCGTAAAGCTGGAATAAAAACCAAAATTGGCCGCCAGCATGAAAGCTCCACCATGGTAGGAATCATCCCCCATGAACAAGTCTGTGACCGGTGCCTGTGGCGATGCGGCCTTGATCGCCGCATGCGAATCGATGATGCTGGCCGAAGTATAAAAGCCAGGGTAAGAAATACCCCAGATACCGACCTTGCCGTTATTACCCCTGACGTTTTTCAACAGCCATTCAACGGTGTCATACATGTCCTGGCTTTCCACACCTTCGCCAGCCTGTTTGTTGGCTTTGACGTGAGGTGTCATTTCTTGCCACACACCTTCCGACATAAAACGACCACGCACATCCTGCTTCACGAAGATATAACCACTTTGATCAAATTCTTTCGATGGCCCCAGTGAAGAAGGATAAAAATCCACTCCATAGTGTGACTGATCCCCCTCGTGTACACCGCTGCCATAAGGGGAACGGTTCATCAGGAAAGGATAGGTCTTGCTGCTGTCCTTGGGTACATAGACAACCGTGAACAGGCGCGCACCATCACGCATGGGGATTTGGTATTCGTACTTGGTATATAGCTCGCGTATGGCAGGCTTGGCAGCTTCAGGGGTATCCGCCATGGCTGATTCGGCATAGGCCGGGAAGCTGGCAAATAAGGCAAGCGCACACAAGCTTGCACATTTTTTCATCAGAAATTGCATAATATCCTGTATAAACTGGGTCTGGTTTAGGGGGGCTTGTATCAGGGTTTATTTCTGGGCTTGCTACAAAGCTTCAATCCGGGTGTAATTGAAGACTACATGCAGGACAAAATCGACGACTCTGGCGGCTATCTGCGGTTGCTGCGTCACCGTCGCGCTGATTTTGTCAAGAAAGCTCAAGAATAGTAACTGAGTGTAATTCCAGCAATAAGTTTCCTGTTTTCGTCCTAAGCTATAGAATCACCCTGAAATTTATCATTATATTGTCAGAATATCATGAACACACTGAAAAGAATTCTTCTGGTCTGCAGTTTGCTGGCGGTTAGCTTCCCGGCTATGGCGCACTCCAGCCACTTCCGCCCACGAGTCAGCCTGGGGATTTCGATTAACCCGTTTCCGATTTATTACGGCGCACGTTATTCCTACGGCTCGCGCTACTATCCGTATGACTATGGCTGGCCGTATTACAGCAGCGTGGTGATTGCCCCTTCTGTCAGTTATGTTGCACCGGTCACCCGCTACACAGAGGTGATAGAGCAGCCCTACAGCAACGAAAGCAATGTCATCAGCCAGCCAGATGTTAATCCGCAAAACAATGTGGGCAAAGACTGGCTGTATTGCCACCAGCCCGATGGTTTTTACCCTGCAATCAAAAACTGCCCTGGCGGCTGGCAACGCGTGCCGGCAGCGACTTCCAGATAGCTGATACCGGGTCAAGAAAATAAAAAAGGGTGCAATATTCATTGCACCCTTTTTACTTAGCCTGCATCTACAAAATATCTGAAAAATACTTGCTTTTCACACTTTATTTTGCCAATACAGCGCGTATGGTTGCGGCCAATTCTTCGGCAACAAATTTGGCAACGTAGGCGTCCGCGCCCACGGTCTTGATATGGTCTTCGTTGGTGGCACCAGACAATGAAGAATGAATCACTACCGGCAAGAACTTGAAGCGGTCGTCGTTCTTGATTTTACGTGTCAGGGTAAAACCATCCATCTCTGGCATTTCCAGATCCGTCAATACCATCGACACCTTGTCGCGCACGCCCTTGCCTTCTGCCTGTGCCGCTGCTGCCAGGGACTGTAATTTCTCCCAGGCTTCCTTGCCGGTCTTGGTCATGATGAACTGGGCACCCATTGCCGTCAGCGCCTGCTCAATCAAGCCACGAGCTACTGCAGAATCATCAGCTGCCAAAATAGCAGAACCAGGTATCATCTGCAGCTTGGCACCGATAGTTTCCGGGTCGACATCCTTGGTATCAGACGGCGTAATCTGACGCAAAATCTGCTCCACGTCCAGCACCTGTGCCAGACGGGTATTTTCTGTATCGCCATCCAGACGGGCAATGCTGGTCACCATACCACCCGCCGCACTGCTTTCCGCCGACAAGACCTGGCTCCAGTCCAGACGGACGATTTCTTCCACCGATTCCACCGCAAAACCTTGCGTGGTACGGGCATATTCAGTCACCAGCATGATATTCAGGCCAGTCTTGGGCTTCAGACCCACCACTGCCGGCAAATCAATCACAGGGATGATTTGCCCACGCAAATTCACTACCCCCAGCATATGCGGCATCGCCCCGGCCATGCCGGTGATGGTAGGCATGGCAACTATTTCGCGTACCTTGAAAACGTTGATGCCAAACAACTCAGATCGCTCGCTACTGCCATCCGTACCCAGACGGAACAGCAACAGCTCAAATTTGTTCGATGCGGTGAGGTTGGTACGTTCGTCAACTTCCTGTTGTACGGAACTCATGTCTGTTTTCCTCAAAAGTGATAGGACCAAGCCTATTATCCTACGGTTTGACTGCCACGCATTACTTTATAACACGGTAGCAAGGGGTATAAGCCTTGCCCGGCAACTTCATACGGCTTTGGGCTACAAAGGATGCCAGCAAGGTATCCATTGATGCCATTATTTCACTATCGCCACGAATTTCAAAATGTCCATGCTTTTCTATCGCCCGTATGCCCTGGTTCTTGACATTACCGGCCACCACACCCGAGAAGGCACGCCGCAAATTGGCTGCCAGCAAATGGGTTTCCTGGTTTTTGTGCAAAGCCAGATTACGCATGTTTTCATGCGTGGGTTCAAACGGTTTCTGGAATTCGGCATCGATTTTCAGTAACCAGTTGAAATAATAGGCATCACCCCTGGCCTTGCGGAATTCGCGTACCTTCTTGATACCGGCATGTACTACCTGTGCCACACGGGCCGGATCATTCACTATGATCTGATAACTCTTTTGTGCTTGTGGGCCCAGGGTTGCCGCAATGAACTGGTCAATCTGGCGGAAATAATCTGCCGCGCTTTCCGGCCCGGTAAAGATCAATGGGAAAGGCAATTCAGCATTGTCGGGGTGCAGCAAAATCCCCAGAAGGTACAAAATCTCTTCTGCCGTACCGGCACCACCAGGAAACACGATGACAGCATGGCCCACGCGCACAAATGCTTCCAGTCGTTTTTCTATATCCGGCAAGATCACCAGATCATTCACGATGGGGTTAGGCGCTTCAGCAGCGATGATGCCAGGCTCGGTAATCCCCAGATAACGCCCGGTGGTCACCCTTTGCTTGGCATGACCGATGGTCGCACCCTTCATCGGGCCCTTCATGGCACCTGGGCCGCAACCAGTGCAGATATCCATGCCACGCAAGCCCAACTGGTAACCTACCTGCTTGGTGTAATCATATTCTGCACCCGAAATCGAATGCCCGCCCCAACACACCACCATATTCGGGTTCACTTGCGGGCGCAGCAGATTGGCATTGCGCAAGACATGGAACACGGCATCACTGATGCCTTCCGTGGTGTCCAGATCAAACTTGCTGTCATCGCCAATTTCAGCCTTGATAAACAGGATATCGCGCAACACGGCAAACAAGTGTTCCTGTATGCCCCTGATCATCACGCCATCCACAAAAGCACTGGCAGGTGCACCCTTGACATCAAGCTTGATGCCACGCTCGCGCTGTACGATGCTGATATCAAAACTCTTATAGCGTTCCAGCAATTCCTTGCCGTCATCGAGGCCACTGCCGCAATTCAGTACAGCCAGCGCGCAACTGCGAAACACCTGGTACAAACCGCCATGACTATTGTCCAGCAATTGCAGCACTTCGGCCTTGGATAACACTTCCATCCGGCCTTCCGGGGAAATCTGGGTGTCGATTACTTCAAATTCCATGACTACTTTTTCACTCCTGAAAATAGCGCACAGGCTTGCTGCGCATGACTATACTGCCAAGCATACCGTACATCCATTATGCATGGATTTCTATCCAACTTCCGCAATAGCGATGTTTTTTTGATGCAAGAATTTGCGAACAATTGTTGCGGTGCTAAATCGTATAAAAATATTTACACATATAGATTGTAAGCCACACCGATGCCATGTACAATTCGCTTCCTTCAGACGCGGGGTGGAGCAGTCTGGCAGCTCGTCGGGCTCATAACCCGAAGGTCGTAGGTTCAAATCCTGCCCCCGCAACCAAATTGACAACACGCCACCGGCTGCGTTTAGCAGCTTTTCGGTGGCGTTGTTGTATTCAGCATGGGTATTGCCATCGCTACTGAGAATATCGCGCATCGAGCGATCAAGATGCGTGTCACGTACGATAACAGCGGATAACAGCGAATAACAGCGGACGGCAGCGCCTGAATAGAAAAATCAGGGCTCGGGTTCGTGATACACCGCTTCGATGTTGTGGCCGTCCGGACCAATGACAAAAGCGGCATAGTACCTGCCCTGATATTGCGGGCGCAGACCAGGCGCACCATTGTCTTTGCCACCAGCTTCAAGCGCTGCGTGATAGAAGGCATCAACTTGCTGGCGACTCGCGGCCCGGAAGGCCAGGTGAAGATGCGCCGGCTTCTGCTCGGTTTGGTACAGGCACAATGAGACTTCGTCTTTTGCACAAAGCTCGACACCATACGTCGGAACCCCCTCAGATACCACAGCGACGCCGAGCGGTTCCAGCGCTTTGAGGAAGAAGGCTTTGCTCGCAGCATAGTCGCTGACTCCGAATTTGACGTGATCAAACATGGCTTATCCTTAAGTGTGTGCTTGCATGAGGGCAAACTTGCTTTAAAGTGCTAGAAAATGTTAAATGGAAATTAGCAGAAAAGTTCAAATGAAGCAATTTTTGTGCATCCTTTCGACATCTTTTTTGCCGCACTTAATTGAAAAAACTTCGGTATAATCCTAAAAAAGATCAGTGCCTGAAAACGCTTTGATTTCATTGGATATTTTGGTTTTTTTGCCTGACAGATTTCGGGGCACTTAAACCGAAAGTCGCAGATTTCCCCCCACGAAACCAAGATTTTTCCATTGCATTCGCACGCCGTCAACAAACACAATCCCAGCCTTGGTAATTCAATGCAATCTTCCATCAGCAGACATCCACAACAACCAATACTTGCCAGCCTCACTCATTTAGCCTGATGAAAGACAACAAAGATAACACCACCCTGGAATTGCCGGGCTTTGGTGAACCATTGCCGCTAACACGCGAGCCGAGAAAAGTGGTTCAGCTGGTGCAGCGCCAGGGCAAGAAGCAGGAACAGTTGGAATTACTGGAGGTACTGGGGCCGACGGATTGCAGTGGCTTGCCAGCATGGGTGCATGATGAAAATACGGATCTGACTGGTTTGCCGGTCTGGCGCTAAGCCACCGATACTGTTACCACAAACTACGACCACCACTACATACGCACCAGCGCCTTGATGACCGGCCATTGCCGGCGTGAGATGGGCAGGCGTTCGGTTGCGCCGGACACAATCACCTGCCAGGATTCGGATATTTTTTCCTGGCCGGCTTCTGCATCAACCACCTGCACTGCTCTTTCCACACCACTGATTGCAGCCCGCGCCACCAGGGCATTGCGATGCACCCTGACCAACAGGTCGCCGAGTTCAGTTTCGATCGATGTCAGCGATTCTTCCACCAGATATTCACGCTGGCTGGTATGCAGGGTGACGTATTTCTGTTCGGCTTTAAGGAATAGCACCTCGACTACCGGCACCAGCAAAATGCGCCCTCTTTCCAGCACAGAAAAATGCTTGCGCCTGGGGATGGCATTATCACCACCCACCACCGGCAAGGTGGCAGGACGGCCATCGCGGATCTGTTCGGCGACGCGCTGGATGGCATCCTGCAAACGGCTGGCGCGCACGGGCTTCATCAAATAATCCAGCGCATGCACTTCAAACGCCTTGACGGCGAATTCGTCATACGCCGTCACAAATATGATGGAAGGCTGACGGAAGCCAGCCTGATGCCGCCCCAGGTGCTGTGCCAGTTCTATGCCGCTCATGCCTGGCATTTGCACATCCAGCAGCAAGATATCAGGTTGCAGAGTGGCCAGTTGATCCAATGCAGAGATGGCGTTTTCTGCTTCACCCAGCACTGCCGTTGGACAATCTGCCTGTATGTCGGACAAAAGGGTCATCAACCTTTGCCTGGCAGGGGCTTCGTCGTCAACGATCAATATCTTGGGAATCATCATCTCTTGGCAGGAAAATGCAGTCTGATTTCAAATTGCGCGTCCTTCACACCGTACTGCAGTTGCGCTTCAATATCATAGAGCAAACTTAATCGCTGCCTGATGTTTTCCAGCGCCATTTGGTTACCAGATGTTAAATTGGCGTTAGCATGATACGGGTTGGTAACAATTATTTCGACCTTGTCCAGCAAGCGCCCCAGCTCCACACTTATCCTGGCTGGAATGACTGAGGGTTCGACGCCATAATGCACGGCATTTTCCAGCAGTGGCTGCAATAGCAATGAAGGTATTTCGATTTCCTTCATGTCTTGCTCACTCAGCCTGTCACTGGCCCACTCTACCTGCAGGCGATCACCCAGTCGTATTTTTTCGATTGCCAGATATTGCTCGCACAGGCGCACCTCTTCGCGCAAGCTGGTCATGATGCGGTTGTCACGCATCAGTACCCGGAACAGGTCAGCCAGATCTTCCAGCATCAGTTCTGCCCGACGTGGCTCGGTACGGATCAGCGCCAGTGCTGTATTGAGGCTATTGAACAGAAAATGCGGACGGATGCGTGCCTGCAAAGCCTGCAGCCTGGCTTCGCCCAGCGCGGGTGAAAATGCACGGGCGCGCAATTCGAAATACTGCTGGAACGCCAGCCCCAGCAAGAAGCAACTGAACATCGCGAAATTAATATCGAAATGCGGGAAAGAGTATTCAAACCATTCCATGTTTTTCAGATACATCAAGTACAGGCCGGCAATTGCCGCTGGTAACAAGCCGCATAGCAAGCGCTGCAACCAGGGCTGAAAGGGAAAACGCATGGCCAGCCTGCGCAGGTTACACAGCAATAACAGCGACACCAGGCTGATGGTTTCCAGCAGGATGGCGCTCTCCAGGAAATTCTGCAGCACGAGATACCAGTTATCGCCACGCGCCCACAACACCAGCATGCCCACTATATTGACCGTCACCAGCACACGGGATATCACGCCGACATTGCAACAATCGGGGATCAGGGGTTCATCTTGTGGCAATGTGTTTTTTTTCGTCATTCTTGTTTCATTGAGGTGGACCACACGTGCATGAGGTGCTGACTACGTCCCCAATGCCTGACCAAATTGCATAAAAAACTGCAAAACCTGCGATATTGCACCGGGATTATTGGCATTTTGCGCATGTAAGGCGCCAAGTCACGGGGTATTGCAGGCCAAAATCTGGGATAATCTGCACCAATCTTTAAGCAAACGCAGCCAAATTGGCAAACTATTACTATGACATCACAATTCAATAAAAAAAGCGAGGCATGGTCTGCCCGCTTCTCGGAACCTGTCTCAGATCTGGTGAAACGCTATACCGCCTCGGTGTTTTTTGACAACCGCATGGCTGCTTTTGATATCCAGGGCTCGCTGGCCCACGCCGAGATGCTGCAGGCACAACACATCATCAGTGCCCAGGATTATGCCGATATCCAGCGCGGCCTGGCACAGATACAGTCAGAAATCGACAGTGGCAAGTTTGAATGGCTGCTCGACCTGGAAGATGTCCACCTGAACATAGAAAAACGCCTGACCGAACTGGTAGGCGACGCTGGCAAACGCCTGCACACTGGCCGCTCACGCAATGACCAGGTCGCCACCGACATCCGGCTGTACATGCGTAGTGCCATCGACAATATCGTAGTGTTGCTGGCCGACTTCCGCAGTGCCTTGCTGGACCTGGCTGAAAAAAATGCCGACACCATCCTGCCTGGCTTTACCCACATGCAGGTGGCCCAACCGATCACCTTTGGTCATCACATACTTGCCTATGTTGAAATGTTTGGCCGTGACAGCGAACGCATGCTCGATTGCAGAAAACGTGTGAATCGCCTGCCGCTGGGTGCAGCTGCCCTGGCTGGTACCACCTTCCCTATCGACCGTGAACGCGTTGCCAGGACGCTGGGCTTTGATGAAGTCTGCTATAACTCGCTGGATGCTGTCTCTGACCGCGATTTCGCCATTGAATTTTGCGCTGCTGCTGCGCTGATCATGACGCATATTTCCCGCATGTCGGAAGAACTGGTGATCTGGATGAGCCCACGCGTCGGCTTCATCGATATCGCGGATCGTTTCTGCACCGGTTCGTCGATCATGCCGCAAAAGAAAAACCCTGATGTGCCAGAACTGGCGCGTGGCAAGACCGGGCGCGTCAATGGCCACCTGATTGCCCTGCTGACCCTGATGAAAGGCCAGCCACTGGCCTACAACAAGGACAACCAGGAAGACAAGGAACCATTGTTTGATACCGTGGACACCGTGATCGACACCCTGCGCATCTTCGCCGACATGGCTGGCGGCATCAGCGTCAAGCCGGAAGCCATGCGTGCAGCAGCGCTGCAAGGCTATGCCACAGCAACCGACCTGGCCGATTACCTGGTCAAGAAAGGCCTGCCTTTCCGTGATGCCCATGAAGCCGTGGCACTGGCGGTACGCACCTGCGTTGACAAGGCTTGCGACCTCAGCGATATGTCACTGGAAGAATTGCGCGCCTTTTCCAGCCTGATCAATGAAGACGTATTTGAAGTACTGACACTGGAAGGCTCGGTTGAAGCCCGTAACCATATCGGCGGCACCGCACCAAATCAGGTAAAAGCAGCGATTGCCCGCGTACGTAAGCAACTGGCATAAGAACCTGTGTACGATCTTACTGCGCGAGCGCAATCGGAGTCCACGCGGGGCTCATGCGCTGCTCAAAATGCTCATGTACTTAAGTACATTCCGCTTTTTGCGCGGCTCTTCACCCCGCTGACGCACGCTCGCTACAGATCGCAAACAGGTTCCAAGCACCAATAGCCCTACAACAGCCCCACAAACAACAGTCCCTGCTCATGCCAGCGCACCTGCTTACGCAGTCGCTGGCATGCTCGCCCCCTCTCCGGCCCAGCATTTCCAGGCCAAAAAATCAGCCTCGTCAGTAGTACTACTTAAGTAATGGATATTGCATCGCAGCATGGCGTTTTATTGCTGCTGCGGTTGCCAGCCAATACAATCCTTCGTGACAATAAACATCCAATAAGTTTAGCGATCTCGCTTTCCTTGCATCTGGACAGGCAAATTCGTTCTGAATAGCAAGAGATACGAACAACACAATTCATCTGTTCCGTGTTGCTAATTGCGAATCGCAAGAGTCATCATAATTTTTCAGGAGATCACCATGTCATACCGTCTTAAATTGTTAGCTGCTACCACCCTCTTGGCCTATTCCACATTGAACCAGGCTGCTGATATCAAAATCGGCGTTGCCGAAGCCCTGACCGGCCCTGCAGCCAAATATGGTGTTGCCATCAAAAATGGTTTCACACTGGCGGCAGACCAGATCAATGCCAAGGGTGGTGTGAACGGCAACAAGATACAACTGGTGGTTGAAGATGAACAGGGCAAAAAAGAAGAAGCAATCAATGCCTTCAAAAAATTGCTGTTCCAGGAAAAAGTATTAATGATTTTTGGCCCTACCCTGTCCAATTCGGCCTTTGCTGCTGACCCGATTGCCAACGCCACCAAGACTGTCGTATTTGGCACCAGCAACACCGCTGACGGCATTACTAATATGGGGCCTTTCACTTTCCGCAACTCCGTCATGGAAGCGGACGTATTGCCAGTCACCACACGCGCAGCGGTCAAACAATTCAATATCAAGAAAGTGGCCGTCCTGTACGGCAATGATGATGCCTTTACCAAGAGTGGTTACGACGTTTTCAAAAATGCCCTGACTGAACAAAAAATCCAGGTCACGGATACAGAAACCTATACCAAGGGTGACGTGGATTTCAAAGCACAGTTGACCAAGATCAAAGCGTCCAATCCAGACGCCATTGTCTGTTCCTGCCTGGCAGAAGAAGCGGCGAATATCATCCTGCAAACCCGCTCTCTGGGTATGAAGCAGCCGTTCATAGGTGGTAACGGCTTCAACTCGCCAAAACTGTTTGAAATCGCCAAAGACGCTGCCGACAATACCCTGATGGGCAGCCCATGGTCTGCCGAAAACCAGTCTGCTGCCAACAAGAGCTTCATGGCTGACTACAAGGCAAAATTTGGTTCCGACCCTGACCAGTTTGCTGCGCAGGCATTTGACGCGCTGCAAATCGTTGCCGAAGCACTGAAAAAAGTCAGCCTGAGTGGTAACCTGGAAAAAGATCGCCTGGCATTGCGCGACGCCTTGCCAGCCGTGAAGATGGAAGGCGCCACCGGCAAATTCGCATTCCGCCGTGCTGCCCCCAAAGATGGCAAGGAAGCTGGCTACGATGCGCAGCAAGATGCCATCGTCAATATTGCCAAAGGCGGCAAATTTGTATTGTTAAAATAAATAGCCGCTGTATTGCTGACCCACACTGGGTCAGCAATACACGTTGCATGATTTCTCTTGCCGGGATGAGTTTCATCCGATAGAAATATACACATGTGCACATGTGTCGGTGACCTGCCCTGCATCTGCACAGGCAAGCAAAGCAATCCTAATCATCTGGATACCCATGCTGGAACAACAACTCATTAACGCTCTGACCCTAGGCAGCGTGTATGCGCTTTTCGCCTTAGGATTCACGCTGGTGTTCGGCGTCCTTGGCGTCATCAACTTGTCGCACGGCGCGATTTTCATGCTGGGTAGCTATATTGCCCTGCTGTTGGTCAGCGCTCTGCAGATGCCCCTGTGGGTGGCCATGTTGCTGGCCATGCTGGCCTGCGGCTTGCTGGGTGTCATCGTCGACTTTCTGGTCTTGCGGCCATTACGAAAACGCAATGCCCCGCATCTTGCCCCAATGATTGCCACCATAGGTGTGGCCATCATGATCACCAATATATCCCAGGGGATTTTTGGTGCAGAAAACAAACGCTTCCCTTTTGGCACCATACCGGAAGAAAGCTTCAGCCTTGGCAACCTGCACCTGACTGCGGTACAACTTGCGATTGTCGTCATCGCCTTTGTCCTGATGCTGGTGCTGCTGCAAGTCATGCGTCGCACGCAAATTGGCCGCGCCCTGCGGGCTATTGCCGAATCGCCCAAAGCTGCTTATTTGCTGGGCATCAATGTTGAAGGCCTGTTTTTCCTGACTTCATTTGCCGCAGCGGCACTGGGTGGCGCTGCCGGTGTACTGGTCGGCCTGTCGTTCAATGCAATTTCCCCATTCATGGGGCAACCCATGCTGCATAAGGGCATTGCCGTGATTATCCTGGGTGGCATGGGCGATATACGTGGTGCCATGATAGGTGGCCTGTTCCTCGGTTTTGCTGAAGTGATGAGCGTTGCTTATCTGTCGAGCGATTTCCGCGATGCGGTGGCTTTTGGTCTGTTATTTATCATCTTGCTGGTACGCCCTTCCGGTATGTTCGGCAGAGTACTGGAAAGAAAGGCGTAACACTATGCTTGAATGGTGGGATAGTTTTTGGGCTATTTATAGCACTGTCATTTTTGGCATAGGCGTCAATGCCATGCTGGCACTTTCGATTTACCTGACCTTGTCTTGCGGCTTGCTGTCACTGGCCAATGCGGCATTCATGGGCATCGGTGCCTACACAGCTTCCATGATCAGCATGCAGACCGGCTTGCCCTTCCCATTGGCCTTGCTGGCCGGTGCCATCATGCCTGCCATCGTCGCGCTGATCATCGGCATACCGACATTGCGTCTTTCCGGCGTCTACCTGGCCATGGCGACGCTGGGCTTTGGTGAAGTGGTACGTGTCATCGTGTTGAATATGGAAATCACCGGCGGCCCCATGGGCCTGAACGGCATTCCCCAAAAAACCGAGTGGTGGCACATCGTCATCCTGCTGGCGGTGATTTTGTTTGTACTGGCCAGGATGCGGCGTTCAAAAATAGGCCGTGCCTTTGAAGCAATCAAGGAAGATGAGATTGCCGCCCGCCTCATGGGTGTGAATGTCGGTGGCTACAAGCTGCTGGCGTTTGTGATGGGGGCATCCATCGCCGGTATTGCTGGCGGCCTGAATGCGCATTACACCTTCACCATAGGTCCAGGCAACTACGCATTTGAAAATGCGGTGGACATATTGACCATGGCAGTTTTCGGCGGCACCAGCAACTTGATCGGCCCGCTGATAGGCAGCAGCAGCCTGAGCCTGTTACCGGAACTGATGCACTCTTTAAAGAATTTCCGCCTGGCTGCCAACGGCCTGATACTGATACTGGTCATCCTGTATTTACCCAAAGGTATCTGGGACCCGGCAAGAATCAGAAACTTTCGCAAAAAGTTAACATCATCACGCTCCGGAAAGGTTAGCTAAATGCTGGAATTACGTTCTATCAGTAAAAATTTTGGCGGCCTGCGGGTATTGCAGGATGTCAGCTTCACCATGCCGCAAGGCAGTATCTATGGCTTGATTGGCCCCAATGGCGCTGGAAAAACCACCATCGTCAACCTGATTACCGGCCTGCTGCGCCCCAGCAGTGGTGAGTTGCGTTTCAATAGCCAGGACCTGACCACGGTGGCCAGTCACAAGATTGCCCAGTTGGGCGTTGCCCGCACATTTCAGAACATCCGTATTTTCAAGGAAATGAGCCTGCTGGAAAACGTCGTGGTCGGCATGCATGATCATCTCAACTATGGCGTGGCCAGCATGTTGTTCAATTTGAGCACATACAAAAATGCCGAAAAACAGGCCAAAGAACGCGCACACGAATTATTGTCATGGGTCAGGCTGGACCATAAAGCCCATATGCTGGCAGACAACCTGTCGTATGGCGAGCAACGCAAACTGGAATTTGCGCGCGCCCTGGCCACCGAGCCCAAGCTGCTCTTGCTGGATGAACCGGTAGCAGGCATGAATCCGGCAGAAAAAACTGAACTGATGGCAGAAATCAAAAATATACGTGAACGCGGTTTTTCGATTTTCATGATAGAACATGACATGCGCTTTGTGATGGAATTATGCGACCGTATTGCCGTGCTCAATTTTGGCAAGATCATCGCCGAAGGCACGCCCGAAGAAGTCCGCAACAACCCGGATGTGATTGAAGCCTACCTTGGCAAGGAGGACGCAGAATGAGTCAGATCTTGCGCGTCCAGGACCTGCATGTCATGTATGGCCATATCGCTGCCGTCAAAGGTATCAGCCTGGCCCTCAATGCCGGTGAAATCACCGCCCTTGTCGGTGCCAACGGTGCCGGCAAAAGCACCACCCTGCTGGCTATTTCCGGCTTGTTGAAATCAGCTTCCGGGCAAATCTTCCTGGAAGATGAAGACATCAGCCAAAAGTCGCCACACCACATCGTGCAAAAGGGTGTGGTACAGGTAGCCGAGGGCCGCGCCATTCTGACCACGCTCACCGTCAGGGAAAATCTTGAGCTGGGTGCCTACACCCGCAAGGACAAGACACAGATAGTGCAGGATATGGAATGGGTGTACACCCTCTTCCCGGTCCTGAAAAACCGTGCGACTGGCCTGGCAGGAAATTTATCGGGTGGCGAACAGCAAATGCTGGCCATAGGCCGTGCCCTGATGGCAAAACCCAAAGTGCTGCTGCTGGACGAACCCTCGATGGGGCTGGCCCCACTGGTGGTGCAGGAGATTTTCCGCATCCTGAAGGAAATCAATCAGACTGGCCTCAGCATCCTGCTGGTAGAACAAAACGTCAGGCAGGCGCTGAAGATCGCCAAACATGGCTATGTGCTGGAAAACGGCAATATCGTTCTCAGCGACACGGGGGCCAACTTGCTCAGCAATCCCAAGGTCATCGAAGCTTATCTGGGCGCATGATCAAATCACACGCCAACAAAAAAAAGACCATCTGCATCAGATGGTCTTTTTTTTCAAGGCGAACAATGTCGATCAGCCACCGGCAATCGTCATGTTCTCGATCAAGATGGAACCTGTCTGTTTGGTGCCTCTGATCAGGGTGTCGTTACCGATGGCAACAATCTGCTTGAACATGTCTGGCATATTGCCGGCGATGGTGATCTCTTCAACAGCGTACTGAATCACACCGTTTTCCACCCAGTAGCCAGAAGCGCCGCGCGAATAATCGCCGGTCACATAATTCACGCCCTGCCCCATCAGTTCAGTCACCAGCAAGCCACGCCCCATTTTTTTCAGCATAGCCACAAAATTATCCGAACGCTTGGTCAGCGATGATGTCATTGACAAATTATGCGAGCCGCCAGCATTGCCGGTGGTCTGCATGCCCAGCTTGCGGGCTGAATAAGTGGACAGGAAATAGCCTTGCAATACCCCATTGCTGACGATGTCACGTTTCTGTGTTTTCACGCCTTCATCATCAAACGGTGAAGAACCGACCGCACCGATGACATGCGGGTCTTCCAGTACCTGTATATGATCCGGGAAAATCTGGGTACCCAGCGAATCCAGCAGGAAAGTAGATTTGCGATACAGTGCGCCACCCGAAGTTGCCTGCACCAGCGAACCCAGCAAGCCAGCCGCCAGCGGTGCTTCAAACAAGACCGGGCATTTGCGGGTATCAAGCTTGCGTGCATTCAGCCTGGCCAGTGCCCGTTCAGCAGCATAACGGCCTATGGATTCAGGGTCGGCCAGTTTTTTTGCATTGCGTTGGGATGAATACCAGTCATCCCTTTGCATTTTTGCACCCTTGCCAGCAATCGGCGCAACAGAAATGGTATGGCGCGAAATAGGATAACCGCCCATGAAACCGCGTGAATTGGCCGCCACAAAATGCGATTGCTGGGCATGCACGCTGGCACCCTCGCTATTCGTGATGCGCTTGTCCACCGCAAACGCTGCTGCTTCCGTGCGTTTTGCCAGTTCTATGGCTTCTTCGGCACTGATCAGCCACGGGTGGCACAGTTTCAGGTCACGTGGTGCCAATTCCAGCAATTCTGGCTCTGGCAAACCGGCGCAATCATCTTCTGCCGTAAAACGGGCGATATTGTAGGCCGCGTCGACCGAGTCACGCAGTGCCTGCTCGGAAAAATCCGAGGTACTGGCATTGCCGCGTCTTTGGCCGATATACACAGTGATACCGATGCCTTTGTCACGGTTTTGCTCTATGGTTTCCACCTTGCCCTTGCGGACACTGATGGACAGGCCACCGCCCTCACTGATCTCTACCGCCGCATCAGATGCCCCTTTTTCACGGGCAAAACGCAACATATCCTGCGCGATTTGTTTTAACTGGTCTTGGGAATGGGTGAAAACTGGTTTGCTCATAGATGGGGTTTCTGTGGGAAGCTAAACGAAAAAACTGCCATGAAATTACCGCAATAATACCCCCTTGCCAATGCAAAGCTTGCCCTGACGTGGGTGTTTTTGGGTATTTCCTAGCTAAAAGGGGTATCATAGCAGCCGTTTCATTAAGTTAATAGTAAAGGCGCAGAATTATGCCAAATCCAAATCGTGGCTCATGTGGCTACCAATCCAATGAGTTCGAGCCAGAATACGATCGTCCATCCAAGTCACAATTAAAGCGCGAAATGACCGCCCTGCAAAAATTGGGGCAAGAACTGGTCGAACAAGCGCGTGAACGCGTCAAACGTGTCCCCATGCCAGAAGATGTGCGCGAAGCCATCCTGATTTGCCAACAAATCAAGGATCATGAAGGCCGCCGCCGTCAGATGCAGTATGTGGGCAAGAAGATGCGCACCCTGGATGAAGAAGAAGTCGCATTGATCCAGAGAACCATCGACAGCTGGAAAGGTGCCTCCAAATCGGAAACAGCCGCTATGCACGCGCTTGAACGTCAGCGCGAAAAACTGCTGGCCGACGACAATGTACTGACCGAGTTGCTGGCAGAAAATCCGCAACTGGATGTACAGCAATTGCGCACCCTGATACGCAATGCACGCAAGGAACAGGCAGAAAACAAGCCGCCCAAGGCCTATCGCGAGATTTTCCAGATTTTGAAAGACCTGCAAAAATCCAAAGCTGGTGCCAAGGCGGATGATGCTGACGAGTCTGATGAAGAAGATGACGACGACGAGTACGATGACAGATAAGTCTGTAGATCAAAGCAAGCTGAAAATCGGCCTGGTCTCCATTTCAGACCGGGCTTCTGCCGGTATTTATCAGGACCAGGGCTTGCCAGCCTTGCAGGAATGGTTTGGCAAGGCAATGACTACCCCCTGGGATATGGTCACCCGCCTGATACCAGATGAACGTGCAGCGATAGAACAAGCCCTGATTGCCCTGGTGGATGAAGAAGAATGCCATCTGGTCATCACGACCGGTGGTACCGGCCCGTCCCGGCGTGACGTGACGCCAGAAGCCACACTCGCCGTTGCCACCAAGGAAATGCCAGGCTTTGGCGAACAGATGCGCCAGATCAGCCTGAAATTCGTGCCAACGGCGATTTTGTCACGGCAAGTCGCCGTCATACGTGAAACCACTACCCATGCAGCCCTGATATTGAATTTGCCAGGCCAGCCAAAATCCATCAAGGAAACCCTGGAAGGCTTGAAAGATGCTGACGGCAAGCAGCAGGTCGCCGGTATTTTTGCAGCCGTCCCGTATTGCATCGATTTGATCGGTGGCCCGTATATCGAAACCGATGATGCGGTCTGCAAGGCATTCCGGCCAAAGAACGCCCTGCGCCCTAAAAATCCGGCCTGATATCTGACGACAACTGATCACCCGCCGACATGGCAACAATACTCACCCACCCCATCATCCCGTTGACCTGCGGTCTGTTGCTTGGCCGCCAGCGTATTTCATGGCCCTTGCTAACCCTGGGCATGTTGTGCGCCATCTTGCCAGATCTGGATGTCATCAGCTTCAAGCTGGGCATCGCCTATGAATCGGCATTTGGGCATAGAGGCTTCAGCCATTCGCTGCTGATGGCAGCACTGGTGGCGACTGTCGCCTGCGCATTTCATGCGCGCCTGGGCAGCAGCCGCCTGCGGGTCTGGTTGTTTATCGCATTTGCCACCGCATCCCACGGCATGCTGGATGCCTTGACCACTGGTGGGCTGGGCGTGGAATTTTTCTGGCCGCTGAATGAAGAACGTTATTTCTTTCCCTGGCAATTCATCAAGGTATCGCCAATAGGCGTGAACCGTTTCCTGACGGCACGCGGCTGGCAAGTCATGCAATCTGAATTGTTGAGCGTATGGTTGCCCTGCGCCTTATTACTGCTCACGGTAAAATCTGTCACTTATTTTAATTCTTCCAGAAAACCATCATGACACAAGACATTCTAGAAACGATAGAAATAGAAAGCAGCCCCAACCCCACGGTCGCTGTCATCTGGATGCATGGCCTGGGTGCCGATGCCAATGATTTTGTGCCCATCGTCAGGGAACTGGATCTGAGTGGCAACCCCGGCATCCGCTTTGTCTTCCCGAATGCACCGACCATGCCGGTGACCATCAATGGCGGGTATGTGATGCGTTCCTGGTATGACATACTGGGCACTGACATCGCCAGACGTGAAGATGAAAAGGGTCTGCGCGTATCGCAAAAACGCATAGAACAATTGATCGCCCGCGAAAATGCACGCGGCATTCCATCAGAACGCATCTTGCTGGCAGGCTTCTCGCAAGGTTGCGCCATGACCTTGCAAACCGGTTTGCGCTACCAGGAAAAACTGGGTGGCCTGCTGTGCCTGTCCGGCTATGTTCCCTTGCGTGATCTGATTGCCACCGAGCGCCATGCGGCCAACCAGGATACCCCCATCTTCCAGGCCCATGGCCGCTCCGACCCTGTCATCCAGATACAACGCGCCGAAGAATCACGCGATCTGCTGAAGCAACTGGGATACCAGCTTGAATGGCATGAATACATGATGCCACATTCCGTCTGCCCGGAAGAAGTGGACGATATCAGCCTGTGGCTGAAAAAGGTTTTGCAGGGCTGATCTGAAAGTCTGATGTTAGCTACATCAAACAGTTATTTGGGTATGGCTGAGGGTTTGAGTCAGCAGGGTTTTGCCCTGTTGCCCGGCTTTCTCAACCCGGCTGAACTATCGCAACTGGAACAGGCCTGCCAGCCCATCGCCCATGACTATGGTGTGCGGCTGGTCTTGCAAACCCATCCGGCTATTTCGCTTGCCCTGCCCTGGCAAAAAATACAGGCGGTCTTGCAGGCGGCAGGCATGCCGTATGCAAAGCCGGTACGCAGCATCTTCTTCAACAAAAATGCTGAACACAACTGGCTGGTAGCCTGGCATCAGGATATGACGATTTGCGTGAGCCAGAAAATGGATGTGCCCGGCTACACAAAGTGGACGCTTAAAAACGGCGCCCACCATGTCGAGCCACCGGCAAATGTATTGGAAAGCATGCTGGCCCTGCGCATCGCCCTTGATGCTGCCGACCATGACAATGCCGCCCTGAAAGTGATGGCAGGCAGCCATCGCCACGGCAAACTGCACGGTGCACAGGTAGATGCCTATATTGAGAATGCCGCGCAAACCGATGTGCAGGTCTGCGCCATGCAGGCGGGGGATGTCTTGCTGATGAAACCACTGCTATTACATGCATCGGACAAGGCCAACCATACTACCCATACTAGTCAGCGCCGGGTTTTGCACCTGGAATTCAGCGCCACCGCGCTGCCCACACCCATGCAATGGGCAGAAGCAGCGAATACAGTGACGGTCTGAATTTAAGAAAAGTCTTTCAAGGTTTCCAGGTCAATCTGCACCGAAGCATCACCGGCTGACATCCAGATTTGCCCATCCTGTATCGTGCATTGCAATTGCATGTTGCGCTGGGCGAGTTTTTCCAATGCCTGGCTTTGCTCTGAAGGTACATTCATGACACGCAAATTCTTGGCGCGGTCGAGACGGCTATTCATTGCCTTCCACCAGATATCACTGGCGCTGGCAAAGCTGTAGACGATGACTTGTTCCGAACGGCCACAGGCTTTCAGCAAACGTCTGTCGTCCGGCTGGCCAACTTCTACCCACAGTTGTATGGCATCGGTGTAATCCTTCAGCCAGATATCGGGTTCTTCGGTATCGGATATGCCCTTACCGAATTCCAGGCGTTCTGCCGCATGGATGGCAAAGGCCAGCACACGTATCATCATGCGTTCATCGGTTTCGGATGGATGGCGGGCGATCGTCAGGCTATGGTCGGCATAATAGCCACGGTCCATGTCCGAGATATTCAGGTCGGCCTTGTAAATGATGGATTTGAGTGCCATTACTTGAACACCACCGTCTTGTGGCCATTCAATAAAATGCGATGTTCAACAAAGCATTTGACGGCACGCGCCAGCACCACGCATTCCACATCACGACCGATGGCGGTCAGGGTTTCCGGTTCCATGGAATGATCAACACGCTCTACATCCTGTTCAATGATAGGGCCTTCATCCAGGTCACCGGTCACAAAATGCGCGGTAGCGCCTATCAGTTTGACGCCACGCTCATGCGCCTGGTAGTAAGGCTTGGCACCCTTGAAGCTGGGCAGGAAGGAATGATGGATATTGATCGCCTTGCCCTTCAGCGCATCGCATAACTGCGGCGACAGTATCTGCATATAACGCGCCAGCACCACCAGTTCTATATCATTGGCGGCAACGATATCCAGCACTTTTTGTTCCTGCGCACGCTTGGCTTCTGCCGGCGCACCTGCTGCCAGCGGCAAATGGTGGAAAGGAATGTTGTAGCTGGCCGCCAACTGATAAAAATCAGTGTGGTTGGACACGATGGCCTTGATCTCTACCGGCAATAAGCCACTTTTGTAGCGGAACAGCAAATCATTCAGGCAATGGCCGATCTTGGATACCATCAGCATCACACGTGGCTTGTGATGTGCATCATGCAATTGCCAGTTCATTTGCATGCTGCCACCGAGCACGGCAAAGTCGTCCCTCAACGCGCTATCACTGATCGCCGTATCTTCCACGGCGAAATGCACGCGCATGAAAAAGGTAGCCGACTGCGCATCACCGAACTGGGCCGAGTCAATAATATTGCAGCCATGATGGGCCAGGAAACCCGATACGCTATGCACAATGCCGCGTTGATCGGGACAGGATAAAGTCAGGATGTATTCTGGTCGTATGCTCATGATTTCAGGGGTATAGCCCGGGTTGATGACGATATGGGCTTTAAAACAAATTAAATTCGTAAATTTACTGGCAAGCTTAAAGATTAACCGTCTATTGTCGCATGATCGGCCGCATAATTCATAGAACCTGCTTTCAATTAAATAATCACAACAAAAAGCACGTTCGTTCTAATTCATGTATAGTCACTCTTCTGACACCCCCATTTTGATTCAGACGCATTCAGATGCGTTCAAACATATTCAAACGCAAACCGCACCAATATCAAGGAGACAGCATGAGCACACTCAGCAACCAGCAATACCGCCTCGCCGCCCGTCCGGTAGGCAACCCCAAGCATAGTGACTGGAACTTCACCACAGAAACCGTACGCGACATCACAGATGGTGAAATTGTCGTACAGACCATTTATATCTCGCTGGACCCGGCCATGCGTGGCTGGATGAATGAAGGTAAATCCTATATCCGCCCGGTCGCCATCAATGAAGTCATGCGCGCTGGCGGCATAGGCAAGGTGCTTGCATCCAAATCCCCCAAATTTGCGGTTGGTGATTATGTGTCCGGTGGTACGGGTGTGCAGCAATACTGGGTAGGTGCAGCCGATGACAAAACGGCTGGCTTTTATAAGGTCAGCCCTAAGCTGGCTCCCTTGCCAAAATTCATGAATGCCCTGGGCATGCCTGGCATGACGGCCTATTTCGGCCTGCTGGACGTGGGTCAACCCAAGACAGGTGAAACCGTGGTGGTATCCGGTGCCGCTGGTGCCGTTGGCCAGACCGTGGGCCAGGTCGCCAAGCAAAAGGGTTGCCGCGTGATTGGTATTGCCGGTGGCAAGGATAAATGCGATTTCGTTGTCAATGAACTGGGTTTTGATGCCTGCATCGATTACAAGACTGGCTCGGTCAAAGATGGCCTGAAAGAACATTGCCCGAATGGCGTTGACATCTACTTTGATAATGTCGGCGGCGATATCCTTGATACCGTACTGACCCGTATCAACCTGAAGGCACGCATCATTATTTGTGGCGCGATCTCCCAGTACAACAACACGACACCGGTCAAGGGCCCGGCCAATTACCTGTCACTGCTGGTCAACCGCGCCCGCATGGAAGGTATCGTCGTCTTTGATTACGCCGCCCGTTACGGCGAAGCCGTGGCTGAAATGGGCAAATGGATGGCCGAAGGCAAGTTCCAGACGCGTGAAGACATTGTCAAGGGCATAGAAACCTTCCCTGATACGCTGATGATGCTGTTTGAAGGTAAAAACTTCGGCAAACTTATTTTGCAGGTCAGCGAAGAATAAGCACCCTTCGCCCTTTAGCCGCAATACAGAAAAGCAGTCATGACGACTGCTTTTTTGCTTTGGCTGAATCCATCACCAGCAGCATCACCGTCACCACCGTCACTTCAGCCAGGGCTTTACCCAGGATAAACCTTCCGACGTACCTGCACGTGGGCGGTATTCGCAACCTATCCAGCCCTGGTAGCCCAACTCGTCAAGCAGGCCAAACAGGTAGGGATAATTGACTTCCCCCTGATCCGGCTCTTGCCGGTCTGGCACACCGGCAATCTGAACATGGCCAATGCCGGCATGCTGGAGTGACATATCCCGGCGCAGCTTGGTAGCGACATCGCCTTCGACGATCTGGCAATGGTAAATATCAAACTGCACACGCAAATTTTCTACTCCGGCTTCCTGGCAAATTTCCTGCGCTTCGTCTTGGCGGTTTAAAAAATAGCCCGGTATATCACGGGTATTGATGGGCTCAATCACGATGGTGATGCCATCCCTGTCAGCCAGCAAGGCCGCATAGGCCAGATTGCGCAGATACACGGCGCGGTGCTTTGCCCTGTCTTGCTCTGGCTGTATCAGCCCGGCCATCACATGCAGAGTACGGTTACCGAGGGCGCGGGCATAATCCAGCGCCTGTTCAAAACCCAGCTTGAACTCTTCTTCACGTCCGGGTATCGACGCCATGCCACGCTCACCCGCTGCCCAGTTACCCGGCGGGGTATTGAACAGTACCTGTGTCAAACCGTTGTCCTGCAATAGCTTTTGCAAGTCCTGCACCGGATAGTCATAGGGAAACAGGTATTCCACTGCCTTGAAACCATCTTTCGCTGCAGCAGCAAAGCGTTCGGTAAAAGCTAATTCGGTATACATCATGCTGAGATTGGCAGCAAAACGTGGCATTTTTGGCTCCTTATCTTTTTGCGTAACGTTGCGCCATCACGGCACATACCATCAACTGTAATTGATGGAACAGCATCAATGGTAATAAGACCATACCTACGGCATGGCTGGCAAATAAAACTTTGGCCATGGGCACACCGCTGGCAAGGCTTTTCTTGGAGCCGCAAAACACGATGGTGATCTCATCTTCCTTGCTGAAGCCGAAACGGCGGCTGATAAACATGGTCAGCCCCATGATGATAGCCAGCATCAGTCCGCTGACAGCCAGCAGGCTCAATAACATCAGCGGCGGCAATTGTTGCCACAGCCCCTGCACCACCGCCTCGCTGAAGGCGACATACACCACCAGCAAGATTGAACTCTGGTCCACCATTTTCAATATGCCTGCATATTTTTCCAGCCAGACCTGCAACAGCGGGCGCATCAGTTGGCCGGCAACGAATGGCAGCAATAACTGATAAACAATTTTCAGCATGGCGTCAATAGAGGAATGACTTTCGCCATGCGCCACCACGACCAGGCTGACCAGCAAAGGGGTAATGAAGATGCCCAGCATATTGCTGGCCGACGCACTGCACACCGCTGCCGGCACATTGCCGCGTGCCACCGAGGTAAATGCGATGGACGATTGCACGGTAGAAGGCAGGACGCACAAAAACAGAATGCCGACATATAACTCAGGTGTCAGCAAGGGTAACAGCAATGGTTTCAGGCTCAAGCCCATCAGGGGGAAAACGGCAAAGGTGAATATCATCACCAGCACATGCAGGCGCCAGTGGGTAAGGCCGGCCAGCACAGCCTGGCGTGATAATTTGGCACCGTGCATAAAAAACAGCAAGGCAATCATGCCCGTCGCCAGATGATCAAAACCTGTTGCGACGACCCCTCTGGCAGGAAAGAGACTGGCCAAAGCCACAACACTGAACAACAACAAGGTCATGTTGTCGGGTAAAAAACGAGGTCGCTTCATGATGGATGCGAAAATTCGGATAAAAGGTTTAAGTTTGATGCCTTGATTGTACTTGAATAATGCATGCCGGCATGGAGGTATGACAACACAGGGCCAGCAAAACACCACCGATTGCTTTTACCTGGCTTGACGCTACATTAATGACGCTACAATAAGGCCCCACACTGGCATCTGCCTTGCAGGCCAGACGAACACCCACCAGTAACCTGATAAAAAGCTTATGACCAATTCTTCCGCCCTGCATTTTCGACTGGCTACTGCTGACGATGTCAGCACCATCATGCGCATACGTCTGGAAGTAAAAGAAAATACCCTGTCCAACCCCAACATCATCACGCGCCAGATGTGCCTGGATTATCTGGATACCCTTGGCCGTGGCTGGGTGGCAGAACTGGATGGTGAAATCCAGGGCTTTTCATACGCCGCCCATGAAGACAGCAGCATCTGGGCCTTATTTGTCTCGCCCGGGCATGAGGGCAAAGGCATGGGCAAGGTCTTGTTGAAGCTGGCAGTCGATTATCTGTTCGGGCTGGGCAACCAGGAAGTCAAACTGGGCACCTCACCCGACACCCGCGCCGACCGCTTTTATGCGGCCCGGGGCTGGAAGCGGGGCGAAATGAAGAGTGCCACCGAGGTCGCGTATACATTAAGCAAGCGTTCTTAAGCCTCGGCAAACCACATCACCCAGAAATAGTTGGAACCACAGCTGGAACCACAGCCGGCAAATAGATATCGCAAAACTCCGCCGGCATGCGGCGCGCGCGGCCACTGCTCAATTCTATGCAGACCAGGTCCCAGCGACCCCGAAGTACGGTGGCACCGTCACTATCGCGTATCAGTTGAAAACGCCGGTCCATGGTGAGTTTGCCATCACTGGCAAACAGCCAGGTGGCCAGCGTCATTGATTCGCCCAGCAAGCTTGGCAAGACATAATCATATTCGCCGCGCCGTATCGCCATGGCCCTGTCCAGCCTGTGGTAATCAGCCAGGTTCAGGCCCAGGGCTTCTGAATGCCCCCACGCGACTTCTTCACACCAGCGTACATACACGGCATTATTGGTGTGGTTCAGCCCATCGATATCACTGTCTTGCGGTGTAACAGGCCGCGTGAATGGCTGCGGATAATCCCAGATCATTAAACCACTCATATATATATAGGGGGAGGTAGAGAGGATAAAAAAAGCCGATAGCTAAAACAGGTTTAAAACAGGTCAATCACAAACCCAGCTCTTGCCAGATCTGGTCTACCTTCGCCTTCACTTCTGGCGTCATCTGTATGGTGCTACCCCATTCGCGGCTGGTTTCACCCGGCCATTTATTGGTCGCGTCTATGCCCATCTTGCTGCCCAGGCCACTGACCGGAGAAGCAAAATCAAGATAATCGATGGGCGTATTGTCTACCAGGGTGGTATCACGCAAGGGGTCGACGCGGGTGGTAATCGCCCAGATGACTTCTTTCCAGTCACGGATATTGACATCTTCATCCACCACCACGATGAACTTGGTATACATGAACTGGCGCAAAAAGCTCCAGACACCAAACATGACGCGCTTGGCATGGCCGGCATAGGCTTTTTTTATCTGTACCACAGCCATGCGGTAGCTACAGCCTTCCGGCGGTAAATAGAAGTCTGTGATTTCGCTGAACTGCTTTTGCAGCAAAGGGATGAAGACTTCATTCAGCGCCACGCCCAGCACCGCCGGTTCATCTGGCGGCTTACCTGTATAGGTAGAATGATAAATCGGATCACGCCGCATGGTAATGCGGTCTATAGTAAACACAGGGAACCAGTCTTGCTCATTGTAATAGCCGGTATGGTCGCCATACGGGCCTTCCAGCGCATGTTCATAACCGCTGGGATGATTGGCATCTGGATAGATATGCCCTTCCAGCACAATTTCTGCCGATGCCGGCACGCGCAGTTCGCTACCTATTGCTTTGACCAGCTCAGTGCGGCTGCCGCGCAAGAGGCCGGCGAACTGGTATTCAGACAAACTGTCGGGCACTGGCGTCACTGCACCTAATATAGTAGCCGGGTCGGCCCCCAGGGCAACTGCGATGGGATAAGGCTGGCCTTTATTGACGATGCCATGCTCACGAAAATCCAGTGCGCCGCCACGATGGGCAAGCCAGCGCATGATGACTTTATTGCGTCCCAGGACCTGTTGTCTATATATACCCAGGTTTTGCCGTTTCTTGTTCGGACCTTTGGTAATCACCAGCCCCCAGGTAATCAAGGGCGCGATATCACCGGGCCAGCAATGCTGTATCGGTAAACGCGCAAGATCAACGTCATTGCCTTCCCAGACGATTTCCTGGCATTTGGCACCGCGTAATTCTTTGGGTGACATATCCCAGACGGCCTTGACCAGTGAACCCAGGCCCAGTATTTCCTTGAACCCTTTGGGTGGTTCTGGTTCTTTCAGGGCAGACAGTACATGCCCTATCTGACGCAATTCACTCAGGCTTTCTGCCCCCATGCCAAGCGCGACACGGCGTGTGGTACCGAACAGATTGCCCAGCACGGGTATGGTATGACCTGTAGGTTTGCTGAATAAAAGAGCAGGACCTTCGGCCCGCAAAGTGCGGTCGCAAATTTCTGTCATCTCCAGATAAGGTGAAACTGGCAGGTCGACCCGCTTAAGTTCGTTTTTTTCTTGCAATTGAGAAATAAAATCTCTCAAATCAGAATATTTCATGATTTTTCGCTTTTTTGTATCTTTACACTAGGAACACTAGCATTTTCAGGCAAGTGCTTGATTTTATTGAACTTTGCTGCAATGCAGCACGTTTCATCAGACATAAAAGTAATTAAAATTCATTTTGATAGTGTTGACTTGATATAAAACCGCCCCTACAATTCGCCCAACTTGATGAAGAGGTTAATGACTTCCGCACTTTCGATACAAAGAAAGTTTCGCCAAACGGTAACATCATTCAAGGGGATCGGGCCCCACATAACATTGTAAGGATTGTTTTCAAAAGGCGTCTGCCTTATCCCGAAAATAGTTGTTTGTCACTGGACACACCATGAACAGGTCCGACTGACCTGATTTGACAAACAGCTCCGGCGTCTTGCGATCACACACTGTGACGAGGACGATGTTTCTGATTCGCGGAAGTAGTTTTTTACGTTTGGCTTTTAAGTAAGTTGAATGACTCATCGCGGAGATTCAGGAGGTAACATGTTTCAACGTTTTATTTTAGCAGTACAAAGAAGCAGTATCGCTTCCACCGACAAGCGCCAGACGCTGTCCCTGGTAGCGCGTGACACTACAAATGGTTTTATGACTATCGTTCGTCAATTGTTCATGATGTCTGGCGTTATTGCCATGACGGCATTGGCGATGATGTTTATCAAACCGGAACTGACTGACAAATTCAAAGACCTGTCCCCTTATGCCGAAGCAGAAGAGGAAGAGACAGCGGCACCAGTACCTGCCCCCAATCTTGCAGCCTTGATGCATGCACCGGGCCAGACAGGCAGCAACCCGTATAAGCAAGCCGGTTTGTCTGAAGAAGACTCCAAAATGCTGGGTAACCAACGTCAACAACAATGGGTCACCAACTGGCTGGCAAAACGCTATCACATCGCCAACGATGCCACCAATATGCTGGTATCTGCCGCTTATCTGACGGCCAAGGAAATCAAGCTTGATCCTTTGCTGATTCTGTCCGTTATGGCGATAGAATCCGGCCTGAATCCGTTTGCGGAAAGCCCGGTTGGCGCACAAGGCCTGATGCAGGTCATGTCCAAGGTTCACCATGACAAGTTCCAGGAAATGGGAGGCGTCAAAGCTGCCCTGAACCCGGTCGCCAATATCAAGGTAGGCGCCCTGATCCTGAAAGACTATGTCACCCGCGGTGGTTCTGTCGAAGCAGGCCTGAAGATGTATGTCGGCGCAGCCGATGCAGAAAATGACTCTGGCTACGGTTCTCGCGTCTTGAATGAGTACAAACGCCTGAAAGACGTTTCTGCTGGCAAGAACGTGCCTACCTTCTTCAGCCCACCGGCTCCGGTAGCCCGTCCGGTGGAAGCAGCAGCCAAACCGGAAGCGGCCGAAGTCAAAGCACCGGTGGAAGCGAAAAAGGACCAGATCGCCACGCTGTAATTCTGCCAGGATACATTGCAGCACCTCTCTTCAAGTATAAAAATGCCGTCAGTATGAAAATACTGGCGGCTTTTTTATTTGTGCTATCTTCCCCGCGCTACTTTTTGACCAGGAACTTCTTCAGACGCCGGACTGCCTCCTCCAGGTTTTCCAGAGAATTGGCATACGAAATCCTGACATGGGTATGTGCAGTTGCCGGACCAAAATCCAGGCCGGGCACGATCACCACCCCAGCCTCGTTCAACACCTGCCGTGCAAATGCGTCAGCATCATCAGAAAAAGCCGAGCAATCCGCATACACATAAAATGCCCCATCAGGGGTAACCGGCACGCCAAAGCCCAGTTCACGCAAGGCAGGCACGATATAGTCACGCCTGCGCTTGAATTCTGCCTTGCGTTCTTCATAGATCGCAATGGTGGCCGCTTCAAAACAGGCCAGTGCCGCATATTGTGCAACCGATGAGGGGCAGATGAACAGGTTCTGCGCGAGTTTTTCCAGCTGCGGCACGATTCTTTCCGGCACCACCAGCCAACCCAGACGCCAGCCTGTCATGTTGAAATACTTGCTGAAGCTGTTGATGACCACCACATCATCATCCAGTGACAGGGCAGAAAACGGCGCTTCGTCATAGGACAGGCGCTGGTAGATTTCATCCACGATGGTAAAGCCGCCCAGTTGCTTGACGGTCGCCACGATTTTCTTCAGCTCAGCATGCGCGATTGAGGTGCCGGTAGGATTGGATGGCGATGCCAGCAAGACACCACTGCTTTGCGCATCCCAATGCTGACGTACGATGGCTTCCGTCAACTGGAAGCGATGTTCTGCCCCGCTGGCGATTAATTTGGCCTTGCCTTCAAAGGCTGCCACGAAATGGCGGTTACACGGATAGCAGGGGTCAGGCATCAGCACTTCCCTGCCCGGCTCGACCAGGGCGGCACAAGCCAGTAACAAGGCGGCAGAAGCACCGGCAGTCACAATAATGCGGCTGGTCGGCACTTGTATGCCATAGGTGCGCAGGTAATCATCGGCAATTGCCTGGCGCAGGGCTGGCAAACCCAGTGCCGAGGTATATTGCAGGCGGCCATCTACCATAGCTTTGGTGGCAGCATCAATGACCGGCTGCGGTGCGGTAAAGTCTGGCTCGCCTATCCCCATATGGATGAGATGGCGTCCCCCGGCTTCCAGCGCCGCTGCCATTTTCATGAGTTCCATCACGTGGAAAGGGGCAATATTGTCGAGCCTGGAGGCAAGATGATTGTGCATGCAGTATCCTGAAAAAACGGGCTAAAAAACTTGTTGGAGCATAGTTATATAGGGCTTACGCAAAATTGTCCCAGCAAGGCGTCAGCGACGAAGACAGTACTTTAGTACGACTAGGAGCTGCAACACAGCTGGGGTAGTTTTGCGTAAGCCCTATTATAAAAAAACCGTCTTATTTTTCAAAAATAAGACGGCATTCACTCTATACAATAGTACTTTCGCGCTTATTTGCCGGCAGCCACCTCGGTAGCGCGCAATTTGGCCGCAACCTTGTCCAGCACGCCGTTCACATATTTATGACCATCCAGGCCGCCAAATGATTTGGTCAGTTCTACCGCTTCATTAATGACGACGCGATAAGGGATTTCAATGTGGTTCTTCAGCTCGTAAGTACCAATCAGCAAGGCCGCATGTTCAATCGGTGACAGTTCGGCAATGCTGCGGTCGATCAGGGGCGCGATTTCTTCACGCAGGGTGATGGATTGTTTGATCGCGCCATGCAGCAGGGAATCAAAATGCTCTCTGTCAGCCTTGTCAAAACCGTGGGCTTCACGGATATGGGCTTCAATTGAACCCGAATCTTCATTGTTCAACAACCATTGATACAGGCCTTGCAAGGCAAATTCGCGCGCACGGTGACGTGGCGAGCGGGTCTTGCTTGGATTGGCATGTGGGGATTTAGTATTCATATCTTCTCTTACATTTTTTAAAGCTGGGGTGATCGTTGCAAGAACGATCAGGCATCATAGTGCACGTCTTCTGTGGCTTCTGCCAGTTCTTCCAGTGCCAGGGTAAGGTTGGCCATTTCTACGGCAACGCGGGCGGCGTCACGACCTTTTTCTTGCATGCGGACTTCTGCCTGCTCATCGTTTTCTGTGGTCAGGATGGCATTCGCAATCGGGATACCGGCATCCAGGCCAACGCGGGTAATGCCAGCGCCGGATTCATTCGATACCAGTTCAAAGTGATAAGTTTCACCACGGATGACGGCACCCAGGGCGATCAGGGCGTCAAACTGGTTGGTTTCTGCCAGTTTTTGCAGGGCCAGCGGCACCTCCAGCGCGCCAGGTACGGTCACATGCAGGATGTCTTCATTCAACACGCCCAGCAATGACAGTTCAGCCAGGCAGGCATCCAGCAAACCCTTGCCGACGTTTTCATTGAAGCGCGCCTGTACGATACCGACGCGTACACCTGCACCATCCAGATTTGCTTCGTAATGTCCTACTGTCATGATGTTCTTTCTTGCGCTGCTGCGCTTGATAATTGAATTGATATGGGGATGAGGACAGCATATCAGGCCGGCAGCGCAACCGCCGGTCTTTCGCTCCCATCACTGTTTGTCAGAGCAAGGCTTGTCCAAATAACCAACAACTTCCAGATTAAATCCTGTCATGGATGGCATTTTGCGTGGATTGGCCAGCAATTTCATCTTGCCGACACCCACATCCTTCAAAATCTGTGCACCGATACCGTAATTGCGCAAATCCATGCGGGCCGCACGGCTTACTGGTTTGGCTTCTGGCGTATCGAGCGCCTTGAACTGGTCAAACATCTGTTCTGCAGTTTCTTCGCAATTGAGCAGGACGATCACGCCGGAATCCGATTTCTTGATGGCGGCCATGGCTGCTGCCACATTCCAGGAATGCGTGGTGGCCTGGCTTTCCAGTAAATCGAGTATGGATACTGGCTGATGCACACGCACCAGGGCTGCTTTTTCATGGGTGATATCGCCATGCACCAGGGCCAGATGGGCCGAGCCGCTAGGCTTGTCACGGTAGACCAGGGCCCTGAAAGTGCCATGCACGGTATGCATTTCACGTTCGGCAACACGGTCAACAATGCTTTCTGTCTGGCTGCGATAATGGATAAGATCAGCAATGGTGCCGATTTTCATCGCATGTTCACGGGCGAATTCTATCAGGTCAGGCAGACGGGCCATGGTGCCGTCATCCTTCATGATTTCGCAAATCACGGATGCCGGTGTCAGGCCAGCCAGCTCTGCCAGATCACAGCCAGCCTCGGTATGCCCGGCACGCATGAGGACACCGCCTCTTTGCGCCTTCAGCGGGAAAATATGGCCCGGCTGGACAATATCGGCCGCAGTAGATTTTTTATCAACGGCGACTTGCACGGTACGGGCGCGGTCTGCTGCCGAGATACCCGTGGTGACGCCCTCTGCCGCTTCGATGGACACGGTGAAATTGGTACCAAACGACGTGCCATTGCGGCTGGTCATCATGGCCAGGTTCAATTGCTCGCAACGTTCTTCTGTCAAAGTCAGGCAAATCAGGCCACGGCCAAACTTGGCCATGAAGTTGATGGCTTCAGGGGTGACAAATTCGGCAGCCATAATCAGGTCGCCTTCGTTTTCACGATCTTCTTCATCAACCAGTATCACCATGCGGCCAGCGCGCAATTCGGCAACGATTTCCTGGGTAGTAGACATGCTCATAGGGGGAATATCCTGAACCGGGCCACCAACGCAATCACAGAAGCATTTTGCGTCGTACCACGGATTTTTCAGTGCAAATGAATGAAGTCGCTATTTTAAAGGATTTACGCCTGCTCTTCCCGTGCTTATATTGATTTATACCGGATTTCTTGCCGATACCTGCGGGCCTGGTGCCGGTTTATTCGATTTGTACCTGCCCCTGGGCGATTTCCCTGACTCTGCCACCTACCCGTATCGCTTGATCTTTTGTCACCTCAAGATATAAGCGGCAAGACCGCCCCATCTGTACGCCCTGGGCAATTACCATACTGACTGGCACATCCCGTCCCTGCGCCATCCACCAGCCACCCAGGTTGGCACAGGCAGAACCAGTGCCAGGGTCTTCGCTAAAGCCACCATCCTGTCTGGCAAAGACGTAACGCGCAGTGACCGGTCTGTGCCCTGCATTTGGCGCTGTCGCTTCATCAAAGGCAAACACATAAGCCATCCTGCGGCCCACCCGGTTGGCTGGCCATATTGCCAATTGCGCACTGTCAGGCTGTACTTTGGCCACGGCGGCGGCAGATTTCAGCGGTACCAGCAATTGTTCGCTGCCGGTATTCACCCACACCGGGTCAGACAGCAAATCAGATTCCTGCAAACCCAGCATGCCTGCCACCTGCGCGGGTGACAGTTCACAAGGCCGGGTCAGTACCTGATCACGCTGTACTTCGCCACGATATGGTGCCTCCAGGGTCCAGATGCCCTGCTGATCCAGCATCATGGGAATTATGCCAGCCTTGCATTCCAGGCTGAATTGTCTGTCACCTGCCTGCAGCTCATTTTGCAACTGCTGGACGACGTGGGCCGTGCCCAGGCTGGGATGACCGGCAAAGGCCATTTCCATGTCCGGCGTGAAAATACGCATCCTGGCGCTGGCACCGGCCTGCTCTGGCGGCAGGATGAAACTGGTTTCCGACAAATTGAATTGTTTTGCCAGCGCCATCATTTCGGCATCCGTCAAGCCGTCTGCCTGCTCAAACACACACAGGGGATTACCGCCAAACTGGCTTTCAGCAAACACATTCACCAGACGAAAAGCATACTTCCTCATGCCATGGCCGCCTTGGCATGGGCAACATTGACTTCTGCCGGCAACAGCACATTGTTTTTCACTGCCGTCAATTCAGCCAGGATGGAAATGGCGATTTCAGCCGGCGTCTTGCTACCTATATACAAACCTATGGGTCCATGCAATTTGGCCAGGTCGGCATCGGTCAGATCAAATTCCTTCAGTCTTTCCCGGCGCTTGGCGTTGTTGACGCGGGAACCAATGGCACCAACATAGAAAGCCTCGGATTTCAGGGCTTCCATCAGGGCCAGGTCATCCAGCTTGGGATCATGCGTCAGGGCCACGACCGCGCTGCGGCTGTCGAGTTGCATGTCCAGTATCAGGTCATCTGGCATGGCGTGGACCAGTTTGACGCCATCGACCTGCCAGCCATTGGTATATTCTTCACGCGGATCGCAAACGATCACCTGATAATCCATGCCCAGCGCAATACTGGACAGGAAGCGCGACAACTGCCCTGCACCAATGATCAGCAGCCGCCAGCGCGGGCCATGCACAGTCAACAACATGTCATCGCTTGCCACCAATTGTTGCGCGGGCGTTACCGTATCCAGCCTGACTTCGCCGGTACGTAGATCCAGTTGCCGGCTCAGCAGTTCGTGCTGTTCCAGTCTTTGCAACAATTCGCTGATACGGCTGCGGGCAGAAAGTGGCTCTATGCACAACTGTATGGTACCGCCGCAGGGCAGACCAAAACGATGGGCTTCGTCAGCGGTGATGCCATAGGTGACCAGTTCCGGCAGTTCCCGCACGATGCCTTCGCGCTGCACGCGTTCTATCAGGTCATCTTCTATGCAGCCACCCGATACCGAACCGACCACCTGCCCATTGCTGCCTATCGCCAGCGTCGCACCTTCGGGTCTGGGGCTGGAACCCCAGGTTTTGACGACCGTCACCAGTTCACAGGCCATGCCAGCACGTATCCAGGCATCACAGGTTTTCAATACTTCCAGGTCAATACTATCCATTGCTTTACATTCAAAATTAAGGAGCCGCTTGCCGTGCCCATGCACAAAAGTGTCAACATACCAGAATATTGTCTTACATGCAGCGCCGGAGATCTCCATTACATCGGTATGACATCTGTATGACATTTAGAGGACTTAGACGAGATTCTTTGCATTACAATGCCTGCCAAACCTATGTACTGGAGGCCACTTGTCAACAATCAAACAAAAAATAGCAGCCATACCGGAAGGTGCTGGTGCCCTGTTTTTCATACAGATTTTCGCCACACTGGGTTTCGCCGTCCTGTATTCCACCCTGGTGTTATACGCCACCAAGAAGCTGAACTTCAGTACCAAGGATGCGACTGCCATCATGGGCGTGTTTGGCGCATTCAATTATGGCCTGCATTTGTTTGGCGGCTATCTGGCGGGCCGGTTCATCAGTAACCGCAACCTGTTTGTCGGTGGCATGGTGTTGCAAGTCATCGGTTGTGCCACCATTTCCATCGGTACATCCGGCATGCTGTACTGGGGCCTGGCTTTCTTCCTGACTGGCAGTGGTCTGAATGTCACCTGTCTGAACCTGATGCTGACCCAGCGCTTCAAGCCGGAAGACAATCGCCGCGAAAGTGCCTTCCTGTGGAATTATGCCGGGATGAATCTGGGGTTTTTCATCGGCTTCACTGCAGCCGGCTATTACCAGTTGCTGGAAGATTATTACAGCCTGTTCATTTTTGCCACCATAGGCAATTTCATGGCGATCGTGCTGGCAGCCCTCAACTGGCGCGTCCTTTCTGATCTGAACACAACACTGCTGGATGCAACACCGCGCCAATTCCGCTGGCGCTTTCTGGTCGGCCTGCTGGTCATGGCGGGCCTTGTCCCGCTGGTTGAATTCATGCTGCACAGGGCAGAAGGCACCGGCGATCTGGTGATGATAATCAGCGTCATCATTGGCCTGATCCTGACTGCCCTGACCGCCATCCACAAGGATGAGCGCGAAAGCAGGAACATGTGTGCCTATCTGCTGCTGACCCTGGGCTCACTGGTATTCTGGACGCTGTACCAGATGGCCCCGATGGGCTTGCAGCTGTTTGCCGTCAACAACGTGGACCGCATGGTCTGGGGGTATGAAGTTGCACCGCAGTGGATACAGAATATCAATAGCTTCGTCATCATGTTTGGCGGCCCGCTGATGGCCATGCTGTTTGACAAACTGCGCGCACGCGGCTGGAATATTGATGTCCCGCGCCAGTTTTCTGCCGCCCTGATATTGATAGGCATTGCCTTTCTGGTGCTGCCGCTTGGAATACAAACGGCAGCCGCCAATGGCCTGGTCGCCTTCAAATGGATCTTCATCAGCTACCTGCTGCAAAGCGTGGCCGAATTGCTGATCTCACCCATAGGTTATGCCATGATAGGCAAACTGGCTCCGCGCCAGTATCAGGGTGTGATGATGGGGTCCTGGATGCTGGTGACCGGAACAGCCTCCATCCTGTCCAGCAAATTTTCTGGCCTGATACCGGAAGCAACCGAAGGCCTGCCATCCCTGACCAATCCTACCTACCACTACATCTTTTCGGTTCTGGGCTGGGGCAGCGTTGGTGTCGGCATCGTGCTGGTCGCCCTGATCCCGGTATTGCGCAAGCTGATTACCGATGGCCCCGGGAAGACAGCAAAAGCCTGAACCACATCCTGCCCTGCCCCTATCGTGGCAAATCAGGGCAAATCAGGGCAAGCTGAGAAAAATTATTCTGCAATGGGCGTGAAGCGCTGCACTTTCACCCCATTGATTTCCAGCGTTTCAAAGAACACTGCCTTGGGCCGGGTCCAGATGCTGCCGTCATGTGAACGATAGACGATCACCGGGCTCAAATCAGATTCCTGCGTTGCTTCGCATACCAGTTCGTAAATACCACCCTTGTAGTGGCGGTAGCGCTGTACCTTTGCCCTGTTGGCAGCGACATGTTTACCCCTCTTTGCGGGTACCACCTCAGCCAATGGTCCGGCACTTTGCTGCTTCAGAAAGGCAGGTACTTTGGCTGCCGTCAGCTTGTTCACATCTTGCAGCAGGCGTGGGTCTATGCCATTAAAGCCATAGCGTTCACCGAGTTCAGTGGCAATCCGCAGCATGAGTTTGGAGGCCACTTCAGCATCTGCTTCCGCCCTGTGGGCCGAACCTTTAAAGCGTATACCCAGCGACGACGCCAGCGGCCCCAGGGAATAACTGCCCAACCCCGGAAACACGCGCCGCGACAGTTTCACCGAACAGATGACGCCATCGTAAGACGGCCACAAGCCCAGACGATCGCTTTCTGCCAGCAAGAATTTCTCGTCAAAACTGGCATTATGAGCTGCCAGCACATCGCTACCGATAAATTCCAGCAGTTCGGGCATGACTTCCGATACTGGTGGCGCACGGTCCACCATGGATTGGGTAATACCTGTCAATTCGGTAATGAAGTACGGTATGCGCGCACGGCAATTGATCAGGGATACATAGCGATCCACAATTTCACCACCTGCTATACGCAAGGCGGCCACTTCTGTCACACGTCCACCCTGCTCTGGTGTCATGCCCGAAGTTTCAAAGTCAATCATCACTACTGGTTTTTCAAACATCATTTTTTTCACTGGCGGGAACTAATCAATATCAATACAATCTATTTACAGGTCGCGTCAATAAAAACATGCGAAAGCGGCCCCGGAGCTGCTCTATCTTGCTCCAGTCTCCTGACTTATCCTGATGACCGTATTGTAAACGCTGGCCGATCTGGCCCGGTCTTTACACTCATTTTGTCATCCAACAGCATTTGGTACTTCTTGGCTGGCATCGTCGCCACAGTCTGTCCATCTTATGCGCGATGTATCCATCATCATGCATGCAGCAATGAACGGGCAGCGCGCAGGCAGCACATTGTGTTTGTTAACTATGATAAATAAAATCTTTGACTTGTTTTCGCTCCCGACACGGGATTTATTGCGCGATCTGATCTATCGCCGTTTGTGGACATCGATACTGATCAGCTCCTTCGGTGCCCAGGTCACCATGCTGGCATTGCCACTGACAGCGGCGATACTATTGCACGCCAGTCCTTCGCAAATGGGCGCGCTGACCTTTATGGAAGTGCTGCCCTTTGTCTTGCTGTCCCTGCCATCCGGCGTGCTGCTGGACCGGGTGCGCAAGCTGCCGGTATATATCGTTGGTGAAATCACGATATCGCTGGCGGTTGCCAGTGTGCCGCTGGCATGGTGGCTGGGTTATCTGAGCATGACCTGGCTGTATGTAGTCGGCTTCATGATAGGCATGGTCAACACTACCGCCGGCTCAGCCTCACAAATCGTGCTGACGCAAATCGTACCGCGTGACCGGCTGGTTGAAGCCCATGCCAAAAATGCCCTGGCCACATCCGGGGCTGAAGTCGCCGGCCCGGCCACCGCCGGGGCTCTAATTAAATTAATGGGTGCACCACTGGCCTTGCTGGCAGATGCCCTGCTGTTGCTGACATCTGCCGTCATCTTGCGCGGCATCCATATCAATGAAGTACGTCAGCCACGGGAAGACGCGCATTTCTGGCGCGACCTGAAGGCTGGGCTGTCCTTTGTCACCAATAAGCCCTTGCTGATCGCACTGGCAATGACGGTCGGCGGCTGGCAACTTTGTTATAACGCCGCCCTGGTGGTGCAGATTTTATTTGCCACGCGTGAACTGGGCCTGTCCGAACAAGCCATCGGCCTGAGTTACATGGGCATGGGTATAGGTACCATTATTGCCAGTGTGTATGGCTATCGCATCAGTCGCCGTCTTGGCCCCGGCCCCTGCATGGTGCTGGGGGTGGCCGTCTGCGGGGTGGGCTGGAGCTTGCTGGCGCTGGCACCGGCCAATAATTGGGGTATCGCTGCCTTTAGCTTCATGCTGATGTGCTTTTCCATCGGTGGTGTACTGATTTTTATTAACTTCCTGGCATTGCGCCAGGCAGTGACGCCCGAAGCCATGCTGGGACGCATGACCAGCACCATGCGCTGGCTGATCCTGATACCGGCCGGCCCCGGTGCGCTGATCGGTGGCTGGATGGGCGAACACCTGGGCCTGCGTTATTCGCTGGGTTTTGCCGGTGCCAGCGCCCTGTTGCTGGCGTATATTGCCGGCAAAAACCCGGTAATCCGGGGCATTACTGCCCTGCCAACACTCAGTAAACAGGAAGAGATGCAGCAAGTGTGATCACGGCATTGCAAATTGACGGAAAAAAGCGAGATAATGCGCGATTATTTATGTTTTTTCATCGGCCTTTTCCGGCAGACAGGAGTCTGAATAGGCCGGTAATTCGCCAGGCTGAAAAAATATCCGCCTTTTTCTACCTCAATTTGACAACAATACAGGTACACCAATGCCAAAAGAAATGTCAGCCGCCAGTTCCAAGCCTGGGTTTAAACCCTACATCCCCGATTCGGCCCAATTACCCGAAATGACCGCACGCGCCCTTATCATGGGCGTGGTGCTGGGGATGATCTTCGGTGCGTCTTCACTTTATCTGGTTCTTAAAGTTGGCCTGACTGTCAGCGCCTCGATCCCGGTCGCGGTGATCGCCATTACCCTGTTCCGGCTCAGCAATAAACTGGGTGCCAAAGACGCCACCATTCTGGAAAACAGTATCACCCAGACTGCCGGTTCGGCGGGTGAATCCCTGGCCTTTGGTCTGGGTGTGACCATGCCAGCGATTCTGATTCTGGGTTTTGACCTGGAAATCTCGCGCGTGATGCTGGTTGGCTGTCTTGGCGGACTGCTGGGTATTTTGCTGATGATCCCCATGCGCAGAACCATGATCGTGGAAAAACACGATGAGCTGAAATACCCGGAAGGCACAGCCTGCGCCGAGGTATTAAAGGCAGCCGCAACGGATTCATCGCGCGAAGCAGCTGGTGAAAAAAATAACCCGAATGCGCTGGATGATGCCAGCAAACGCGCTGCCATCATCTTTGGCGGCTTTGGTATCGGCCTGCTGTACAAAATCGCCAACGTCGCACTGAAAGGCTGGAAAGATACGCCCGAAGTCTTGTTTGGTGCGCCACTGAAAGGCGGCTCGCTGGGTGCGGAAGTATCACCAGAATTGCTGGGTGTCGGTTACATCATCGGCCCGCGTATTGCTGCCGTCATGGCTGCAGGTGGCGTCATGTCTTACCTGCTGCTGATCCCCATGATCAAGTTCTTTGGTGATGCATTGAGTGTGCCCCTGGCTCCCGGCAACAAGCTCATCAGCCAGATGAGCGCGCATGATGTCCGTGGTGCCTACATTCTGTACATAGGCGCCGGTGCAGTTGCTGCCGGTGGTTTGATCAGCCTGGTGCGTGCCATGCCGACCATCTGGTGCAGCCTGTCGGCTGGCTTGTCTGGCCTGGGCAAGGGTGCGGCTGCCGTTACTGCACCAGTTCGTACTGACCAGGATATACCGATGAAATGGGTGGTCATCGGTGCGCTGGCGATCATCGCCATCATCACTTTTGCCACACCGCTGCACATGAACTTCCTGGGTGCGTTGCTGATATTGGTGTTCGGCTTCCTGTTTGCGACCGTGTCTTCCCGTCTGACGGGTGAAATCGGCTCTTCCTCCAACCCCATCTCTGGCATGACAGTGGCGACCCTGCTGTTCACTTGCCTGATTTTCCTCATCATGGGCTGGACTGGTGGTCAATACTATGTCACTGCCCTGTCTGTCGGCGCTATCGTCTGTATCGCTTCCAGCAATGCCGGCACCACCTCGCAGGATTTGAAGACCGGCTACATTGTCGGCTCCACCCCGCGCCTGCAACAGTATGCGATTCTGGCTGGTGCGCTTTCTTCTGCCCTGATCCTTGGCCCTATCCTGCTGAAACTGAATGATTCCGGCACCGTGTATGTACCGGCAGCCCAGGTGTCCCCGGCGCTGGTGACCGATGTCTCCAAACTGACCGACACCGCTCAACTGCAAGGCCCGCAGGCCGACACCGACAAAGGCACCTACAAGGTCTGGCACAAGAATGACAATGTGGGCGGCCCTGCCGGTAAATACTTTGTAGACAATGCCGGCAAGGCAGTGTATCTGGTTGACCCAGGTATCAACGGTGCTTACAACAAGCGCCCTGACGGTACTGAAGTCAAGAAATATGATGCGCCGAAAGCCGTGCTGATGTCTTACATCATCAAGGGCATACTGGATCGTCAACTGCCATGGACCCTGGTCTTGTTTGGGGTGATGATTGCCGTCGTGCTGGAAATGGCAGGCATACCATCGCTGGCCTTTGCCGTCGGCGTGTATCTGCCACTGTCTTCGTCTGCCCCCCTGTTCGTTGGTGGCATGATACGCTGGGCAGTGGATCGCCGGAATAGCAAGCTGGAACACAATCAGCACCTGAGCGAAGATGAGAAACAGGCTGCCGGTGACCGCAGCTCAGGCGTACTGCTGTCTTCCGGCTACATCGCTGGCGGTGCACTGGCAGGTATCGTGATTGCCTTTACCGCAGGTATATTGACAGACTTCGACAAGAAAATAGGCGACTGGGCAACGCTCAACAATCCTTTCTTTGAAGGGGCGAATGCCGATGCACTGTCACTGATCCCTTACGTGTTGATCGCATTTGCACTGTACTGGGTCGCCCGCGAAAAGAAAGCCAGCTAAACCGGCAAATCAATAAGCTGCTCCCGATTTCGATTCAAGAAAAAAGACAGGGTCTGAATGCCAGGTGCGATCAGACCCTTTTTTCTTGGCTATCCTGTGGCAAGCGGGTCATTGGAAGTACAATATCCGTCAATAATTTATACTGGAACCACCATGTCAGCACCTCACACCGCCGTCGATTGCAAGAATCAGCCCGTAGTCGTCGGTGACATCGTCCGCGTCGTCAACCTGGACAAGCAATTTATCAAGAGTTTCCCGCCTGATGAACGCATCCTGATCGAATCAATGATAGGCCAGTTCTTCAAGGTCATCGATCTGGATGAAGAAGGCCAGCCCTGCGTAGTCCGCGAATGGCATGACGAACACGGCATCATGCAGACCCATGTGATTGCGCTGGATTCGGAAGATATGGAAAAAATTTGAGCAGCCGTAGCTGCTCATTTCAATTTACCCAGGTGGCTTGCTATCAGCGGATATAGTCAAACAAAGACAGGCCGGATGTTTTGACGAATGACTGCTGGGCTGCCTGCAAGGTGGTTTGCTGCTGGTTCAGTTCGGTAATGGCCTTGGCATAATCAAGATCAAGCAAGGCAGACAGATCCTGCTTGTAGGACACACTCTTGGCATCGCCTTCACTATCGAGGTCATCAATTTCTTTCAGACTGGTACCCAGTTGGGCGCGCACCGTCAGCACATTATTCAGTGACTTGTCGATATTGTTATTACCCTGGGTCAGAGCTGCATTCAGGTCTTTTTTGGCAGCGACCGTATTGGCTGGCGTGTTCAGTGCAGTGATGATGTCAGTCAGCGTCTCAAACAGATTCTGATTACCGGGCTGTACCGAGAACTTGTCGCCCGGTCCAGGTGCCACCACAGGCGGGCCACCGGCATTAGTGACCTGCATATCGATACCATCAAAAGTGATGGTTGCACCACTGACGTAAGGGGTCAGCGGGACAACCACGGCACCCGTGGTTTTATTGGTCACGGTAAAAGAAGTGCCAAGATTATCGAATGCAACTTCGTAGTTGTTGCCGGTCAAATTTCCTGACGTGGGCACATTGATCGAAGCAGTAGCCAGTGCAGCGCCGACATTCGAGGGATTGGACTGTACATTGAACTGCCCGGGGGACGTGCGTATATTTTCAAAAATTGCCGTGCCAGCCCCACTCAGGGGGATTTGCCTTGAGGTATCCACCTGCAAATACCGTTGTCCCTGATCGCCGTTGTAAGTTGCGCCACCCAGTTTCTTGGTGTATGGCGCAACGGTCGTCGCAAAGCCGGAAAACAGGTAATTGCCAGTACCGTCAGTGGAATTGGCCAGGCCCATCAGTTGGTCCAGATTACCTTGCAGTTCCTGTGCGACATAACCGCGTTCAGCATCAGAGAAAGTACCGTTGCCAGCTTCGACTATCAGTGACTTGATATTGTGCATGGTGTCAGTCACATTCGACAATACACTCTCGGACACGCTGAGATTGTTTTTTGCACTTTGCCGGTTGGTGGCGAATTGGGTATTCAGCGAATCAGACTGAGAAATCACCAGGGCGCGGGCCGATGCAATGGGGTCATCTTCTGGTGTCAATACGCGTCTGCCCGCAGCGATTTGTTGCTGGGTCTTGTTCAAACCGACCTGAAGATCGCTGATCCTGGCGCCGCCAGATTCATAAATGGTACTTGTACTGATACGCATGATAGCCTCTATCCACCCAATTGAAGCAGGGAGTCAAACAATGTACTTGCAATTTGCATCAATTTGCCTGCCGCCTGGTAAGCCTGTTGATAGCGCAATAAATTCGTCGCTTCTTCGTCCAGATTAACACCTGATTCCGACTGTTGTGCGGTTACCGCCTGGGTCAACAGCTTGCCTTCCGAATCACTGGTGATTTTTAATTCATTGGCCTTGTTACCCACCGCGCTGACAAACTGGGCATAAGCACCCTGGAAAGTCGTGGTCTTGCCGGCCAGAGTATTTTGTGTTTGCAGACTGCTCAGTAAAACGGCATTACGGTTATCGCCTGAACCATTGGTGTTGGGAGCGACATCAAACACGTCACTATTTGCCGGATTACCCGACAATGAAAAACTGATGCCGTTGTAACTGATGGTCGCGCCGGTCGTATAGGGAATTGCCGTACCGGCTGGATAGGTCGTCGACGTACCGTTATTGGTGACTGTCACATTCGCGGTAGCCGGGAACCCTGTCAGGGTGTTACCCGCAGAATTGTAGGTCAGCCTTGTCGCCGCCACTGGCAAGGCGGCCGCCAGGGTAAAGGTGTCGCCATTCGCAGGTGGCGTGGCACCGTCGCTGACAGCAAAACTGACACCACTGAAACTGATCGTCGCGCCACTGGTGTACGGCACAGTGGCCGGCGGTGGATAAGTGGTCGTGACCGCACCAACCTTGACCGAAACGGTCGCCCCAGCCGGGAAGCCGGAAATCGTATTCGCAGCAAAAGTCAGCGTGACTGGCGCCGCCAGGGTAGTGCCGACATAGGAATCATCGGTGGTAGCCGCGCTGATAGTTGCCGTTGCAGAATTGCTGCCAGATGCCACCAGGGAATTGGTAACACCGACACTGACCTTGCCAGTACCAGTATTGGTGGTCGGGAAAGACGTTGTCACTGTCGCTGCAGCCGCCAGTTTTGCCGGGTCCTTGATGGCGATCGCTATGCTGGACCCGCCAGCCGCTGTCGGCCTGATCAGGAATTCATCACCGGCATTCGGTGCTGCGGCCGCAGGTGGTGGTGCCAGTTGGAAGTTCACCCCATCCATCTTCAATGGCAAGGTAGCCGAAGTCTGTGTTGCACCATCCGACAGGCGGGTAATTTTGTAGTTACCACCGATAAACTGCAAGCGGTAATCACTGGTCGTCAGCGCGCTGGCGTCAGTAATCGATGCATTGATGGCGGCGGTAGAGGTATTCAGGGCACTCGGTGTCGATATGGGTGTGCCTATCGTAAAGAAGTTACCACCCGCTTGCCCGTTCAGGTCCAGCCCCAGCTTTTGCTGATTATTGAAATCCGTCGCCAGGCCTATCGCGATACGACCTATGGAATTGCGGGCAACATCCAGCGTGCTGGCGCGAAAATCAAACAAGCCACCAAGCTTGCCGCCGGCAAAACTGTTTTCTGGCAACAAGACCGACGTACCATTTGACACATACGATACTTCGGAACGGCTAGGATCAGTCAAGGATTGGCTGACCGACAATTGATTGACAATGCTGCCCAATACCAAGGGCTGGCCATTGCCGATAAATACATTGTACTTGGCCCCCTGCGGCACCACACTGACCTTGGTCAGCTTGCTTAAATCAGTAATCAGTTGATCACGCTGATCCAGCAAATCATTCGGGCCACTACCGTTGCCGCTCACGCCCTGCGCTTTTTCAATGACATCGTTCAGGTTCGCCAGCTCGGTTGCATAGCCGTTGATGGAACCAACCACGGATGAAATCTGGCCATTCACATCGGAAGATATCTGGTCCAACCTGCCCTGCAAGCTGTTCATACGTCCCACCAGCGACTCACCTGCCGACAAAGCGGCCTGACGCGCTGCTGCACCAGCAGTACCATTCGGGCTGGATGCCAGGTTCTGGAATGCCTTGAAGAAATCCTGCAATGCGGGGGTCACGCCTGCGGTAGGGTCAGCAACCAGGTTATTGATCGAACTGATTTGCGAATAATAAATATCGGCCTGATTCTTGGACGACTGGGAAGAATTCACCTGTCCAGCCAGGAAAGAATTGTATTGACGCTGTATGTCGGTGACGGAAACGCCCTGCCCGATAAATGAGCCGCCCAGATTCTGGGGTGCATTGGCGGCTTGCAAGACAACCTGGCGGTTATAACCTGGAGTTGATGCATTGGCAATATTATGCCCGGTCGTCGCTATACCCAACTGCGCCGCAGACAAGGCCGTTTGCCCGATGCCAAAAATATTTGAACCCATAATTGAACCTGCTTTTTTGCTAAGTTAGCCGCCTATCGTGGCTGATCTCTGTCTTGGGGAACGAACAATGTGTATGTCAACAGATACCAGCACACCTCGTGCCATCAATCATGTTTTCGGTGCGTTTCGCCAAAACTTTAATCTGATGCACTTTCACAGGGGAAACTTAAGTTGAAAGAGACTGCTTGATGATTTTTGTCAGCTTGTTGGCATACTCAGGATCAGTGGCATATCCTGCTTTTTGCAAGCCGTAAGCAAAACTTGTTGCATCTTTTGCGTTAGCCATAACATTTTCATAACGCGGATTCTTGGTAATCAATTTAGCATAATCCTTGAACGCATCGGCGTAGGAATCATAGGCCTTGAACTTTTCCACCTTGCGCTGGGCTACGCCATTCACATATTCCGTTGTTACCGCATCAACAGTTTTACCCTTCCAGCCCTTGGTGGCTTTCATGCCAAATATGTTATGGCTGGCAGAGCCGTCAGCAGACTTGATCTCGCGACGGCCCCAGCCACTTTCCAGCGCAGCCTGGCCCAGCATGAACTTGGCGGGAATACCGGTTTCCTGGCTGGCCTGTTCTGCATGCGCTGTCAGTTTTTCCTGGAATTCCCGTACATGGTTAGGGCCGGTGAACGCAGTCTTCGGCGCATTGGCTGGCTGCTGCTCAAATTTCAGATTGTCCAGGTAAGAGTTCAAGCCTCGTATGCTGCTGGCACCGCTGGCACTACCTGTATTGCCGGGGTTATCCGACTCCAGCGCCTGGTTCATGGCATTGTTTGATAATTGCCTGACCAGCACATCCGCCAGGCCCACACCTTTTTTGGCCATGGTCTGTGACAATTGCTGATCCAGCATGGAGGTGTACATGCGGCTTTGTTCATTGTCCATGGGGCCATCCTGGCCACCGGCCTGGCGCATGGACTTCAGCATCATATTCATGAACAAGGCTTCAAATTGCTTGGCTGCACCCTTGATGGCATCAGGTGAATTATTTCTTGCCGATTGCTTTAGTTCGTCCAGCGATTTGCTGTCGAAGGCAGTTTTATCAGAGAAATCGGTACGGCCTATCATAACGATTCCTTAGATGATTTCCAGGTCGGCACGCAATGCGCCCGAGGCTTTGATGGCTTGCAGGATGGACAGTAAATCTTGCGGCGTCGCGCCGATTGCGTTCAAGGCCTTCACCACCTCTGATAGCGAGACACCAGCCTTCAGCATCAGCAACTGACCGGGGTCCTTGGTGATGGTGACGGTGGAATTGGCAGTCGCTGCCGTCTGACCTGCGGCCAGTGCATTCGGCTGGCTTACCGCATTATCGGTATTAATGACGACCGACAGGTTGCCATGCGCGACCGCACAGGTTTCCAGAGTCACCGCCTGGTTCATGACGATGGAACCGGTCCTGGCGTTCAGGATGACCTTGGCTGCCAATTGTGCTGGCGTGACATCGATGTTTTCCAGGTTACCCAAAAAGGACACGCGCTGATCAGCACTGGTTGGCGCCTTGACCTGGATCACACGGCCATCCATGGCGGCAGCCGTATCCGGACCAAAGCGGCGATTGATGGCATCCACCACCCGGCTGGCGGTAGAAAAATCGGAGGTATTCAATTCCAGCTGTATGGTCGCCCCCTGGGCTACAGAATTCGGCACGGCTCTTTCCACCGTTGCCCCGCCAGAAATTTTACCCACGCCCAAATGATTGACCTGTGCCTTGCTGCCATTCGCGGCAGCGCCCACACCACCGACCAGCACATTGCCCTGTGCCATGGCATAAATCTGGCTATCTGCACCTTTCAGCGGTGTCATCAGCAAGGTACCGCCACGCAGGCTTTTTGCATTCCCCATCGAAGACACGGTGATATCCAGCGTCTGGCCTGGTTGTGCAAATGCAGGCAAAGATGTCGTGACCATCACCGCTGCCACATTCTTCAATTGCAAACTGGTACCAACCGGGATGGTGACACCCAGTTGCTGCAACATGCTGATGATGCTTTGTACCGTAAACGGTGTTTGCGTAGTCTGGTCACCACTGCCATCCAGGCCCACAACCAGGCCGTATCCCAGCAACTGATTCTGACGCACGCCCTGTATGCCAGCCAGGTCCTTGATGCGTTCGGCATGTGCCTGTGACACCCAACCGCTACCCATGATTCCCAGCACGATGCAGAGCGCCCTGATCCATAGGGAAGATGAGGAAGCGGAGGAAGATGAGAGGGAGTTCATAAACCTGTCCTTGTCTTTCACTATAAAGGAAGGAAACTGAGGAAAAACCGGGTCAGCATGGAATTCAGCTCTGCCCTGTCCACATTCGACGTGGAACGGTATTCAAAACGTGCATCTGCCACCTGGGTGGATGCAACAACGTTACCGGCTGCAATCGTGGTGGGACTGACGACACCGGAAAAGCGAACAAATTCCGCGCCCTTGTCAAACGCCAGCTGTTTCTCGCCACTGACCAGCAAATTACCATTGGGCAGTACATCAATCACCGTCACAGCAATGGTGCCGGTAAAGTTATTGCTGGCGGCTTCAGCCCCTTTTTCATCAAACTTGGTGGACGATGTGGTAGCCAAACCGGCCTGTGCGGTAGTCGTCGCTTTGACACCGAACAGGGTAGGCGCAGCAAAAGCTGCGGCCCCGGATTTGCTGCCGGATGTAGCAGCCGTTTTGCCAGCAGAAGTTTTTTCGCTGATGGCAATCGTCAACACATCGCCTACCATACGCGCTTTGGAATCTTCATACAAAGGACGATAAGTCGCTTGCTGAAAAATTGCCCCGTTGGCTTCGCGCATGGGCTTGGCAGTTTGCGCCGGTAAAGTGGTAGGCTGATGCACGATCGGTGGCGGCGTCACTGCACAGGCAGTCAACAACAGCAGCAGCGGCGGCGGCAACAAGGTCAATAATGTGAAGTTTTTCATGATGCACTCATTCATCTGTCGTCATCAATGGCTTACAGTTGTGACAGGCGTTGCAACATCTGGTCTGATGTGGTGATCGCCTTGCTATTGATTTCATAGGCGCGCTGGGTCTGTATCATATTGACCAGCTCTTCCGCCACATTCACGTTAGAAGTTTCGACAAAAGCCTGCATCAGCAAACCCGCACCATTGGTACCCGGGGTATTGGTGCCAGGGTTACCGGATGCGGCGGTTTCCACATACAGGTTTTCACCCAGGGCCATCAGGCCGGCTGGATTAATAAAGGTCGCCAATTGCAAAGTGCCGACCTGCACCGGAGCCACCGAGCCAGCCTGGGTCACCGACACCGTGCCATCCCGCCCCACCGTAATGGATTGTGCATTGGCCGGTATGGTGATGGCCGGCTGTATCACATAGCCGCTCGATGTCACCAATTGCCCCTGGCTATCAGTCTGGAAGGAACCATCCCTGGTATAGGCCGTGGTACCGTCTGGCATCAATACCTGGAAAAAGCCCTGTCCCTGAATCGCAACGTCCTTGCTATTGCCGGTCTGTTGCAAATTACCTTGGGTAAAAATCTTTTCTGTCGCTACCGGACGCACACCGGTACCCAGTTGCAAGCCGGAAGGCAATTGCGTCTGCTGGGAACTCTGGGCGCCGGGCTGGCGTATATTCTGATATAGCAAATCTTCAAACACTGCACGTGAGCGCTTGAAACCGTTGGTGCTGACGTTGGCCAGATTATTACTCACCACGTCCATCTGCGTTTGTTGCGCATCCAGGCCAGTTTTGGCTATCCATAATGAACGTATCATTGCTCTCCCCTTTTTTCGCCTCAACGGCAAATTCTCACACTTGCCATTTTGCGGCAAAAGGCATCAACTCAAAGTCAAGATCTGACTGGCTTTACTGGCGTTATTCTCGGCATTCTGCAACAGCTTCATTTGCATTTCGAAACTGCGGGCCAGGTTAATCATGCTGACCATGGATTCCACCACATTGACATTGCTGTTTTCCAGCATGCCGCCAGCGACGGTCACAGCCGCATCCGCATCGACGGCCGTACCATCCTTGGTTTTGAATAAACCATCGTCGCCGCGCACCAGATTATCTTCTGGCGGATTGACCAGTTTCAACCGGCCTATGATCTGTACCGCACCGGGCTTGGTGCCCATGGGTATGGTCGATACCGTGCCATCCTTGGCAATTTCGATAGACACTTCTGGTGGTATGGTGATAGGTCCGCCATCCCCCACCAGATTCAAACCACTTTGCGTCTGCAAGATCCCGTTTTCACTGAGCTTCAGGCTGCCGTGGCGGGTATAGGCTTCTGAACCATCTGGCTTTTCCACTGCCAGCCATCCCTTGCCCTGCACTGCCACATCCAGCTCACGCCCGGTAACCTGCATGCTGCCGGTAGAAAAATCCGTACCGACCGTTGAATCCACCACAAAGGCCCGCGTTGGCAAACCATCACCCAGCACAGGCACGGCACGGAAAGAATCCAGCTGCGCCCGAAAGCCGGTGGTGGTCACATTCGCCAGATTATTCGACGTCGTCGCCTGCTGTTCGAGGATGTGCTTGGCACCTGTCATCGCGGTATACACTAACCTGTCCACAACATCCTCCCTGTCTGCTTAATACGGGCCATAAAAAATCGTTTCAGCTTAGTTTCAGCTTAGTTTCAACTTATTAACGCAGGTTGACCAGCGTCTGCAATACCTGATCCTGAGTCTTGATGGTTTGCGCATTGGCCTGATACACGCGCTGGGCGGTAATCATGTTGACCAGCTCACCCGTCAAATCGGTATTCGAATCTTCTGTCGCAGATGAAGTCAGACTACCCAGGCTGCCGGAATTTGGCGCTCCTACCAGGGCAGTGCCTGAAGTTGCGGTTTCTATCCATTGGTTATCACCGGTCGATTGCAAGCCGTTCGGGTTGGTGAAATTGGCCAACACCACCTGGGCCAGCACGGCAGTTTTACCATTGGTGTAACTACCAACGATAGTGCCATCCTTGGACGTATTGAATTTCGACAGTTTGCCGGAAGCATAGCCATCCTGGGTATTCTTGCTGACGCTGAAATCAGAACCAAACTGTGTCGTACCAGTGAAATCGTATTTGATATCCACAGCAGTATTGATTGGCGTTACCGCGCCAGTATTGACCGGCACGACCAGTTGCATGGCTTTTGGGTCAGTGAGAGAAAAAGCTGGCGTTGCAACAGTCAATTTACCCAAATTATCAAAGCCGATACGACCAATAGAGTTGGCAGTTGCACCAGCACCGGCAATCAATACCCCATCCACTGTTGCAAACACATCCCATTCTATGGTGGCAGGTGCAGTAGGTGGCGTGGCCACATTCAGATTATCCACTTTCACAAAGAAAGATTGAACTACGTGCGAGTTACCCAGACTGTCAAATACGGCAATCGAGGTCGAACTATCGTACGTGGTCGGATCAGTTGCACTAAAAACGACTGGCGTAATCACTGGTGGAATGGTAACCGGTGTCTGTGTACCAGGAACAAGCTTACGCGAATCCAGGTTCATGACCGCATTGATAATTGAGGTTTGTGCCGGCGCAATATCAGATGTATTGATATTAATCGGCGCAGCCGCACCGGTAGACAAAACACCCGCTGCATTGGCAACATAACCAGTTAATTGCGCCCCCTGGGCATTCACAATATTGCCAGTTTTGTCCAACTGGAACTGACCGTTACGCGAATACGTGACGGCACCATTGCTGGACATACGAAAAAAACCGCCGCCATTGATCGCAATATCGAGCGGGTTATTCGTCGAAGTGATATTTCCCTGCGTGAACTGCTGCACCACACCGGATACCTTGGTACCAATACCCACAGTGCCGCCGGAAGAACCATTGAGCGAGTTAGCATAGACGTCAGCAAACTGCGTCTGCCCCTGTTTGAAACCGACGGTACTGGCATTGGAAATATTGTTACCAATGACGTCCAATGATTTGGAAGCAGCATTCAGTCCGCTCAAGCCTTGTTGAAAACCCATGATTTTTCTCCGTTACTTTGTATAGTTCATTGACACTGTTTGATTCGGGATCGCTCCGGACATCAATAGATTTGTTTCACATCACTCATGGCGACATCACCCACATTGGCCACATTCAATTTCACCCCCGAAGAACCCGAAGTAATACTCGATACCACACCAAAAGCCAGATTGGTACCCGCCAGCTTCGTGTCACCCGATTTCGCAGTCACGTCAAAAGTGTAGACGCCATTTGCGGCGGTCGTACCGCTATCGGTTTTACCGTCCCAGGTCAGTGTACTCACACCCTGCGGCAAGGCATCCACGCTCATTTTCCTGACGACAGCACCGGCACTGTCGCGTACTTCAACATCAACCTTGGTCGCCGACTGTGGCAAGTCCACCGCGTAGATGCCCTTGCCGTCGGTAACCGTCATCGTATTACCCGGGGCAATCACGCCATGGCCTATCATATTCGCTGCCTGCAGGTTCTGGCTGGCCAGGAAATTGGCATTCATCGCCGTGACCGTTGCATTCAATTTGTCGATACCACTGACTGTAGATAACTGCGCCATCTGGCTGGTCACCTGGGCATTGTCCATGGGGTTCAGCGGATCCTGATTTTTCAACTGGGTGACCAGCAAGGTCATGAAGCGATTTTGCGCATCCTCGGTAGAGTTGGCAGAGGTCTTGCTGGCATTCATCGTCGCCAGCAAAGTTGGATCAACGGTATCAGTCTGTATGGTGGTCATTTTCTATTCCTTTGCACTAAACTTATTGACCCAGAGTCAATGTTTTCAACAACATGGTCTTGGCCGCATTCATGACTTCCACATTATTCTGGTAAGAACGCGACGCTGATATCATATTGACCATTTCTTCCACCACATTCACGTTGGGCGTGGCGACATAGCCCTTTTCATCAGCCAGCGGATGCTTGGGGTCATACATCAGTTTAGGCGGATTACTGTCTTCTACAACCTGATTCACCTTGACGGCGGTGGAAGCCGTACCCGCCATAGGCACGGCACTGAATACCACCTGCTTGGCTTTATATGGCTGGCCGTCCGAACTGGTGACACTATCGGCATTCGCCAGATTGCTTGAAACCACGTTCAGACGCTGCGATTGCGCACTCATGGCTGAACCGGCAACATTAAACACATTAAAGAGTGACATGATGATAATCCTTGTATTCGTGCTTCTTTAGAACTCTGAATTTAGCTCTGCTTTTAGCCTTACGTTTAGCCCTGTATTGCTGCCAGCATATTTTTAATCTGCATATTGATGATGGTCAGGCTGGCCTCATAACGCAAGGCATTGTCGGTGAACTGATTACGTTCCACATCCATATCCACCGTGTTGCCATCCACACTACCCTGTATCGTAGGCCGGTACTGGGCTGCCACACCGGCTACCATGGTCGATGTATCCAGATGCTGGCTTGCCGTTTTATTCAGCGCCGTTGGCGACTGCGACAGGTTCTGATGCAGGGCATTGCTCAGGGCTGCCGAAAAATCAACATCCTTGGCCTTATAATTCGGCGTATCAGCATTCGCAATATTCGATGCCAGCAATTGCTGACGCTGTCCTCTGACGGACAAAGCCGCTTCATGAAAGCGCAAGAAATCATCCAGTCCACCAGCCATCATTTTCTCCTTTACCACCGGTCAGGCATGCCCACGGTTTGCTATACCTTGCATATTATTCGCCACCGGGCAAGTTTGATCAGGCAATCAGAACGAGAAAAACCTGCTTATTCCCCCTTTCAAAAACCTGCAGGAATCCTAAAATGGAATCCGGAACAGATAAACGCAGGAATCAGGATGAAACTCCCACTACCCCCACTACACACAGGCAAACGCTGGTCGGCATGGCTCTTGATGGCGCTGGCGAGCGCGAGCGGGGTGGCACAGGCAGCCAACCCAGCCACGGCGCAAGACCCGGCCCAGCTCAAGCAGGTGGCTCTTGATTTTCTGACATTGCAAACCAGCGGCTTGAACGGCGAAGTGCAAATCACCGTCGCCGACGTCGACAAACGCCTGAATCTACAGGCCTGTGACGCCCTCAACCCGTATTTGCCGCCAGGCAGCAAGCCCTGGGGCAAGGTTACCCTGGCCATCAAATGCGGCGCGCCTGCCACCTGGCTCATCTATTTGCAAGCTAACGTGCAAGTGACGGCAGATTATTATGTGACTGCCAACGCCATTTCACATGGGCAAGTCATTACCATTGCCGACCTGAGCAAATTACGCGGCGACATTTCAAAATTGCCAGCCGGTGTCGTCACCAGCCCCGAACAGGCCGTCGGCAAAAGCATGCAGATGTCACTGGCCTCCGGCAGCATATTGCGGGCCGATGTCTTGAAGAGCCCGGCAGTAGTACAGCAAGGGCAATCGGTACGGGTAATCAGCACTGGCCCTGGCTTTCAGGTGGCTACCGATGGGGTAGCACTGAACAATGCTGCGGATGGACAAGTTGCCAAAGCGAAAACAAGTTCGGGACAGACCATTAGCGGCATTGCCAAAAATGGTGGCATCATAGAAATAGTTTACTAGCAAAAAACCAGCAAAAAGAATGCCATGAAGAAACATTGTTAAGGTGCTGCAATATTTTTTTGAGGTAAGGTTAAAGTTTAAAATTACACAGCCGATAAACTGGATATAGATGTTTGTAATTCCCACACTGAGGGTATCGCTGTGAAAATTGATGACGCACTTAACAAGACCTCAGGGCTTCCCGTAAGCCCGCAGCAGGCACGCACGGAAAAACCGGCAGATAACACGCCGGCACCCGTTGCGAATTCGTCGAAGGTGCAAATTTCGACCCTGTCCACGCAATTGCAGGCTCTGCAAAGCACACAGGCAAGCAATGCTGTATTCGAGACGAAGAAGGTGGAAGAGATCAAACTGGCCATTTCTGAGGGACGCTTCCAAGTGAACTCGGAAAAAGTCGCTGATGGGCTTCTGGAAACAGTCAAAGACTTACTTAACGCAAGAAAACGCTAGCCATGAGCCCAACAAGTTCCGGACATACCGCAATTGAACAATGCCTGAAGGAAGAAGTCGTCACCATGTCTTCCCTGGCTGAATTGCTGAAAAAAGAGCAGTCCGCACTTGTTGATAGCGACGTCAGCTTACTCAACGATTACACCCAAAGCAAAGGGCAACTGGTTGGCAAGATGTCCGAGCTGGAAAAAAAGCGCAATGCGTTTCTGACGCAACTTGGTTACCGGGCAGACCTGGATGGCATGAAGGCGTATTTGCAGCAAGCTGGCCGTGCCGATGATGCAGGCACACACTGGGATCAGTTGCTGCAACTGTCGATGCAGGCAAAAGAAGACAACAAGACCAATGGTCTGTTAATTAATCGTCGCCTGGCACAAAGCCAGGCCATGTTAAGCGTATTGCAACAGGGGAACCAGAGCGCTTCCCCCATGTATGGCCCGAATGGCCAATCCACGATCAAAGGCACATCAGGCAAGGGCTATATCGCCACCTGACACCGCCGACAGATGCGTCCCCATAAAAAAACAGACCCTCGGGTCTGTTTTTGTTTTAGCGTACCAAACATAATGCAGTCTCGCATCAAAATCTCACATCTGAGTCTCACATCAAAGTCCAGCATCACCGTTCGCATCACAATTTTATCGCAGAGGTGTCGTCACAGCAGCCGGCACCGATACAGGCGCTGGTGCAGCCACAGAGGCTGGCGCCGTCGGCGAGATGGGCACATCCACCACCGGCTCAGGTAATACCGCCAGTATGGTCACCGATACCCGGCGGTTCCTGGCCCGGCCTTCGGTCGTGTCATTGTCACTGACCGGCAATTTCGCCCCCTGCCCTACGGCTGTCACCCTGATTTCATCGACACCGTTTTCAGTCAGCAACCTGGCCACCGTACTGGCGCGTACCGCCGATAATTCCCAGTTGGAGGGGAAAATCGGGTTCTTGATGGGTATATTATCGGTATGCCCCTCGACCTGTATGGCATGGGTATCGACCTTGAGGACGCTGGCAATCGCTTTCAAGGCCTGCACCGAATCTATATTCAGACGTGCCTCGCCCGGTGCAAACAACAGGCTGGCATTGATTTCTATGGTGATGCCGCGACTGGTCTGACTGACCCTGACCTTGCCTTCCCGCACCAGCGGTTCCAGCACCGTCAGGATATCCTTGGCCATGGTCGTCATTTGCGCCTTTTCTTTTCGCAAGGCTTCATTTGCGCGGCTGTTTTTTACCAGTGGCAGGGGGTCAAGCTTGACAATGGGTTCATTCGGTCTATCCACGGTCTTGGGATTCACCATGACCTTGCCAAAAGCCCCGGTCAGCGAATTCGACAAGACCCGGTATTTGCCCTCATTCAGAGAAGAAATCGCATACATCACCACAAAGAAAGCAAACAGCAGGGTAATAAAATCGGCGTAAGAAACCAGCCAGCGATCGTGGTTCTCGGGTTCTTCGTGGTATTTTCTTCTGGCCATAGGGTTCTTTAAGGCATCACAGCAGGCAAGCCATCAATTTCTATGATTGGTTAATCGCTCTTCCACCACACGCGGGCTGTCGCCCAGGGCAATACTGTAAAAAATATCAGACAACATTTCCCGTCGCGTGACTTCCCTGTTGATGATCTCTTTGAGCTTGTAACTGACCGGCAAAAACAACAGATTGGCCATGCCCACGCCATAAATCGTTGCCACAAAGGCCACCGCAATGCCACCGCCCAGCTTGGATGGGTCAGTCAGGTTTTCCATCACATGTATCAAGCCCAGCACCGCGCCCAAAATACCGATGGTGGGTGAATAACCGCCCGCCGCTTCCCAGATCTTGGCAGCCTGGCGCTGTTCCATCTCATACAGCGAAATATCGACATCCAGGATATCCTTGAGCCGGATCGGGTCAATGCCATCTATCACCAGGCGCAACCCTTTGCTGATGAAGGGATCGGTTGACGCATTCATATAGCGTTCCAGGCTGAGAAAGCCCTCCCTCCTGGCGACCACACTCCAGACCAGAGCTTCTTCAACATTCTTTTTGCTGTTGTCCGGCGGCTCTGACACCACCCAGCGCAACATGCGTACGCCCCGCATAAAGGCCTTGATGCGGCTTTGCATCAGCACCGCGCCGATGGTACCCACCACTACGATGACAAAAGCAGCAGGCTGCACCAGGGAAGAAAGACGGCCACCTTCCAGCAACTGACCAGAAACGATGCCGACAACTATCAGTAAAAGTCCGACTATGCTAGCCCAGTCCACGCCTTCTCCCTTAAGTACGCCCTGAGCCTGGCTACCGCCTGACTATGCAATTGCGACACCCGTGATTCGGAAACACCCATCACGGCCCCGATTTCCTTCAAGTTCAATTCTTGCTCATAATACAAGCCCATCAGCAATTTTTCACGTTCGGGCAAGCTGTCAATCGCCCCGATCACGGCGTCACGGAAATCATCATTCAACAAATCCTGCAGGGGATCGCCCGACAGATCGGAACAATAATGATCGAGGAAATGCTCTTTGGTGTCGGCGTCATGAAAGTCTTCGTAATACACCAGTTGATGGCCGCCACTATCGGTCAGCATGTCCTGGTATTCCTCCAGCGACAGCTTGAGTGACTTGGCGACCTCGGTTTCCAGAGGTGGCCTGCCCAGCTTTTGCTGCAGGGTATTCATGGCATTTTCTATCTTACGCATGTTCTGGCGTACGCCGCGCGGCAACCAGTCGCTGCTGCGTAACTCATCCAGCATGGCCCCGCGTATGCGCTGCACGGCATAGGTTTCAAACTGGGCACCATGCGTGTCTTCATAGCGGTTAACGGCATCCAGCAAACCTATCATGCCCGCCTGCACAAGATCATCCACCTCCACACTGGGAGGCAGACGCGCCTTCAACTGGTAAGCAAGGCGCTTGACCAGTGGGGCGTGCTCCCGGAGGAGGAAGTTTTTATCTGACTTTCCGCTAGCGGTGTACATGTGATTATATTCCGAGACCGACACCCAGCTCAGGGACTCCCTCTAAACATAATGTCGAACGCGCAGTCGTCGCCAATTGTTCCGCCAGCCGGGAAAAAGCCAGCGAAGCACGCGCTTTTGGAAAAGCATCAATCACGGAGCGTCCCAAATGCGCAGCCTTTCTTACATGTTCATCTTCCGGCACATGGCCGACATAGTGCAAAGGCACAGCCAGATAACGGCTGGCAGCCTGCGCCATATTTGTGTAAATCAATCTCGCCTCATTTTCTGATGCGCCGGATACCAGAATACCGTAACCGCGCCTTCCTACCCTGTTGCTGACCCGCTTGATCAGTCCGTATGCGGCCTTGATCATATGCGGATCGGCAGAAACCTGTATCACCAATTCGCTGTCATCCAGTGATGCCAGCGCAAACGCGTCATTCGCGTTGATGTCGCCATCGACCATCACCAGGTCTGCCTGGTTTGCCACGACATCAAACACTTTGGTCAGTTGCCGTGCACTTTCGGGCGGCAAAGCCGACGACAACGACGCCTGCCTGGTCAGCATCGTCACCGACAAGCCGGCAGCCACCATTTTGATCGCTTCCTTCATTGTACGCTGTTGTCTCGCTACATCCAACAAGGTACGATCATTGCTTGCATTCAGCCAGGCACCCACGCTATTGTCCGAGGCCCGCGCATCGATCATCAATACCTCACTGCCCTGCTTTGCCAGCGATACACCCAGATTAACCAACATGCCACTTTTTTCATCTTCCTTCAAGGCCGACAGGAAAGTGAACACCCTGGGTTTGGGGCTGGCCAGCATACGGCGCAAGCCTTCTGCCTGATCAAAACTAGCCAAGGGACACCTCCCTGGACACAGCAGCACGCGCGCCATTCCCGGCGCCCATGGTGCCAGCCATCAGCAAAGGCAATTCTTCATCCAGCAGGCGGAAGGCGGCTGTCTCACGTTTCAGTTTAAAGGCACGGTCTATCAGGTACAGCTTATTGGCGATATGCAGATCTTCTGGCACCCGCTGGCCGCTGGCAACGTAATACACCATGAGTTTCTGGCGTATCGCAATATCCAGCGCACCACCTATGGTGGCAGCTTCGTCGAGCTTAGTGAAAATGCAACCCGCCAGACCATTGCCCTGGTAAGCGCGTACCACTTCGCTCAGGGTTTCGCCGGTGGAGGTGGCATTCAGGCACAGCAGGCGCTTTACCGGAGTGTCTGTTCCTGACAACATGGCAAGCTGTTCGGTCACCATTTTATCGCGCTGACTGACACCCACAGTATCAATCAATACCGTATGCTTGTTCTTGAGTTCGGACAAGGCGATGCGCAAATCTGCCTCATCCTTGACGGCATGCACCATGACGCCGAGTATCTTGCCGTAAATGCGCAATTGTTCAAAACCGCCAATACGGTAGCCGTCAGTAGTGATCAAGGCCAGTTTGGAAGGCCCATGGCGCATCACGCAGCGCGCCGCCAGCTTGGCCGTGGTCGTGGTTTTGCCGACGCCGGTCGGCCCTACCAGCGCATACACACCGCCTTTTTCCAGCATTTCGTTTTCATTGTCGATGGTGGACAGATTACGCACCAGCGTATTCTTGATCCAGTCCAGGCCATTTTCGACCTTGCCAGCTTCCGGCAATTTTTCCACCAGATAGCGTGACAAGCCTGCACTGAAACCCGTGGCCAGCATTTCACGCAGGATTTCTGCCTTCTGCGGATGCCGCTTCTGGGTCTGGGTCCAGGATATTTCTGCCAGTTGTGACTCCAGCATGCTGCGCATGGAGCGGATTTCCGACATCACATTATTCAATTCACCGGCGCTGACAGCCGCTTCAATATCGGCATCCAGGGCGATCGCCGGTTTCAGCGGTCGACGGATGACGGCCGCTGCTTCAACTTGTGCTTCGGCCTGTGCTTCAGCCTGATAGCGCGGTGCAAAGCGCGGTGTATCGGGTATGCGTGGCAGTGGTAGCGCTGGTGACACCAGTGCTGGCGCTTCATCAGCGGATGAAGGTGCAATGGCACTGATGGCTTCATCCGCCATGGCCAGTATCTCAACCTTGCCGCCGACATTGCGGTTGGACAAAATCACCGCATCAGCGCCCAGGGCATCCCGCAACATGCGCAAAGCTTCGCGAGAAGTATTTGCGGTAAATTTTCTGACGTTCATGATTGCGCTCCAACCAGGCTGGTGACTTTAATTGTTTTTGTTTCAGGTAATTCTGCGTGCGATAAAACTTTCAGTTGCGGCACCGTGCGACGCAAGAAGCGCGACAGCAGGGCCCGCAGCGGTGCTGGCACCAGCAAGACGGGTGTCAGGCCCAATTGTTCCTGGTGCTGGGCAGCGGCTTCGGTCTGGGTAGCCAATGTGTCTGCCAGACCCGGCTCAATACCGGCACCATCGGCACCACTGGTCTGCAGGGCTTGCATCAGCAGGCGCTCCAGACGGTTATCCAGCGTCATGACGGTCAGTTCATTCCCGGTTGGGAAAATCTGCTGCACGATGGCACGGCCAAGCGCAATCCGCACCTGGGCAGTCAGCTCAGCGGCATCCTGGGTATGCATGGCCTGTTCTGACAGGCATTCAATGATGGTACGCATATCACGGATATGCACGCCTTCAATCAACAGGTTCTGCAAGACTTTTTGCAACACAGACAAAGGCAGGATTTTCGGTACCAGTTCTTCCACCATCTTCGGCATATCCTTGGCCAGGTGATCCATCAGCAACTGCACTTCCTGACGACCCAGCAACTCGGCAGCATGCGAAGTGATCAAATGATTCAGATGCGTGGCGATGACGGTACCCGAATCGACGACGGTATACCCCATCGCCTGCGCCTGATCGCGCATGCCGCCATCGATCCATACGGCAGGCAGGCCAAAGGCTGGATCATTCGTGACAGTACCTGGCAAATTGCCAGTGACCATGCCCGGATTGATCGCCAGATACTGGCCGCTAAGGGCTTCACCAACACCGACTTCCACCCCTTTGAGAGTGATGCGATAGGCCGAAGGCTTGAGCTCAAGATTGTCACGGATATGTACAGGCGGTGACAAAAAGCCGACTTCCTGCGCAAATTTTTTGCGTATACCCTTGATACGACGCAGCAACTCGCCTCCCTGGTTTTTATCCACCAGCGGGATCAGGCGGTAACCCACTTCCAGGCCCAGGGTATCGACTGGCAAAATATCCTGCCAGGTGGCTTCTTCCATCTCTTGCGGTGCGGCTGCGGGCGCATCCTGTTTTTCATCCATGGCGGGCGGCATCTGATTGCGTTTGTTCAGCAAATAACCACCGCCGCACAAGATTGCAGCCAGCAAGATGAAGGCGATATGCGGCATGCCGGGTATCAAACCCATGCCGCCGATAATGCCGCCGGTAATAATCATGACCTGCGGTTTGGCAAACAACTGGCCGATCAACTGACCACTGATATCCTGGTCACTGGCGACACGCGATACCACCACACCGGCTGCAGTAGAAATGATCAAGGAAGGAATCTGTGCCACCAGGCCATCACCAATCGCCAGCAGCGTGTAGTTTTTCAGCGCCGAGGCAAAATCCAGGTCATGCTGGACCATGCCGACAATCAGGCCGCCGACGATATTGATCACGGTAACCATGATGCCGGCCACCGCATCACCACGTACATATTTACTGGCACCGTCCATGGCACCATAAAATTCGGCTTCTTGCGCGACTTCAGTACGGCGGCGGCGTGCTTCCTGTTCAGCAATAAGGCCGGCGTTCAGGTCGGCATCAATCGCCATCTGTTTGCCTGGCATCGCATCCAGGGCAAAACGGGCACCGACTTCAGCAATACGGCCCGCACCCTTGGTCACCACGGTAAAGTTAATGATGGTCAGGATGATAAACACCACGATACCGACAGTGTAATTGCCACCAATCAGAAAGTGACCAAAAGCCTCAATCACCTTGCCCGCTGCATCCGGGCCGGTATGGCCCTCGGTCAAGACAACCCGGGTAGAGGCCACGTTCAGCGACAGGCGCAACATGGTACTGACCAGCAAAACAGTTGGAAACACCATGAAATCCAGCGGCTTGATGGTGTACAGGCTGGTCAGCAAAACGATAATCGCAATCGCAATATTGAAGCTGAAAAACACGTCCAGTACAAAGGCCGGCAAGGGCAAGATCATCATTGCCAGCATCAGGATAATCAGGAAAGGCGCGGCCAGCGCCCGGGTATTCATACCATTCATCCAGGCAGGTAATTTGAGGCTATTCATACTGCGGCTCCTGCTTGATTATTCGGGTCCAGCTCAGGTGGTACATATAAGTCATTCGGTTCCATCGGCTTGTTTCCTGCGCCTGGGCGATAACTGCGTAACTGGTAGACATACGCCAGCACCTCGGCCACGGCGGCGTACAAGGCTTCGGGAATTTCATCGCCCAGCTCAGTGTGCTTGAACAGTGCACGTGCCAGCGGTGGCGCTTCCAGCAAAGGCACCTTGTGTTCCTGTGCCAGTTCACGAATCTTGGCTGCCACAGCATCAGCCCCCTTGGCCACCACTTTCGGTGCGCCACGGCCACCCTCGGTGTACTTCAAAGCCACGGCAAAGTGGGTCGGATTGGTGACTACCACATCAGCAGTCGGGATTTCTGACATCATGCGGCGGCGTGCCATCTCGCGCTGCTGGGCACGGATTTTTGCCTTGATTTGCGGATTACCGTTCGCCTCTTTCGATTCCTGGATCACTTCCTGATGCGTCATTTTCAGTTTTTCAGCGTATTGCCACATCTGGTAAGGTGCATCAATCGCTGCAATCACCACCAGCGAACCGACAATGGCCAGAAAACACACGCCCATCATGTGGCCAACGTGGGCCGGCCCGGTTTTCAGCGATTCCAGCGGCAGGGCAAAAATCGCATTCTTCTGGTTCATGATGACTATCCACGCCACCACCCCGACCAGAACGGTTTTAATGATCGCCTTCAGCAATTCCACACCGGCACGGGTGGAAATCATATTGCCCAGGCCGGAAATAGGGTTCATGCGTCCAAAATTGGGCTGCAGGGCCTTGGCACTGAACAGCCAGCCACCAATCAGCAAGGGCGAACCCAGCGCAACGATCAGCAACAACACTGCTATCGGCGCAAATGCCACCAGCACGTCCCACAGACTGGCACCAATCTTGGAAAACAGTAGCTCAGGGTCATAGATAATTTCGCGCTCCAGCGTCAGGCCGGTAATCAATACATGATTCAATTGCCGGACCAGGCCATCGCCCATGGCCCATAGCGATCCACCCGCAGCCAGCAAAATGGTGCAGGTTGACAGTTCACGCGAACGTGGAACATCGCCCTCTTCCCGCGCCTGTTCAAGGCGCTTGGGCGAGGCCGGTTCGGTTCTTTCGAGATCGCTATCTTCGGCCATTGCCGACTCCTGTTATTTCCGCACAGCAACCAGCACGCTGATTACACAAAGCTACAGGTGTGATTATTGGCTATGTCAGAAGCACAAGATGCTTGGAATAAAGGAGGAAATACCCCTTAGCTCTGGGGAAAGAATGGCCCTCTGCGCTCAAAGGGCCATGAAAGGCTGAAATCTGAACGCCAGCCTGATGGCAAGACATTCAGATTTAGTTGTTTGAAGTGCGGTTGAAATGCCTTGATCAGGCAGGCACAGCCACAGGTGTTGCCACCATGCGGTGAATGAAATACATCATCACAGCAGTCAGCAACACAGTGCACACCAGAATATCGCCCAGCAAATCAAAATGCAGTATCGCGCCACCAGCAGGCTGGCTGACGATCATCCCGGCAACCACAGAGCCGACACCACCGGCAATTTGCTGCAGCGAGGAATTGATCGCCATGAATGCGCCACGGCTGTCAGCGGCAGGCACAGCTGACATCATTGCCTGGGCGGGAATCATGCGCGAAAAAATACCGACAAACAGCAAGACATTGACCAAAATGACCATAGGCAAAGGCGTGACGCCAAGACGAGTGTAGATCACGGCCATAACGATCGTCATCGCAGCTCCGAACAAAAATACGCGATATTTGCCAAACTTGTCGCTGAGCTTACCAACCAGAGGCCCAGTGATAATCGCACCGAAGCCTGTGACCAGATAAATCATCGGCAATTCCTTCATCGAAATACCCAGGTTATTGACCGCAAAGGCGCTGCTGAACGGCATCAGCATATAACCGCCTATGCTCAGAAATCCCGTCGCGGCAAATGCCAGCAAATACCTGGGTGTTGCTATCGTGTCTCTCAAATGATGGAAAGGATTGCGGTCAGACTGCAACTGCAAATGCGCATCAATCGGCTTCAGGTTCACAATGATGATGACACCGACGATAGCGGCCATCCCCACGATCATCATGAAAGGCGCATGCCAGCCCAAGTGCGCAGACAAATACAGACCAATAGGTAAACCCAGGATCTGGCTACCGGCAAAAGCCGTTTGCAATACACCCATGACCCGGCCGCGCATGGAAAACGGGAACAAGTCTGTCGTAATCGCCATCACGATGGCGCCAATGACGCCGCCAAACAAACCCGTCACGATACGCGCGAATAGCAGGAAGTAAAAATTAGGCGCAATCCCGCACAGAAAGGTACCGAGGATAAAGCCGCAATAAAAAAACATGAGCAGCTTTTTGCGGTCAAAGCGATCAGCAAAACCAGCCGCTGTAAAACCGGCGATACCAGCGCTGAAGGCATAGGCAGATACCACCACCCCAAACTGTGACGGTGTGATATTCAAAGCTGGCATCAAGATCGCACCCAGCGGTGACATGATCATGAAGTCAAGAATGATAGTAAATTGCAAAAACGCCAATATGGCGAGAACAAATTTTTGATAGCCGGTGAACTGCGTTGGCGGTTCGGTAGAAATAGTTTGAGTCATGTTTTCTTTCTTTTGCATTGAAATTCAGACTCTTTATTATGGTCTGAGTTCATATTTTTTTATGTAGTCAAGCAGCTTCTCTGAAGCCCTCTTTTTGTAATAGCACATCCTGATTTCCAGAAAAAAATTCCCTGAAAAACGGTACTGCCTCATAGGAATGAAAGACCTGGGTAAATTTCAGCGTTTCCGCTGCGGTCTCTGCATTCCGTGCGCGCATCTCGGTTTCATAGGCAGCGATAGCGGCATGCATATCCAACTCCGGGTTCAGCAATTGCCTGGCCAGCACCATAGCATCCTGCATAGCCATATTCACCCCCTCCCCCGCATACGGTGGCATGACATGGGCAGCATCACCCAGCATGGTCAGATTAGACAAAGACGGCCAGCTTTGGTGCACAGGCGCACAGAATTGCGGGCGCGGTATGAAAGGCAGGGTGGCATGCCTGAACAATTCTGCCCAGATCCCACTCCAGTTCCTGAATTCATGCCTGAACCAGGCTAATACCTGCTCCCTGTCAGAAAAATCGATTTTGCATTGGGTACACCACTGCTGATCCACTTTGTGTCCAGTATAAAAAGCCACGCTGCCGTCACCTTTCAGCACGATGAACAAGGTTTTTTCATCATCAAGCACGCAAATTTTTCCACCGCCCAGCAATTCATATAATTCCGGGATAGTGCTTGCAACATCAGCTACCGCGCCTTCCAGCACCGTCACCCCCGAATACTCAGGTGCCAGCGGAGTGATATAGGGACGTATTTTTGAGTTGGCACCATCGGCAGCGATGAGCAAATCAGCAGTAAATTTATCGCCGTTTTCAAATGTGATTTCAACCGACTCTTCTGTCCTGTGCAGAGACGAGAAACGGGCATCCCACACCACCGTATCATCCGCCAGCGAAGCCAGCAGCAAATTCCTTAAGGGGCCACGGTCAATCTCTGGCCTGTCGTTGCTCTCTGGTCCAAGTTCATCGATGATGACTGCTGCCTGTGCATCTACAAACAGCATTTTTTCAGCACCCGGACGATACGCCAGCTTAAACGCATCCATCAAACCGGCCGCACGCAAGGCTGACAAACCTGAACCCTCATTCAGGTTCAGGGTTGCGCCCTGCATGCGGGCAAACTGATTGATATCCCTTTCAAACACCTTCACCTTGGCACCCTGCATTTGCAGCAGGCGTGCCAAAGTCAGCCCGCCCGGCCCTGCACCTATGATGGCAATCTGCCTGTCTTGTATTGGACTTTGCTTATCGATTTTTGTCATGACGATGATTCCGGTTTTTATCCATTTCATTGCATGCTTTTGCATAGGCGTGCCGATATTGCTGCTGAATGGATAGACGTTTTGAAATTGCGAATATTGCAGCAAAGCCGAAGATATTCTGTATTTGCAAGAAATCGGCAAGCTGAACACTGCCTTGAGTCGCACTATAATTTAACCAAATTAAAAAGTAAAGTCACTTAATTTATTAATTGAAGTAATAATTTGACTAAGAACCTGTTCGAGATCTTTTTGATCACCCCCGCCGCAATAGCAAAGCGAGGAATGCCAAATTGACGAATTGCAAGCTGGTATTCAATTGTCGCTCACAGTTTTTCCAAAGGCGATGGCATTTCTCAAGCCAGGCAAAAGAGCGTTCCACCACCCACCGCTGGGGCATGACACTAAAGGTGTGGAGTTCAT